>SYJG01000017.1 GCA_005798445.1 Planctomyces sp.
GGTGCTGATGACGATTTCGGCACCCAGTCCGTACTCGCCGCCGTAGTTGAAGCGGGTGCTGCAATTCACATGGGTCGCGGCGGAATCGACTTCGCGGCAGAACTGTTCGGCAGCCGCCGAGTCGTTGGTCACGATCGCGTCCGTGTGATGCGAGCCGTAGTCGTTGATGTGCCGGATCGCGTCGTCGAGCGAATCAACCGTCTTCACGGACAGCTTCAGATCGAGATACTCGGTGCGAAAATCCTGGTCGCTGGCCAGCACGCCTTGTTTCACGAACGGCAGCGAGCGGTCGCAGCAACGAAGCTCGACGCCGAGCTGACCGAGAGCCTCAGCCGCACGCGGCAAGAATGTCTTGGCGACGTCCGCATGGACGAGCAGCGACTCCGCCGCGTTGCAAACGCCGGGACGCTGGCACTTGCTGTTCACGAGAATGTTCTCAGCCATCACGATGTCGGCGGTGCGATCGACGAAGACGTGGCAGACGCCGTCGAAGTGCTTCATCACCGGCATCGTGGCCTCAGCCGCGACCCGTTCGATCAGTGACTTCCCGCCGCGCGGGATCGTTAGGTCGATCAGCTCGCGCAACTTGAGGAAGTGTCCGACCGCTTCGCGATTCGTCGTCGAGACAAGCTGCACGGCATCAGTCGGCAAGCTCGTGTCTCGCAGGGCATCAGACAGCACACGATGCAACGCGGTGTTGCTGTGAAACGCTTCTTTGCCGCCGCGGAGGATGACCGCATTGCCGCTCTTCACGCACAACGCTGCCGCGTCGATCGTGACGTTCGGCCGAGATTCGTAAATGAAAAAAACGACTCCCAACGGAACGCGAACACGAGTGACCAACAACCCGTTTGGCCGATTCGTGCTGTCGATCAGTTCGCCAACCGGGTCGGGCAGGGCGACGACATCCAACAGCGCGTCGGCAATTGCACCAATTCGAGACTCGTTCAATCGCAGCCGATCAATCGCGGCATCCGCGAGGCCGAATTCCGGAGCCTTGTCGAGATCTTGCTGGTTCGCCGCGATCAACTCCGCCGAGCGTGTACGCAGCAACTCGGCCGAGCGGCTCAGCCAAGCGTTCTTCTGTTGAGTTGAAACGCTAACAAGAGCCCGTGAAGCAGCGCGGGCCTTTTGTGCGGTCGTCAATGCGTAGTGATGGAGGTCAGACATGATGAGCGGAAAGTAACCCGAAGCGTCAGCGAGGGCGAGCGCTTCAAGCGATTGACAAGTGAAGGACAGTGAAGCGTCCGCCCTCGCTGACGCTTCGGGTTATTTTGGGTCAACGCCGTTCGATTGCGCGCGGACCGTTGCCGTTGGCGGTGGGTGGCGGGAGTGTGTGGCTGTTTTCCACAAGGAATCGAGCCACCGTTGTGGCGTACAAATTGTGTCCGGCGGCCGAAAGGCGGGGAGCGTTGTTCAGGAACAACTGGTCGGAATTGGACGCCTCACGGAACACCGTCGACGAATCGCAGACAACCAATCCGCGTTGCTTGACGTACTCGGAGTCGGCCAGCAGTCGGAACGGCAAATCGCTTTGATAAACGGTATCGTCGGGAATGCCGCACGCTTCACGCACGCCTCGACCGGAACTGGCTCGTGCGGAAACTTGCCAGGGTGCCGGACAGGTCGTGATCAGCAATCGACTTTCCGACAGCGAAGCAGTTCTGTGGACGTCGGCCAGACCGGAGAATGCTTGTTGAATGTACTGCGACCAGTTCGGCGGATCGTCCATCACCCAGGCGTACTTGCCGAGCGGACTGTCGATGTCGTCGGTGAATTCCTCCGGGCGTTTCGTTCTCCAGAAGTCCGCCAGTTTGCGTTGAGCGAATCTCGCCGACAAGAAGTGATCGCCGACTTTCTCGCCGACTCCGCGCACCGGTTTTTCGAGCAGCGGATGCGGGCACTCCAAGGGTTCGTCGCCTCGGCCGAGCACCGTCAATCGACGCAGCGAGTAGTCGTCCGCCACGTCCGACATGTCGAAGTGGCAGATCACCAAATCGGGTCGCAGCGCGGCCAACTCGTGTCGCAATCGCAGTGCGGAAATCAACGGACAATCGCCAGGCACCGCCGCGTTGATGACCTCGACCGGCCGACGCCAAGCGGCCGTCAGCAGTTCTTGCAGTCGAACCGCGAAGGTCTCGTCGTCGGCGACTTCCAAGCCGAGCACCGTTTCGTCACCCAGCACCACGACACGAATCGTGTCGAGCGGCTTCGGAAGCGCCGGCTCCGATCCGCGCAGTCCGAAGCTGTTGGTCTGCGTCTCGAAGACTTCGCCGGTATCGGGATTCTTGATCGCGATCCGCCGCGACGGCTTGAGTTGATAATGCGTCTTCCAAGACGGTGCGACGAGTTCGTCTTTCAGATCACCGGAAAGAATCGGTCGGCCGATGCGGAACTCTTGCCAGCGCAGCCAAAATTCCACGACGCAGGGCAACACCGCGAGCGTCAGCACCGCGAGCAACAACGGTTTCAATAAACGACCCAGCCGCCGAATCATCCCTGATTCCTGGCAACAGTTTCCCCAGTGGAACAGCAACGCCGGATACTAGGCCGGCTTGCGAACCTGCCTCAAGACGAGTCTCCAACGCGCAAGACTCCAACAGACATGATCCGAACTACGGCAACACTGACTCCCAACTTTGTTCCCTTCGTTTCCTTCTGTTCAAAATCTCTTCCAAAGAAGTTGGAACAGAAGGAAACGAAGGGAACGAAGTGGGGAAGATGGACAAGTGGCCGTTTTGTAACTCGGGGAGTCGGCTCTGAAAGAATTTCAATTTCACAAGGTGGGGCGTGTTTGGTCTCGGCCAAGGCAGGCGGAATTCGAAACGCTGCAAGTTGTGGCCAGATTGAGAATCGGTTGGCCATGGTGCGTCTGTTGAAAAAGGTTTGCGACCGCTGGACCGCTGTTTGCTCTGAGCCGCCGGCCTCCACTTGAGGGGGATACTCAAGGATGAGGGAACACTCGGAATGGTCTGCAAGGATTCGGTGCTGTGGCGGGGGATGTGTCTTCTGTTTTTGTTCTGCGGACTCGGCGCGAAGCATGCAACGCCGAACTTTGAGGTCGAAGCTCCGACCGCCGCGATCGCCGAGAAGGTGGCACTGACCGCCGAGCGTTGCCGCGAAGAGCTGTCGCTCGAATGGCTCGGGTACACGCTGCCCAACTGGTCGAAGCCCTGCCAAGTCCGCGTGCGAGTCGGTCAAATCGGAGCCGGTGGGGCGACGACGTTCTCCTTCGGCGGCGGCGAAGTCTTCGGCTGGGACATGACCGTGCAAGGCTCGCTGGAGCGGATCCTCGATTCCGTCATCCCACACGAAGTCAGCCACACGATCTTTGCCTGTCACTTCCGCCGCCCGCTGCCGCGCTGGGCCGATGAAGGGGCTGCGACCATCGCCGAAGAGGATTCCGAACGCCGTCGGCAACAAAAGCTCGCCGAAGAGGTCATGCCCTCGAAACGCCGCATCCCGCTCCGCGAATTGTTGAGCATCACCGAATACCCGAAAAACATGCAGCACGTCCTGACGCTGTACGCCGAGGGCTACTTGCTCGCCGACTTCCTGGTCCAAAAGGGAGGCAAGAGCCGTTTCCTGGCCTTCATGCAGGACGCTCATGAATCCGGCTGGGACGCCTCGCTCCGCAAGCACTACGAAGAAGTGAGCGTAGAAGCTCTCGAATCCAAATGGAGCCAATGGGTCATCGCCGGCAGCCCATCCCTGCGACGTCCGACCGGCGAGTTGTTGGCCGATGCGAAATCGTCAGCGATCGTCCGCTCGCAGAATCCAGAAACCAAGGCATCACCGCGTCGGAAGTCCGACGAAGTGGAACTCGCTTCCGCCACCAGCACCGGCCACTCCGTCGTTCCACGCAGCGAGTCAGTCACGGCCCCCGACGCACGACGTCGAGAGGTCTCCGTGGGGCACGTTTCCAACGTGCCAAAACCCGAGAAGTCCATCGAGGTCGCATCCGTCGAGAAATCGGCGAGTGCTCCACGCGAATCACGACTCCCGCGCGGCTCGCACCTCAGCCACCCGGAGTTGCGTCGCGTCCTCGAGTCTTCCGTGGCAGACGAAGGCGACGGATTCGAGTTGTCCCCCAGCCCGTTCTCGCCGGTCGAAACCGCCAGTTCGCCGCGACCCAAAACCTCCGGGACGAAAGTGAATCCGGCCTTCGTCCAACCGGCGTCGCTGCGCCGCAAATAGCGATCAAATCGGCCTGCATCGAAACCGGGAGGCGAGGCAAATAGAATCCGTCGGCCATGAGCCAGCCCCCGAACAACTCGACTGCCGCTTCACCGAACTCCGGTGTGAGTCGGTGCCGGTTCGACACAGTGGTGGTGGTCGGAGTCGGTTTGCTCGGCGGCTCCGTCGCACTGGCGGCTCGACAGCGCGGGATCGTCCGCCGAGTCATCGGCGTCGGGCGAACCGCTCCACGACTGGAACAAGCTCGCGAGGCGGGACTGCTCGATGCGATCAGCACCGACCTGGTCGCTGCCGCCGCACAGGCTGATCTGCTGATCTTCGCGACTCCGGTGAATTTGATCGTCGCCGGAGTTCGTGAAGCCGCCTTAGCCTGTCGGCCGGGAACGCTCATCACCGACGTCGGCAGCACGAAGGCGCATCTCTGCCGCGAGCTTTCGGCCGGCCTGCCCGACACCGCGACGTTCATCGGCTCGCACCCGCTGGCCGGGTCCGAGAAGCAAGGCTGGGAACATTCCCGCGCCGACTTGTTCGATGGCCGAGTCTGCGTCGTCACGCCAACGGAATCTTCTCGTCGCGACGAGGTCGCTCGACTGACCGCCTTCTGGCAAGCGATCGGCATGTCGGTCGTCGAGATGTCGCCGGAAGCTCACGACCGTGCGTTGGCTCAGACCAGCCATGTGCCGCACGTTGTCGCGTCGGCTTTGGCTCGAACGTTGGCCGACGAGAACCGCTCGCTGGCAGCGACCGGCTTCGCAGACACGACGCGCATCGCGGCGGGCGATCCCAATGTGTGGGTGCCGATCCTGCTCGACAACCGCGCCGCCGTGCTTGCCAGCCTGGACGAGTTCTCGACCCAGCTCGCCGCGATCCGCGCAGCGATCGCTCAAGGAAACGCCGACGACATTCGCCGGCTGTGGGATCAAGGCAAGACGATCCGCGAACAACTCAAAATCCGCCGCGTCGCCGAATGATCACGATCGTAGGGTGGGTCGAGTCATCGAGACCCACCAGCGCACTCACACCAACTCCGGCAGCGGCTTCTTGCCATCGACGACGTATTGTGGCCGGCCGGCCAGATCATTGAGCTTCGTTTCGAGGTCGATGCCGAGATGCTGATACAGCGTCGCGATGACCTCCGCGAAATGGATCGGACGTTCGGCGATTTCAGCTCCGAGTCGATCGGTCGCTCCAATGACTTGCCCTGCGCGGATGCCGCCGCCTGCGAGGACTCCGCCGCCGACTTGCGGCCAGTGGTCGCGGCCGGCGTCTGGGTTGATGCGCGGCGTACGGCCAAATTCGCCCCACGCGCAGACCATCACGTCATCGGCCAGACCGCGAGCGTGCAGGTCATCGATCAACGCGGACAAGCCTTGATCGAACGGCGGCAGGTGCGTGTTCTTCATGCCGTTGAAGTTGTCGCTGTGAAAATCCCAGCGGCCGAAGTTCAGCGTCACCACGCGAGCACCCGCCTCGACCAATCGCCGAGCCATCAAGAAGTGTTCGAGATTGCGCGGTGCCCCGTCGCCGAAGTTTTTTGTATCGCCTTTGCCGTACCGATCGCGCGTCGCGGCATCTTCTTTCGACAGGTCGAGCGCATCGACCAGCTTGCTCGACGTGAGAATCTCGAACGCCTGCCGAGCGAGCGAGTCCATGCCGGTCATCGTGCCCGTCGCATCGACCTCGCGGCGGATCTGATCGACCGACGCGAGCAACGCCTTGCGGTCACCCAGCCGAGTTGCATCAATCCCATTGAGCACCATGTCCGCTCGCCCCGGCCCCGACGGACGGAACGCCGAGTGAGAAACTCCCAAGTAGCCCGGCAACCCCGGCGAGCCATACGGCGGATGACCTGTATCCGGCGACAAGCCCACGAACGGTGGCACCGATTTACTGCGCGAGCCGAGCACCTTCGACACCGTCGAACCGACCGACGGCCAACCACCCGGAGGCTGCTGCCGCTTCGAGCGGCCGGTGTAGCAAATGAACGAATCGTGATCCCCATCCGGCGACCCATAGACCGACCGCAACGGCACCAGCTTGTCCATGATCGCGGCCATGCGCGGCATGTGCTCGCAAATCTCGATGCCGGGCACGTTCGTCGGGATCGGTCGGAACTCACCTCGAATCTCCGCCGGAGCGTTCATCTTCAAGTCGTACATGTCCTGATGCCCCGGAGCACCGCACATGTAGACCATGATCACAGATTTCGCCGACTTCTTGCCGGCCACTTGTTCGGCTCGCAGCACGTCGGTCAGCGACAATCCACCAACCGTCAACGCTCCGACCTTGAGCATGTCGCGACGAGTCATCCCATCGCACAACGTCTTCGTCGATCCAAGAAAGTTCAGCATGGCGGGCACTCGGAAGGCGGGAGGTTGGTGGGCCGAAGTTGTCAGCAACTCCTCGACCCGGTTGGAGGCAACGGCATCGTAGTATCGGCCTGTCCGCGATGACAACAACAGAGATCGTCTCTGGGGGTATGTCATGGGGTTCGATTCGCGCGGTCGTAACGACGAGTCCTCTCATCCTCTACCGTACCGATCCGGAAGTGGACGACCGGATTTGAGGCAGTCAAACACGCGATCCGGATCAACTTGGCACCAGTAGCGAAAATCCAGCGACCTTGAGCCGTCGTTCGTTTGGCAGTCCGCAATGAGCGTCTCGGGAGCAATCAAGAATTTCGGCGTCTTCCACTGTTGCGCCATCACGGCCAGCGGTCGATCGGCTTCGACAATCCACGTCGCGTGACCGGCGATCTGAGCCAGGTATCTCCTACTCTGGATGACATCGAGAACCTGAGCCAGGGTCGATTCTGAGGGAACCTGAATCGAAATGCGATGCGGTGCGTCGCAATCATCGCCGGCGCACACACTGTCGCGTTCGATGATGAGGGTCAATGTTTCGCCTTCATGACTCATGATTTGAATTGTTCCTGTCTTCAGTTGAGGTCGAGAAATTATCGCCCGACGACTCAAATCGAGTCTCGTCGCTGTCTGTGATACTTGAGGCCGGGCAGGAAAAAGCTCAGTCCGGAGACGACGCCGAACAGGGTGATCTGCAAATCGGGGATCGGCCACAGCGGCATCAGGGCCATCACGATGCCCGTCAGAAACATGGCGACGGCTTGGATGTAGAACCGGCCGGAGAGGATCGCCGCTTTGACCAGGAAGACCATGCCGCTGATGAGGCCGAGCACGGGGGAGAGCGAGAGCACGTCGAGGCCGAGGGCCCACTCGACGACGTACAGGCCGGTGCTGGCGATCATGCTGCCGGCCCAGGTGTGAGCGATTTGGCGTTCGACGAAGGTGATCGGGCCGGCTCGGCGACGCAGGCTCCAGAAGCAGGCGGCCCAGATTCCCAGCAGCACGACCCACAAGCCGGGATAGACCCAGCGCGATTTCACATCGCACAGCAGTAGCACGTTGGTCAGCACGCTCATCGCGAACACGACGGCGGCGTGCCACATCCAGAGCAAACCCCAGTTCTGCAAGACGACGGCGTGATGTGTCTCGCGAAACGCTCGGCTGAGGATTTGCGAGAAGTGCCCCGACCGTGCGGAGATCGGCTCGTGAGCCAAGAACGCTTGCAGATCATCGGCGAGCGCATCGGCGGTCGGGTATCGCAAGTCGCTCGGCTTTTGCAGACACTTCAGCGCGATCAGTTCCAGGTCGGGGTCTGCGTTGGGATTGAGCACGCGCGGAGGGATCGGGTCTTGCTCTAGCACTTGCAAGATGGTGTCCACAGGCGACGCGGCTTGAAACGGTGGTCTGCCGGTGAGCATCGAAAACAGGATGGCTCCGAGGCTGTAGACATCGCCGGCCGGGCCGACCTCGCCACGCTGGCCGGCGGCTTGTTCGGGTGCCATGTAGCTCGGCGTGCCGAGAATCGCGCCGGTCGCGGTGAGCTGCGTGATGGAGTCCGCATCAGCACGACGCGCCAGCGAGTGGCTCATGGCGTCGGAGGAGCGACCACTCGCTGGCGCGTCGTGCTGGTGAGCATGCAGCCGTTTCGCGAGGCCGAAATCGGTGACGTAGGGGCGGCCTTCGTGGTCGATCAGGATGTTCGACGGCTTGAGATCGCGATGCAGAATTCCGTGCCGATGTGCGGCGGCGACGGCTCGACAAATCGGGATGAGCAACTCGGCCGATTCGCGTGCCGGAAGCGGACCGTCGGCGAGTTGCTTCGCGAGTGTCGTTCCCGCGATCAGCGGCATGATGAAGAACGGCTGGCTGTCGAGTTCGCCGACTTCATGGACCGACACGACATGCGGATGCTTGAGCTTCGCCGCCGCTTCGGCTTCGGCTCGGAAGCGGGACAAGTCCGTTGCCGAAGCCAATCGTCCGGGCAGGATCATCTTCAGTGCGACGACTCGGTTCAGGCTGAGTTGCGTCGCGCGATAGACGACTCCCATCCCACCGCGACCAATTTCTTCATGCAGCTCAAAGTCGCCAGCGCGATGTGGAAACGTGGGAGGGCGAGGCTCCCGCCGAGCCGGTGTGGGATTGACGCGTGATTCATGCAGCGGCTCGGCAGGAGCCTCGCCCTCCCGTGGAGTCTCCGCCTCCCGAAACAGCTCGATGGATTGCGCAAGAAGCCCGAAATCTTCGGCGAGCATCGCGGTTGCCCACAGCTCGCGCAGTTCGCCTTCGAGTTCCGGATGCTCGCGAGTGACGACAGCGAAGTCCGGCATCCGCCCGTCGCGTGACGAGGCGATCAGTTGTTCGAGGAGTGCAAACAGCAGCTC
Source organism: Planctomyces sp. (assembly GCA_005798445.1). Lineage (GTDB taxonomy): Bacteria > Planctomycetota > Planctomycetia > Planctomycetales > Planctomycetaceae > SXKJ01. Next base: position 8,942 of record SYJG01000017.1, read on the forward strand.
GTCACGGTCGTTTTCCATTTTTCTCGGCGAGCGGTTGGGCGTTAGCCCACCGAGTTACCTCAAAAAGCGACTCGCTACTACGATCGTCTCGGTGGGCTAACGCCCAGCCGCTCGCCGTTACGCGAATCACAGCAACTCGTGGATCGGCTTTACGCCGGCATCGACCAGATATTGCGGACGGCCTTGGAAGTCTTGGACCGTTGTGTTTGCTCCGTCGATGCCGAGGTGGTTGTAGAGCGTGGCGAAAACTTCCGGAAATGTCACCGGGCGTTCGACCGCTTCACCAGCGATCTTGTCGGAGGCTCCGATGACTTGCCCCGCCCGGATGCCTCCACCGGCAAGCAACGCGCAGGCGAGTCGCGGCCAGTGGTCGCGACCGACGATCTTACTGATGACCGGCGTTCGGCCGAACTCGCCCCAGACGAGGATCAGCGTGTCGTCGAGCATCCCGCGGACTTGCAGATCATCGACCAGCGTCGTGATGGCATTGTCGAAGACCGGGAAGTCCTCTTGCTCGCGAAGGAAGATCGAGTTGTTCGCTCGGCCCTCGGCGTTCAGTCCACCGTGCCAGTCCCACTTACTGTAGTTCATGGTCACGACTCGAACACCCGCTTCAATCAGCCGTCGAGCCAACAGGAAACTTTGTGGGACGCGCGGCGCTCCGTTGCCGTCCATCATGATCTTCGGATCGCCGGTTCCATACCGAGCCACGATGCGCGGGTCTTCTTTCGACAGATCGAGTGCCTCGGCCAAGCGTGATGACGTCAGCAAGTCCATCGCCTGTCGCGTGAACGTGTCGAGGCCGTCCATCATCCCCTTCGCATCGGCGTTGCGGCGGAAACGATCGACGCTCGACAGCAGAGCCTTCCGATCACCGAGCCGTTCCGGTGTGACGCCATTGAGGACCATGTCGTCGCGCGTCGAACCGAGCGGCCGAAATCCGGATTGACCAACTCCAAGAAACCCCGGCCCCGGCTCGTTGTACGGCCCGTGAGTCGTGGTGTAGCAAAGGCTGACATACGGTGGAGTCGCGGGATCGACTGGGCCTTTGACTTTCGAGACCGTCGAACCGAATTGAGGCCAACCTCCGGTCGGGATACCCGCGCCGCGCGGCGGACGTCCGGTGAAGCACTGTGTCGCATCGTGATCGGCCTGAGCACCGACCAGCGACCGGATCGGCACGAAGCGATCCATCATCGTGGCCATCTTCGGCAAGAGTTCGCCGATCTCGACGCCGGGGACGTTCGTCGCGATGGGCTTCCACGGTCCGGCGATCTCGGACGGCGCGAACGGCTTTAGATCGAACAAGTCTTGGTGCGGCGGACCACCGACCAAGTAAATCATGATGACCGACTTCGGTCGCTTGGTCGCCGATTCCGCTCGCGCGTCGGCCGCCAGTAGTTGGGACAGCGTCAATCCGCCCCAGCCCAGCCCGCCGATCCGCAGGAAATTGCGGCGCGACATTCCGTCGCAGAAGTGTTGGTCATCCGACTGTCCAAGAAGCGTGAGCATTTCGGGATACCTTCCTGCGGAGCATTGATCGAACCATCTCACCCAGAAGATCGGCCGAGGATCGTATCAGGCATGACTGATGTCACCAAGTTCGATGCGACCGACACCGGCTTGTTTCCATCATTCTGCCTCCCTCGTTCTGCCAAACCGGACTTGGCAGAACGAGGGAGGCAGAACGATGAAATCAGGGATTTGAAGCGGAGCCTTCGATGCGGAGGACCGATCGCAGCCGTCGCAGTGCTCGCAGGTATCTCATCCCGGCGGCGGGTTGCGAGAGGCCGAGCAGCTCCGCGACCTCGCTGTTGCTGAGTTGCTCGCAATGCCGCATCAGCAGAATCTCGCGGTCTGTCCCGTCGAGTTGTTCGAGAGCGCTGTAGAAGCGTGCCTCAATCTCTTTCCGGATTGAAGCGGCCGCCGGCGTCAATTCTTGAGCGCTGACCTGAGCGAACAAGTCGAATGCCGAAGAAACATCCGCCATTTGTTGCGCGGTCTGTTCACGATCGACACTGCGGCGATGCGCGTGATGCCGACGATGCACGTCGATCATGCGATCTTTGGCCAAGTGCCGCAGCCACAGATGGAACGGCATCGAGCCGTTCTGAATGAAATCGTTCAGCCGGCTGTGAGCCTCCAGCAGCACATCCTGCACAACGTCACTGGCATCGACTCGACGAGCCACCGCGCGATCCAAGCGAGCTTGAACCATTCGCCGCAGCGAATCCCGGTGTCGCTCCAGCAATTCGTTGACTGCGGCGGGATCTCCGTCTCGCGCGGCCTGCAATAGCTGCTGAGTGGATTCCGAATTTGGAAGCATTTCGGCTCGCCAGACCTTCCCGGCCGACGGTTAGTTCATCACCGCCACGGCCTCGGCTTCGTTGGGGAGCATCGGCCACAACTTGTCGAGGTGCGTGATTTCCAAAATCTCGCGGCAATACGAGGTCAGGCCCGCCAACGCGAACTTTCCACCTGCGCCGTTCACTCGATTCCACACGCGAAAGAGCACCTCGATAAAGGACGAACCGAAGAACTTGGTGTAGCTGAGATCGATCACAATTATCGGTGGATCCGCCGATTTTGCGGCGTCCAACACAAAGTCTCGGACTTGATCCAGCGCGCACTCGTCCAGCAATTCAAACTGCGGGCCGAACGAAATCACCGTCACATTGCCGCTCTTGTGAACTTTGGGAATCAAAGGGGAGGCCATGATGGGCGGGTCCGTTTCGCGGGAAAATCCAAGCCAGGTGCAAGTTCAGAGCGACAAACCGTATTCAAGCGATCGGGCTCATCGCAAAGAACATCGTCATTTGGGGAAGACCTTATCAAAAAGCGATCGCCGGTAACAGGTGGTTGCATTCATAGGGCACCCCTGCCCGTCAACACAACGCCGACCGTCCGAAACAGGATTTTCAGATCATTCGCCACACAACAATTCTGCAAGTACAAGAGGTCGAGCGCGACCTTTCGGCGGAATCCGGCGATGTCATTGTCGTACCCATTCAGCACCTGAGCCAACCCCGTCAATCCTGGCTTGATTCCCAGCCGCAACAAATAATTGGGAACTTCATCGGAGAGTTGTTCGATGAATTCCGGCCGTTCCGGCCGTGGCCCGACGAGCGACATTTCGCCCCGCAGCACATTCCACAATTGCGGCAGTTCGTCCAATCGTGTCTTGCGGAGGAACCGGCCGATTGAGGTCACTCGCGGATCCCCTTTGGTAGCGAATTGGGCTCCGTTCTTTTCGGCGTCGATGCGCATTGTGCGGAATTTGTAGAGCACGAACGGCCGGCCATAGCAGGTCGACTGTCGGCGGTCATTCGATGTCTGACGCCGATGACCACCATTGTCCGCCGCTTCGGCTCGTCGGTCTCGCGACGTGCGGAGATTCATGCCGGTCCGAATCTGCCGAAACAAAATCGGGCCAGGTGACGTGAGCCTGACCGCCACCGCAACCAGAAACATCACTGGCGCGAGCAGCACGAGCATGGCCACCGCGCAAAACATATCCATCGCCCGCTTCGCTCGTTGAGTCCACAGGTCGATGCTGCGGAGGTTGGTTTGCGGACGTCTCAATTCCAGCCGCGTCAACCATTCCGCCTGCGGCAGGTCTGCCGAGTTCGCATAGGTGGCGACAATGGCAGCGAGATCGGAATCCGAGCCAAATGCCGATTCCGAGGTGAGATGTGTTGCGGACATGGGGTACGGTTTGTTTCGGAGGTGAGCGGTTCCGCGAACTACGAAAACCATACACGCTCCGCCAGCTTCAGTGAGCACACAACGCGACCGACTTGCAAGGATCGCACAGACCGAGTCCGTTCGTGTGCAAAGTGCGGACGCCTCTTGTAGAACCAATCGCGTCGATCAAACCGACATGCTGCCAAATGGCAACACAAATCCCACGGAGGATGCTTCGGTGGGGACAGCGCAAATCATGGAGCCTCACATGCCCATCTCCGACACTCTCGACTTTCGCCCGAAACTGCCGCGCGACACCGCCTCTCGCATCGGTTGCATCGGAGCCGGTTTCATCATGGCCGATTGCCACTTGGTCGCGTACCGCCAAGCCGGCTTCAACCCTGTCGCGATTTGTTCCGGATCGCGCAGCCGTGCCGCCGAGGTTGCGACGCGACACAGACTCGCAACCGTGTATGACAACTATCAGGTGTTGCTCGCCGATGAAAGCATCGAGGTCATTGACATCGCCGTGCCGCCCGATGTTCAAATCGACGTCGTGCGTGAAGCCGTGAAGCACGCCGATCACATTCGCGGCATCCTCGCGCAAAAGCCACTCGGGATGAACTACGCCGAGGCCGCCGAGATTGTGTGGCTGTGCCGCGAGTCGGGCATCACACTCGCCGTGAATCAAAACATGCGCTACGACCAATCGGTGCGAGCAGCAAAACGATTGATCGAACGTGGCGACCTGGGCGACCCGATCTTTGCCTCCATCGACATGCGAGCGATCCCGCATTGGATGCCGTGGCAACAACGGCTGGGTTGGGTGACTCTGCGGATCATGAGCATTCATCATCTCGACACGTTCCGCTTCTGGTTCGGCGATCCCGAGCGAGTCTTCGCCAGTGTCCGCACCGATCCGCGCACGTCCCAGAAGTTCGAGCACACCGACGGCATCTGTCTGTACATCCTCGAATACGCGAACGGCTTCCGAGCCTCGGCCTGGGATGACGTCTGGGCCGGCCCCGCACTCGAAGGTGCGGCATCCGACATTGGCATCCGCTGGCGCATTGAGGGCACAACCGGGCTGGCTCGTGGCACCATCGGCTGGCCGAGCTATCCGCAACGCACGCCCAGCACGCTCGACTACACGACCACGTCTTCCGCCGGGCAATGGCATCAACCGCGCTGGGATGAAGTCTGGTTTCCCGATGCCTTCGTCGGCCCGATGGCACAATTGCTGTGTGCCCTCGAAGATGGAACGCCGTCGGAGATCAGCGGCGACGACAACCTCAAAACGATGGCGCTCGTCGAAGCCTGCTATCGCTCCGTCGCCGAGCATCGCGCAGTCCCGATTCAGGAACTCACGGATTCGCCGGCGAGCGGCTGGGCGTCAGCCCACCGAGTTGCAGAAAGCGGGATTCGTTGACGATTCTCGGTGGGCTGACGCCCAGCCGCTCGCCTAATACACAGAGGAATTCGCATGAGCGGTGTGACTCAAATCCTGGCGGAAATCGAGCGTGGCGGGTCGCACGCTGCGGCGCGATTGTTGGAGTTGGTTTACGACGAGCTGCACAAGCTGGCCGCGCAGAGAATGCTGCACGAGGTTCCGGGGCAAACACTGCAAGCAACCGCTCTGGTCCACGAGGCGTATTTGCGACTCGTCGATGTCGAGCGGGTTCAGCATTGGAATAGTCGCGGGCACTTCTTCGCGGCGGCCGCCGAGGCCATGCGTCGTATCCTGGTCGAGAACGCTCGGCGAAAGCGGGCGCTGCAGCGCGGCGGTGATTGGCAGAGGCTCGACCTCGACCAAATCCAGCCAGCCGCGCCGCCGATTTCCGAGGATGTGCTGGCCCTGAACGACGCTCTCGACAAGCTGGAGCAGATCGACCGGGTGAAAGCCGAGCTGGTCAAGCTGCGCTACTTTGCCGGGCTGACAATGGAGCAGTCGGCCGAGGCACTCGGCATCGCCCCCGCGACCGCGCACCGGTACTGGAACTACGCCCGAGCCTGGCTGCATCAGGCGATTTTGGGCCATGCAGACTCCGACGGTCACGCGGCGAGCGGCTGGGCGTCAGCCCACCGAGAATCCTCGGTAGCGTCAGATCCCAACGACTCGGTGGGCTGACGCCCAGCCGCTCGCCAAATACATTTTTGAAAGATTCGTGAGAGACTTTGCGGCCAGAATACGCACTGATGCGGGAGACCTTTTTTCGTCCAGGAAACGAATCATGCTGGCCATGTCGCGAATGGAAGAGTCGATCTTTGCGGAAGCTCTGGAGCTGCCATCGCCGGCGGCGAGAGCGGCGTTTCTGGAATCCACCTGCGGCAACGACGCCGAGATGCGCGGGCGCATTGAGAACCTGTTGAAGTCGCACACCGGTGCGGGCAGCTTTCTGCAAAAGCCGTTTGCGGCGACCGTCGATGCGACGCTGCCGGAGAAGCCGGGCGCGATCATCGGGCCGTACAAGCTGCTGCAGCAGATCGGCGAAGGTGGGATGGGCGTCGTGTACATGGCCGATCAAGAGGAGCCGGTGCGTCGCCACGTCGCTCTCAAGATCATCAAGCCGGGCATGGACAGCCGGCAGGTGATCGCGCGCTTCGAGGCCGAGCGCCAAGCCCTCGCGATGATGGATCACCAGAATATCGCCAAGGTGCTCGACGCGGGCACGACCGATGCCGGACAGCCCTACTTCGTCATGGAACTCGTGCATGGCATCTCCGTGACGAAGTTCTGCGACGAGAACCGGCTGACTCCGCAGCAGCGACTGGAATTGTTCGTCCCGATCTGCCACGCCATCCAGCACGCGCATCAGAAAGGGGTCATCCATCGCGACATCAAGCCCAGCAACATTCTGGTGACGATGTACGACGACAAGCCGGTCCCCAAGGTCATCGACTTCGGCGTGGCCAAGGCGATGGAGCAGCGGCTGACCGAGAAGACGCTCTTCACGCAGTACGGCACGCTGGTCGGGACGTTCGAGTACATGTCGCCGGAACAAGCACAGATGAACGCTTTCGGCGTCGATACGCGGAGCGATGTCTATTCGCTCGGCGTGCTGCTCTACGAACTGCTCACCGGCACGACGCCGCTGGAACGGAAGCGGCTGCGTGAAACGGCGCTACAGGAGATGCTGCGGATCATCAAAGAAGAGGAGCCGCCGTGTCCGAGCGCCCGGCTGAGCAGTTCCGGGACACTGCCGAAGGTCGCGGCTGCGTGTCGCACGGAGCCAGCGCGGCTGCCAGGAATCGTGCGCGGCGAGTTGGATTGGATCGTGATGAAGTGCCTCGAAAAGGATCGCTCGCGACGCTACGAAACGGCGAACGGTCTGGCTCGCGACATTCAGCGATACCTGTCCGACGAGCCGGTCGAAGCGTGCCCGCCGTCGATGACATATCGGTTTCGCAAGTTGGCCAGCAGACATCGTGGCCTGTTGACGACGGCGGCTTCATTTGCGGCGTTGCTCGTGGCCGGCATCATCGTCAGTGTTTGGCTGGCGGCGTGGGCGATGCGCGAACAACAAGTCGCGCTGGTCGCTCAGTCGCAGGCGGAACACGCACTGGCAGGCGCGCGGGAAGCACACAAAGAAGCGCTTGACGCCAAGGAGAAGGCCGAGCAGATTTCCAAGCAACTCAGCACCGCGACCGAACTGGCGAACGAGGGGATCGAATTCTACTACGCGAACAACCGGGCCGCGGCCTTGGAGAAGTTTGCTCAGGCCGCCGATGTCGAGCCGGACCTGAGCTCGATCTACGTCTATCGACGGATGATCTACACGAACCTCGGCCTGTGGGACTTGGCCGCCGCGGACTACGCCGAGTCCTTCCGAATCTCAAAGCGAGCACACCAGCAAGCCTGCTTCGAGCACGCGCTGCTGCGGTATTACGTCGGCGACGATCCTGGCTATCGAGCGGCTTGTGGCGAGCTGCTGCGGCAATACGGCGACTCCGGCGACAACGACGTGCAGATGCGCGTGCTGCACGCCGTCTGCCTGGCGACCAAGCCCGCCGAAGAACCGGCGGCTTTGGTGCGGCGCGCCGAACGCCTCGCGCTGGCAGGCACCAAGCCGTGGCATCAATCCGCCGTTGCACTCGGATTCCTGCGAGCTGGCAAGCCGGAGCGATCGATTCCGATTTGCCAAACGGTCGCCGCGCCGAACGCTCAATCCCCCGCCGGAATTCATCGGGCCATCTTCGCGACCCTCGCGATGGCGCTGCATTCCGAGAGACGAACGGACGAAGCCAAAGAAGCACTGGCCAAATTTGACGTCGCGATCGACGAGTGGACCAAGGAGATGGTCGAGGGGACGGTCGGCACTTTGCCCGTGAGCTGGTTCGATTGGCTCGAATGTCTACTGTTGCAACGCGAGGCCAAGTTCTTGCTGACCGGCACGTCGCCCGCCGAAGACCCGCGCTTGTTGACCATTCGCGAGCGGGCGCTGGAGATCACGCAAGGGGACGTCTTCACCTTCATGGAAGCGGGCCGTTCGGCGATTCAGCGGCAGGACTGGGACGAAGCGGCCGCGCGATTTACGACCGCGATGAAAAAACTGTCGCTCGCCACCCACCGCTTTTGGCAAATGCCGTTCTATGCGGAAATGGTCGAGCAGCCGGAGGTGTTCCGCCGGTTGATCGATTCGCAGCCGAACCAATGGATGCTGTGGCGGGCACGAGGTCATGTCTTCGCGTCCCGGCGCGAGTGGGCCCCAGCAGCCGCTGACTTCGCCAAGGCTCTGGAGTTAATGCCTGCGGAAGATCATCCGCATCCGGAAGCGTGGATCAAACAATCGCTCGCGGCGTTGTACCTGCTGGCCGGCGACGAAGTTGCATACCGCGAGTTGTGCGAGTCGATGGTCGACAGTTCGGAGTCACTCAACATCCCGATCGTGGCCAACGTGTTCTCCCGCTCGTGTTCGTTGCGTTTGGACTCGATCGCCGACCGGTCGGTTCCACTTCGTCTGGCCGAACACGCCCTCGCCAGCAGTCCCAAGACCTCTTGGTATCTCTTTGGTGTCGGAGCCGCGCATTACCGAGCCGGTCAACATGCGGAGGCCATCGCACGATTGGAGGAATCTCTGCGCGAGCAACCGACGTGGTCAGGTCGCGGCCAGAACTACGTCGTCCTGGCATTGGCCTGCCACCAACTCGGCCGCCACGACGAAGCGCGCGACTGGCTGACCAAGTCCAAAGCATCCCTCGACGAGTTGGAACAAACCATCGGTCGAGGCAGATACAGCCTCGTCACCTCCAACTACTTCACCGATTGGCTCACCATCCTGGTTCTCTTGCCCGAAGCGGAGAAGCTGCTGAGGTGAACCGCCAGAACTGCATCGGCGAGCGGCAGGGCGTCAGCCCTCCGAGTCACGGATCGCGTGGAATCAAAATGGCTCAGAGGGCTGACGCCCTGCCGCTCGCCTGCAGGAGCAGACCTACACCAGCTTCGTGATCGGCTTGCCCGTGTTGCCGATCTTGAAGGGGCGGCCGTCCGGCGAAAAGATTTCCTTGTCATACGGAATGCCCATCGCCAAGGCGATCGTCGCGTTGAAGTCTTCGGGCGTGACGCCATCAGACTCGACGCGGAAGGCGTCTGCGTCGCTCGCACCCCAGACTTGGCCTCCAATGATCGGGCCACCGGCTAGCACGCACGAGTACGCGGCGGGGTGATGATCTCGTCCGCTGTTCTGATTGATCTCCGGACGACGACCGAACTCGGTGCCGATCACGACCAGCGTGTCATTCAGCAAACCACGACTGCTCAAGTCGGCGATCAGGTTAGCGGCGGCCTTGTCGAGTTCACTGCCGATGTTCCCCATCTTCGTCCACAGATCAACGTGATGGTCCCAACTGCCGAGCGAGACCTCGACGTACCTCACACCATTCTCAACCAACCGCCGAGCCAGCAAGCAACCCTTGCCGAAGCGAGTGTCGCCGTAGGCTTTCTTCGCGTCGTCCGATTCCTTGTTGATGTCAAATGCCTTCAGGTCTTCGCTGCGCAGCAGATGGATCGCGTCCTTGTAGAGGTCGTCGTAGCCGTTGACCTTCCGGTTCTTCCTGGCCAATTTGCGGAAGTCGCTGTCGAAGGCGTGCGACAGGTCCATCCGTTTGTCGAACGCCGAATCATTGAGATACGCCGGCGACTTCGTGTTCTGCAATCCGAGTGTCGGATCGCCGACCGGCACCGGAGCGAACTCTGCTCCGAGATATCCCGGTCCAATTCCGCCACCGATATGCACAGCGACCGGCAACTCCTTGTGGATGCGGCCGAGCATCTTGTGAACCCACGAACCCAGTCCCGGATGCCTCGTCGTCGCGATCGGTTTGTAGCTGGTGCTCATCAGGTAGCGCGCCGGCTCATGCGCGGCGGTGCTCGTGTTCATCGAGCGAATGACCGCCAGCTTGTCGGCGATCTTGGCCAGTTCCGGCAGCTTGTCGCCGAACTGCACGCCGGAGATTTTCGTTTGGATCGGCTTCGTCTCGCCTTGCACCTTGCTTTTCGGCTTCGGGTCAAACGTGTCGAGCTGCGACATCGCCCCTTGCATGTAGAGATAAATCAGGTGCTTGGCCTTGCCACCGCTGCTGTTGGATGACGACTTCGCGACAGACGGTTTCTTCTCGTCCTTCTTGTCGGCCGTTTCGAGTGTCGCCGCGAAGCCAGCCGGCAACACGGTGACGCCCAGGCAATATTTCGCCATGTCGGCCATCAATTGCCGGCGAGAGAGGTCATCGAGACGAGTTGGATCGAACTGAAACACGATTGGCCCTTCGTTTTGATTTGTCCGAGGTGAGCCGGGCGGCGCCAGCCCCCGGACAGACGAGGGGGCATGTCCGGGGGCTGACGCCACCCGGCTCACCTGTTTCATTCCAGGGTCATTGAACGAACAAAAACTCGCGGGTGTTGAGCAACGCCCAGATCACGTTGCCGTAGCCGGCGGGGCCGGCGGATTTCATTTCTTTTTGAGCCAACGATCGCTCGGCGGCAGTCGGGTGGCGGTTGAGCACGAGAATGAAAATCTTGTTGATCTGAGCTTCGACCGATTTCTCGGCGGTGACTTCGTTGTAGATCACCGAGCCTTGCTCCAGCATCATGTGTGTGACCGGGCCGTTGAACATGGTCAGCAGTTGCGGGACGGTGCCATCGGTGTGGCTGTCGGCGATGCTCTGCCGGTCGCTCTGGCCAAACTGACGCAGGAAGTGACCCTCCGGCAACGGCTGCGGCAGCTCGGATGCGCGGACCAACTCCTGGCCTTTGTAGAGCCGCTTGTTGCGGTCCTTGCCTTCTTCCTTGCGAACCTCCGCGAGCCGCTCGACTTTCTTGAGCAGTTCTTCGGCGGTCGTTTTCTCGGTCAACGCGACGGTCTCGACGTACTCATCGTCGTCGGGGCGGACAACGTTGTCCGGGTTCGGCATCGTGAGCGTCAGCAGCGAATCCCAAACTTGCTCGGCGGTCATGCGGCGGAGCAGGGGGCCGGGGAACAAATACGGCTTCTCCGGATCGAGTTCGCCATACGTTGCCGCTCGCTGGTACGTCTTCGAGTAGTAGATGATCCGTTGGAATTCCTTGAGATCGAACTTCAAGCGGACCAGTTCCTTGGCGAGGAACTCCATCAGTTCCGGGTTCGTGGCTTTCGTTTCGTCCTTCATGTCATCGACCGGCTCGATCAATCCGATGCCCATCGCCTTTTGCCAGAGCCGATTCGCCATCGTCATCGAGAAACGCGGGTTGTCGCCGGTCGCGACCCAATCGGCGAAGACCTTGCGGCGGTCGGCGTTGTTGATCATCGACGGAGCCGTGCCCCACAACACCGCCGGGATCGCGAATTGTTCCGGCTTGGCGTTGCTGTATTGATAGTCGCGCGGAAATTTGAGCTGCTTCTTGTCGTTGTTCGAGACGCCGTTGCGGTTCAGCCGCATCAACTGTTTCGCTTGCCGAGCCTCATTGGATTCCTTGCCGTCCTTACTGGAGGCTTTGTCGATGTCTTTGTTGTTGATGTTGATCTTGGCCGTCGGCCGGTACTCGATGCCGGCGGTGAACGCCGCCAGCGAATAGAATTCCTTCTGAGTCCACTTGTCGAACGGATGATCGTGGCACTGAGCACAACCGATGCGCGTGCCGAGAAAAATCCGCACCGCGTTGTTGAGGTTGTCCAGCGGCATCCCCGGATCGCGAAGGATGAAACCCGCTGCCGGTTCGTCCCACACGCGGCCCTCGGCAGTCAGCATGTCATGCACCATCGAGTCCCACGACTCGTTGTCGCGCAGACATTCTTTGACCCAGTCGGAATATGGCCGGAGGTAATTGTTGTTGTCTGAGCGATCGACCAACCGCAGGATGTCCGCCATCCAGTCATACATCTGGCTGGCGTAGCCCGGCCGGTTGAGCAAGCCGTCGATGAGCACGATGCGACTGCTCTCCGACTTGTTGGCGAGAAACGACTCGGTCTGCTTCGAGGTCGGAATCGTCCCCGTGATGTCAAGATAGACGCGACGCAAGAAGTGCTCCGACGATGACATCTCATTCGGTTTCTGCCCCGCCTTCTTCAGGCCGGCCTCGACAAGCACGTCGATCTTCGCCGCCGATCGCAACGCCGAGTCGCGCAGTTCCGGCTTGACCGGAGCGATCTCGACTTTAGTTTTCTCGACTCCGGTCGGCAGATTGGTCTTCGGAGCCGCCGGCTTCGTTTTCGCACCACGCTTCATGCTCGCTTTCGTTTTGCCACGCGACGGCGAACTCTGAGCCGATGCCGTTTGATCCTCGCAAAAGTCGATCATCCCAACAGCGACGGAAACCACGGCCGTCGCCATCAAGAGGAGCTTGCGATTCATGATTCCATCTCCGGAGCCGACTCGAAAGTCGGCTCGATGCGTGGCGAGCATCATGCCGCTCGCCACTCGCCAAAACAATTCCGAGCCATCGAATTTGCAGCCTCGTGAGGGCTATCCTGTTCGGCCTCCACTCTCCAAATGTTCTGCGGAAAGTGAAAGCCGTCATGCAGGAGCGAACGATTTTCTCACGCGCTCGGCGCGGGTCTCCTGACCCCGCCGGGTCATTCGACCGAAGGTCTCCCGCAATTGGAGACCTTCGGTCACGCCAGCGGCGGGGTCAGGAGACCCGCGCCGAGCGCCGTTCGCCCGTCGCTCACCTCTATCTTTAGGTCTGGTAAAACGTTGCCGGAGAACGGGTCGATGATTTTCCAAGGAGCCCAAGCCGTGGCCGATAAACCCAAGACCATTGACGAATACCTTGTTGCCGTGAGCGATGACCAGCGAGCCGCGCTGGAGAAACTTCGCAAGACAATCCGGGCAGCCGTGCCGAAGGCGGAGGAGTGCATCAATTACGGAGTCGCCGCGTTCCGACTGAACGGAGAGTGCTTTGCCGGCTTCAGTTCGTCCGCGAAGCATTGTACTTTTTACCCCATGAGTGGCTCGACGGTGGCTGCTCACCAGGACGATCTCAAGAATTACAAAACCACCAAGGGCAGCATCCAATTTCAACCCGACAAACCTCTGCCAGTTGCCTTGGTGCGAAAACTGATCAAGGCTCGGATCGCGGAGATCGACGGCTGATGGACTCACTCACCAGCACGACGCGCCAACGAGTGGTCGTTCGTTAAGGCCACTCGCTGGCGCGTCGTGCTGGTGTGGCATCGGGCACAGGCGAGCCGCCTGTGGCTACAATCTTACCAACGTCTCAACCACGGCGAAGTTTCGCTTTTCATCGCGACGCAGCTTCGCCGCCGCATGGTCGGGATCGTGATCGCACAATGCCCACCAGCCGCGATCGGCGCACATTCCGAGAACTTCCGGCTTGATGCGGCGCAGCGTCAGCAGATCGAGGTCATACGCGATGCACCACAACGACGGCAGGTGTCGAAACGTCGGACAGATATCGCCGAGGTAAATCGCTCCTTCGCCGCCACTCTCGATGACCACGGCTTGATGAGCCTCCGTGTGTCCACCCGTCATCCAGGCTCGCAGGCCCGGCACGATCTCGACATTGCCGTCGATCAGCCGCAACTGTCCCGCCTCTTTGAGCGGCACGAAGTTCGGCTGATGATACGCCGCGCGGAGTTCTGGATACTCGGCCGTCGCCGTTGCCCATTCGTGACGCTGGACGACGTAGCTCGCCTTCGGAAACGTCGGCACCGCGACTCCCGACGCATCGAACCGCGTCGCTCCACCCGCGTGATCGAAATGCAGATGCGACAGCACGACGATGTCAATGTCGTTCACGGTCAGCCCGGCCGCCGTGAGACTCTCGACCAGCGGTTCACCCGGCTCGGACGAAAAATTGCCCCGCTCCTTGTCCGTCATCTTTGAGCCGTAACCGGTGTCGATCAGCACGTTCTCGCGACCAGTCCGCACCAGCACGCAACTGGTCCGTTGCAGGATGCGGCTCTTGTCATCGACCGCGATGTACCGAATCCAAACGGTTCGCGGAACGACCCCGAACATCGACCCGCCGTCGATCCAATAGGTGCCGCCAGAGATCGTCTGCAATTCAAAATCACCCAGTCGCATGGTTGCCTCCTGTTGCTGCGGTGACCATTGTGATGCGGATCAGACTCCCGCACCACAATCCCGACCAACTCTCATGGCCAACTATTTCCGCTACAAGAGTCCCGCCGCTGTCGTTGCCGATGCCGAGCGGCTCGGCCTGTCGCACATTGCGGTGTCTGACGACTTGTCGGTGATGTTTCAGCCGATCGTGGTCAGTGGTCGAACCGTCGGCAATCGCTGGGCAATTCAGCCGATGGAAGGCTGCGATGGAACACTCGACGGTCTGCCCGACGAACTGACGTTTCGCCGCTACGTCCGCTTCGGGTCTGGCGGAGCCAAGCTGATCTGGGGCGAAGCGACGGCGATCACCGATGACGCTCGCATGAACCCACGGCAACTGTGGCTACACGATGGCTCGGCCAGCGCGATCGAGAAAATGCTGGCCGACTGCCGAGCCGCTCATCGCGAAGCTTGCGGCCACGACCGCGATTTATTGCTCGGACTACAACTGACGCACTCCGGAAGATTCAGTTTTCGCCGGCCGCAGTTGGCGACGCACGATCCGATCCTCGATCCTCTGACGCGAGACAAATCGACCGGTCAGTTCGTCGATGCGTCGTACCCACTGCTGACCGACGACGACTTGAAACGCATCGAGGATCAATACCTCGCCACCGCGAAACTCGCCGCGCGGATCGGCTGCGACTTCGTCGATATCAAACAGTGTCATCGGTATTTGCTGTCGGAATTGCTCGCCGCGAAGAACCGTCCCGGCGAGTACGGTGGTTCGTTGGAGAATCGGACGCGACTGGCCCGCAACGTCATCACTCGCATCCGTGCGGAACTGCCGTCGCTGCTGATCGCCTCGCGATTCAACGCCTACGACGGCATTCCGTATCGAGGTGCGGGCGAGGATTTCATCGGCGAGCCGTGTCCGCACGAATTGCCATTGACGAACGCCTTCGGCACCGCCCCGCAGGATCATTTGCGAGACGACCTGACCGAGCCGCTGCAACTCGCGCGCTGGCTGCGCGAGTGGGGCGTCGGTTTGCTCAACGTGTCGCTCGGCAATCCGTATGCGAACCCGCATCTCGTCCGACCGGCCGAATACCCGCCGGTGGATGGCTACAAGCCTCCCGAACATCCGCTGATCGGCGTTGATCGACACTTTCGGATTGCGTCGCGGATTCAGGATGCGGTGTCTGACGTCCCGGTCGTCGGCAGCGGGTACAGTTGGCTGCAAGATTTTGTGCCGCAAGCCGCCGCCGCCAACGTGTCGCTCGGTCGAGCGGCCTTCGCCGGACTTGGCCGAGGCACGTTGTCGCAACCGGACTTCGTGAAGCAACTGGCCGACACTGGCCGTCTCGATCGCAAGCGCGTCTGCCGCACGTTCTCGTACTGCACGAACCTGATGCGGACCAAAGACCATCCGCTCGGCCAATACGCCACCGGCTGCCCGCCGTTCGACAAAGAGGTCTACGGCCCGCTCTGGAAAGAGGCAGAAGCGAAGCGAGCGAGCATCGCTCAACGGAAGGGCGACAACCAACGGGAGGGCGAGGCTCCCGCCGAGCCGGTGCGTAGATAGCGTGTGGCTCCTGCAGAGACTTGGTTCAATGTTCGTTCGCCTTGAATAGGAACGTCAAATGAAAGGCGTTGTCATGCTTCGAGACTACCCCAATCGCCATCACCCCGCGCATGGAATTCTTGGCGTCGAGGGGCAACCGACCATTCTTTTTGACACCGTTTGCACGAAGGATCGCGGTCGTTGGCTCGCGAACGCCGAAGTTCACGCGATTTTGCAGGAAGTCTGGCTTGAAGCCGATGCGTGGAGGATGGGTCGGTACATGATCATGCCAGACCACATTCACTATTTCGCCGGGGATGTTGGCTCAGTCATCGACTTCAAGAACTGGGTCAAGTATTGGAAGTCGCAGTTCACGAAGCGCTACAAGCATTCGAATTGCCGCTGGCTTCCGGATGATTGGGATACGCGAATGCGGAGTGTGCAAGGCTACGAAGAAAAGTGGCTCTACACGCAGAACAATCCTGTCCGCCAGTCTTTGTGCGATCGGCCAGAAGACTGGCCTTATCAAGGCCAGATCCACGAATTGCGCTGGGATTGAATCCACAAGAAGCGTGCGATTGAGGGAGGGCGAGGCTCCTGCCGAGCCGGTGTGTGAATCACGCGTGATCCTCGACCTGGCTCGGCAGGAGCCTCGCCCTCCCGTCCAAAGACAGATGTGTGAATCACGCGTGATCCCCGACCCGGCTCGGCGGGAGCCTCGCCCTCCCAAGATACGAATCTGCCTTGACGCCACCGACGCTCATGGCTAGTGTGCTATCACGATAGCAGACTAGGAGTGTTGGCCATGTTCTTCACGATTGATCCCGACAATGGGCTGGCGATTTACGACCAGATCATGCGACAGGTGAAATTCGCCGTCGCCAGCGGAGCGTTGCAGCCCGGCCAGCGAGTGCCGTCGTTGCAGGAGTTATCGACGACGCTGGCGCTGAATCCGAACACCGTCGCGCGGGCGTATCGCGAACTGCAAGCCGAGGGAATCCTCGAGATGGTGCGCGGCATCGGACTCGAAATCAGTCCAAAGGGAGTCAAACGCTGTCAGCAGGATCGCGACACGCTGATTCGCGAGCGGCTGCGATCGGTTCTGATCGAAGCTCGGCAAAGTCAGCTCGATGACGCGGAGCTTCGACAGATGTTCGACGAAGAGTTGACTGTCTCAAAACCAAAGTCCGGCCGAAAGCCGAAAGCCGACGGCCGATAGCCGTCATACCGTTTTTCAACAAGGGAACGCGATGAAAACCATGTTCCGATTGAACGGCGTCACGAAACGCTTCGGACGAACTCTCGCGCTGGATGACGTGTCGCTGGAAGCCCCACCCGGCACCGTCGTCGCGTTGCTGGGTGAGAACGGTGCGGGGAAGACGACCTCGCTGAAAATCCTGCTGGGCCTGTGCGATCCTGATCGAGGCGACGCGGAGGTGCTCGGCCTGAGCAGTCGGCGGCAGGGACGTGAGATTCGCCGTCACGTCGGCTACGTCCCGGATCGGCCGCAGATGTACGGCTGGATGACGGTCGATGAGGCGGGTTGGTTTGCCGCCGGATTTCATGGGCCGAACACTTATTCGCAGTACTGCAAGCTGGTGACGCGGTTTGAGCTCTCGCCGAAGCAGAAGTTGAAGACACTCTCGAAAGGACAACTGGCGAAGGTCTCGTTGGCGGTCTCGATGGCACACGAGCCGGAGTTGCTGATCCTCGACGAGCCGACGTCAGGCCTCGACCCGATCGTGCGTCGCGATTTCCTGTCGAGCATGTCTGACGTCGCCGCCGAAGGTCGCACGGTGCTGCTGTCGAGCCATCAGATTCACGAAGTCGAACGAGTCGCCGACATCGTGTCGATCCTGCGACACGGCAAGCTGGTCGTCAGCGAGCGGCTCGACGATCTGAAGCAATCGGTCCGCGAAATCACACTGACACTGCCGAGCGGCTCGCCCGATCCGGCGGATGTGCCGGGCAAGTTGATCAGCCAACAGCGGGTCGGCCAGCAATGGCGAGCACTCGTCCGCGACGTGAGCGACGATGATCTCTTGAACCTGCAAGCCCGCGCGGATTTCGCTCGCGTCGATGTGCGTGTGCCGTCGCTGGAAGAAATCTTTGTCGGCTATCTGCACCCCGACAAAGTGCCGGGGGCGGGTGGAACGTGGACTCCAGCGGAAGAGCAACTTCTTGGCAAGCCGGAGGGCGTCAGCCCCCGGACGTCGTAGAAAACTGGAGCATCGTCCGGGGGCTAACGCCGCCCGGCTCGCCAAAGGCCACGTTTGGTGGTCGGGCAAGCCTGCCCTATCTCCGAGAGACCTCGCCATGAACACGAAACTGCTGCACCGTTTGGTTTGGAAAGAACTTCGCTCACTGCGAGCGTTGTGGCTGACGTTGTTGGCCGCCGCAATCGTGTTGCAGCTTGGGCCAACCGGGTTCTTTGAGTTTTGGCGAGACAGGGGGCGATGGTTGTGTGGCGTGATGCTCGTGATTCCGACGATCTACGCTTTGGCAAGTGCCTCGCTCACTTTTGCCGGCGAGAGAGAAGAGGGGACCGATCAGCTTTTGTGTCGGCTCGCCACACCACCGGGGATGCTGCTCGGAGTGAAATTCGGTTTGAGCGTGCTCACGACGGCAGCTCTCTTCGGGGTGCTGGCTTCGTGGACCATGTTGCTGTTGAAACTGGTGGATCGATCAGATCACACCTGGAGTGAACTGACAGGCGATCTTCCGAAGTTCAGCATCGAGGCATTGGCTTGGACGACGGGCCTCCTGTCGTTTGGCCTGTTCTTCTCGTTGCTATTTCGCCGAGTGCTGCCGTGTCTGGTTGCAACGGCAGTAGCGGCGGGGTTGTTGCCCCTCATCACGACAAACTTGCTGGACCTTGTCCTATCGAGCAAAGCCCCGTGGACGGACTGGCTTGATTGGATGCTGCGTCTAGGTGTCGTCCCGGTGTTGACTTTGGTGATCAGTACCTGGTTCGTCGGGAATTGGGACGAGAATCGTTGGCCGAGACTCTTGGAGCGGCTTCTGGAAGCTTGGCGGAATTCGGTGGCGTCGCGCGATCGTCCGAATCCCGCGAGCGGGATTGTTGGTTGGCTCGGCCACCGTGGTCGGACGCTGCTGCGTCCGTTCGGGTTGTTTCTGTCGGATGGCGATTTATCGGCGTGGCGGCGTGAGGTCCGGCGATGGCTCTGGCTGGAACGACGGCAGGTTTGGCGAGTGATGCTCTTCGTGTCAGTGGCGTTTGGAATCTACGTCGCGGAGCAGCAATTCGTGGTTCGATGGGGTTCCCAATTACTGACGAGGGAGTTCCCGTTCGTGATGGCGTTCGTGGCGTTTTTGTTCGGAGCGATGTCGTTTCAGGCTCAGCAATCGGGGCAGCGGTTTCGGGACTTCGCTGCTCACGGAGCGTCTCCGACAGCGCTCTGGGGAATCAAACAAGTGGTTTGGTTCTCGGCGATGCTTCTGACGACCGGCGTTCTGACGCTGCTTGTCGTCGGGTTGGACGATCTCCGG
This sequence comes from Planctomyces sp., assembly GCA_005798445.1. Taxonomy (GTDB): domain Bacteria; phylum Planctomycetota; class Planctomycetia; order Planctomycetales; family Planctomycetaceae; genus SXKJ01. The sequence goes on from SYJG01000017.1 coordinate 28,197, forward strand.
CAATCCGAGTTCTGGCCAGCGTTCTATCCCGGTGAGATCGAAGAACTCTGGCGGCCATTGGGATTCGGAATCAATTGGAAGTACCAACTCGAATGGATTCCTGAGTCGCATTGGCTCCCGGAAAGTTCTTGGAGCTTGCTGGCGAACGTGGTGGTGGCGCTGGGACTGTCCTTCGGAGTAGGACAACTCGTGTCGCTGCTCATCCCACGCGCAGTGACGGCGGCGACGGTCGGCTTCCTACTGGCAGGCGTCGCATTCACGTGGCAACAGTCGACCGCCTCGGTTGCAATACCGTCGGGATTGGCAGTGCTGCCGTTGATCGTTGGTCTGCTCGCTGCGTCCGCTGTGCGGATGGCCGACTGGTTGGAGGAACGCAATTCCGTTCGCGGCTGGCTACGAGTCCTCGCCGCGTGCTTCATCCCGTCGCTGGTGACGTTGATCGGCACGCCCATTTATCGAGTGGCGGAAATTCCGATGGCGGAAATTCCAACTGGCTCGCACGGTGAGATTGAACGGCCCGAATTACTCTCCGAGAAACCCGCCTGGATGAAAGCCGATACGAATGCGAAGCGAGTGGCCGAATGGTGGTTACGCTTGGCCGAGTCGATCGAGGGAGAACCGGTCTTCGTTTCAAAAAGCACGGCCCCGGCATCCGACGGCGGTGAGTCGGTGGAGATCGAAAGTGAGCGGAGGCCGCGTCATCTCATGGAATTGAGGACCGAACTCGTGGCTTGGAGCAAACTGAAGAATCGCGATTGGCTGAGCACGAACGCTGACCGTGTGAGCGAGATGCTGCGGCTGGCTCCACACATGGAGAACTGTGCCTTCGACAATGAACTCTTTGAGGGTTCTGGGACAGCCGACAACCGATTACGGCGGTTCTGCCAAGTGGCAGTCCTTTTGAAAATGGCATCCGAGTCCGCGATCTCTGAGGGGAAGTTGGGCGAAGGCTTGCGACCGCTGCTGGTACTGCTACGGCTCAGCGAACACATGCAGCAGAACGCTCAGTGGTGGGCGACTTATAGTGGCGAGCAGTTGGAGCAGACGGTATGGACTCTTTTGATCGACTGGGTACGACATCCTGCGCAGACCGGCGACTCTTTGCGAGCGGCTATAGGACGATCCGCAACGGCGCATCCGCTGGCGGAGGCTCTGAAAAAACACGTCGAATTGTTGCCGCCGCCGTCGCAAGTCGTGGTCGAGGAATACTCGATCGCGAAGCAGGAGTCCGCGAAACGTCGGCAAGAATTTGGTTGGCCAGTCTCGTGGTTATTCTGGGAACGCCAGCGTTACGAGCGATTGCTTGACTACTCCGTGGTAGCCGCCATGCAGGATATGCACATTTGGTTGCCGGTTTCACGAGAGAATTGGCAGGGAGATCGTCAGTTGGTTTTCCGGCCAATCTGGCATCAACCACGTCAATCGCCACAGAGAATGCGGGCGCACCTGCTGCAAAGATCGACGTGGAATCCGATTGCCGACCGAGATTTGCGATTCCTGTGGGGTTACGATGCCGAGTGGCAACATGCCAACGAGCGAGGTGAGGCGTCCGCTTGGCGGCGCGGGTTGATCGCGACACTGGCGCTGCGGGCGTTTCACCTCGATCACGGCCGCTGGCCGGCTCAGTGGGATGAATTGATCGGCGCGTACCTTGACCGAGTGCCGGTCGATCCGTGGACCGGCTTGCCGTTTGAATTCCGGCCTCAAGGCTTTCCGTTTGAATTGAGGACTTGGCACAGTCGAATCCCTGCAAACACGCCACTCTTCACCAGCCGGGGCACGCACGAACAGCGATTGGAAAAGATCACAGTCCCTTCAGGCGAAGGAGAGCCTGAGAAGACAGAGTGGGTCGCTGTCAGCCCGTATCAAACTCAACCGTGGCCACCGAAAGACGAAGAGCACAGTGGCTCGCTGTCACTGCTCGCGTTTCCGTTGACGGCGGAAAGCCGGTGAGTCCCCTTGGAGTGCTGCGGCCTGACGCAGCCCTCCATTCGATCGCGGGGAACGACGCACATTGGCAGAAGGCATTCGTCGTGACGCTCGATGCCAACGAGGTCATCGTGCAACTCTTGCCTCACGACAACGTTGTTTGAGAACTTGCCGGCGAACTCCCGCGATCGAATGGAGGGCGGTGTTGGGGCACCCAACATCTGGGTCACACCGCACTCCAGGTCAGGCAGCCTTCGCGATGGATGTCGCTGCGGCCGGTGTGAATCGTTGTAGCACGATCTCAGCCGCGTGGCGAGTGGCTCCGGTTTGGGCGAAGCGGTCGCGGAGGTCGCACATTTCTTCGCGGGCGGCGGCGAGGCGGTCATCGACGCTCAGCCAGCCGTGCAGGACTTCGGTCAGGGGGGTGAGCAGTTTCTTTTGGCCGCCGACGAAGAGGAACTCTGGCATGACCTCGCGGTCGAGGAATAGGTTCGGCAGCGAGGCGTACTTCACGTTCACAAGGGCTTTGCCGATGAGGTACATCGGCCACGAGCACCAATACATCACGGCGGCCGGCTTGCCGCGCGCGAGGACTTCCAGGCTGATCGAGCCGCTGACCATCAGACAGAATTCGCCCGCCTCGATCACTTCCGGCGTCTTGCCGACGAAGAGATGCACCGGTAGGCGGCTGGCGTGAGTCATCAAGTACATGCCGCAGAAACGGCGATGCGATTCCTTGTAGCACGCCACCAGAAACCGAGCGTGCGGATGTCGCTCGTGGAGGCGGCGGATGGTTTCGACCATCAGCGGGAAGTTGTGCCGTACCTCGCTGTCGCGCGAGCCGGGCAGGATCGCCACGTTGCGATACTTCGACGACGACCAGTCTGCGAGGAATGCCTCGTCGAGCCGATGCTCGGCGACTTCGTCGAAGAAGGGATGCCCGACGTAGTCCACTTTCATACCGCGCCGCGCGTACCACTCCGGCTCGAACGGCAGCACGCACAGGACGTCATCGACCCAACGGCGGATGCGTTCGACACGTTTCTCTTTCCAGGCCCAGACCTGCGGAGGGACGTAGTAGATGACTCGCACGCCGGCTCGTTTGGCGTACTTGGCGATGAACCAGTTGAAGCCGGAGTAGTCGATCAGGATCACGGCGTCGGGCCGTTGCTGCTCGAGGTATCGCCGCGCTTGCTGAGCCAGCTTCCAGAATTTCCAGAGCAGCGGAATGACGACGAAGACCCCCATGATCGCGAGGTCGGTCAGGCGGAAATGAATCTCGCAGCCGGCGTCTTTCATCGCCTCGCCGCCGAATCCGACGCAGCGGACGTCGGGACGTCGGCGACGCAGTTCGCGGATCAAGTGCGCAGCGTGTTGATCGCCGCTTGGCTCGCCGACGGAAAAGAAAATGTGCATCTGCGATTCCCTTCGCGCGGTCCGTCCATCCTTGGACGGGACTATGAACGCGGGACAGTATTTCTTGCGTCAGAAGTGGGTCAAGACGGCTCGCGTGCGCCCAGTCTGAGGCGAGCGGCAGGGCGTCAGCCCTCCGAGTTCCACGAGAACGATCGTTGTCCGCGGTCAGAAGACTCGGAGGGCTGAC
>SYJG01000191.1 GCA_005798445.1 Planctomyces sp.
GGAGGGCTGACGCCCTGCCGCTCGCCGAAAACATCTCATTCGAGGCCGCGTGGGGTATATGTCCCGTCCGCAGGCCAGTGACGTTGGATGGCTGGATATCGCCCCGTCCTGGTGCCGGATGACAAAGAATCTGCCTCGAATCGCTGGAAAGTTCGGCCTTCTGGCAGTTTAGCTGTTGCGAATCGGGACGAACTTGTCTGAAATCACGCCCCATCAAAAACTCGCTCCGCCACCGGGGCTGACTCGGTGGAGCGAGCATCCTAGCCGGAGGCTCAGATATGACGACTGAAACGCGACCCGAAGTCTCAGAGATCGGTTTGCTGCATCGACTTATCGCTTCCACACGGCGGCTGCTTCGAGCCACTTGGACCGCGACTGGTATCGGAATTACCGTCGGATTGGGATTGCTCCTGCTGGTGGTGGTTTCTCTGGCGGACGTCGCATTGGCGTTCCGCGAATGGCTGCGGCTGGCCGGACTCCTGCTGGTGGCCGTGCCGAGTGCTTGGGCCTTTTTCAACGGCGTGGTGCGCCCGCTGTTTCGGAAGATGACGTCACGATTTGTGGCTCGACGGATCGAGGCCACACTGCCGGGGATTCACAACCGGCTGGTCAGTGTCGTTGATCTGGACTCCGAAAAGCAGAAGAAGTTTTCGATGGCGTTCGTGCGACGCCTGATCACCGAGGCGATCGAGCGAGTCAAGAACTTTCGGCCATCGGCGGTCGTGGACAAGCCGGCCCTGAAACGTGCCACCCTGTTTGCGATGATCGGTGTGCTGGTGTTTGCGACGGCGCTGGGCATCTTTTCGGATCGCCTGCCGACCGCGTTGGCTCGGATCTTTTCACCGTTCGCCGATATCCCTCCAGCAACAGGCGTGCTGCTCGACGTTCAGCCTGGAACCACCAAAGTTCTGCGTGGCGAGCCGGTCGAATTTCTCGCGAAGGTCTCCGGCAAGAAAGTGGATCGCCTGCGGTTGGAAATGAAACCGGTCGAAGGTGAACAGGCTGGAAAAACCCTGTGGCATGAATTGCGTCCCGATCTCGACGGAACGATTTGGACGTTTCGGCTGCCGGCCTACGACAACTCGTTTGAATATCGAGTCCACGGCGGTGGCACCTGGACCAAGCTGGCGAAGGTGACGATGCTTGAACGGCCGCGGTTGGTTGGCTTGCAGGCGACGGTGCATTACCCGTCGTACATGCTGATGCCTGAGCCGCGAGTCAATCCGCCGGACGTCGCCGATGTCACTGGCCCCGTGGGGAGCAACGTCGAAGTCACCGTCAACGTCGAAGGAGACGCCTCGGTCGGTGAAATCCAATTGCTGCGAGAAGAATTTAACAGCCTGCCGGTTGAGAATCGGCCTCTACGAGTCTGGTTCGAGAACGTTCTGCCGAAGGGTCACGCGGTCGAAGGCCGCTGGGACTGGGGACCGCAAGAGAAAGACCTCAATCCGAATGCCCCACCGGTCAAGCGCGGGACCGATCCGTCCGAATGGGCCAAATGGCACTCGCATCCCGCCGCTCCGGGATTGTCGTACCACTTGTTTCATTCCGCCACCACTTCCTTCGACGTGCATCTCGGCGACATCCTTTTTGCAGAGGTCTTTGTGGAAGCCGATCAGCCCGCCGAAGAATTGATGCTGCAATTCCATGACGGACAAAACTGGGAACGCCGAGCCTTCTGGGGTGCCGACAAAATCAACGTTGGCCAGAGCGAGACCGCTAGCCGTCGCCGGGCGGGCGACCTGCCGAAGACTGGCGAATGGGTGCGGCTCGAAGTTCCGGCGCGCGATTTGGACCTCGAAGGTCACTCGATTCGCGGCGTGAACTTCACGCAGTTCAGCGGAAGAATTTTGTGGGGCCGAGTCGGCACGCTCCCTGCTGCGACTCGCGAAGTCCGCGACTTCGTGATCGTGGAAACGTTTCCATTGAAGATCAAGGAACAGGAAACGGGGGAACAAACGCAGTCAAAGTCCGTCGCGTCGAAGCACTTCGCCGCCATTCGCGAAGCACATCATTGGACGGGCACATTCCCGATCAACGGTGACGGCTGGTATCGCGTCGAGCTCAAGAATGAAATCGGGGCAGCCAACCTGCCGATGAAGGAAGCTCGCATCTCGTCAGTGCCAGACAATCCGCCGCAGATCATGATCGAGCGGCCGGGGTTTGACCTCGTGCTCAGCGAGCCGGTCAAGGTTCCCATTGTCATCGCTGCATTCGACGACTTCGGACTCGGCGAACTCGTGCTCTCCCTTCAGCGCGGCGACGGTGGTTTTGTCGGTCGGCCGGTGAAGTCGTTCTCCGAGTTGAAGCGAGCCGACACGTCGCTCGTGATGCTCGATCTCGTCAGCGAAGGAGTCAAGAACGGCGAAGTGCTGAAGTACCGGGCCGAGGTCCGCGACCGCAAAGGACAATCGGCTCAGACACAGGACTACCAAATCCGCATCGTCTCCAACGATCCGAATGCCGCCGACAAACAGCTCGCGCAGTTGGAAAAGAAGGAAGAGGAGTTCGCCAAGAAGCTCGACAAACTGATCGAGGAGCAAGCCAAGGTCCAAGAGAAGCTCGAAAAGATCGCCGAGAAGTCCGAGCCGCTCACTGAAAAAATCGAAGCCGCTCAAGAGGCCGCCGAAAAAGCCGCAGACGCTGCTGCGGAGAAGGCCGAGCAAGCGGCTCAAGATCAAGCCAAGAAGGACGACCCGCAAGCCAAGGATCAACCGAAAGACCAACCCAAAGATCAGCCGAAGCCGAAAGAAGACCCGGCCGCAAAGGATCAGCCAACGCCGGAGCCGAAGCTCGATGCAGCGGCACAGCAGGAATTGGCTCAGCTCAAGCAAGAATTGGCTCAGGTCCAACAGGAAGAAGCCAAGAACGCCGAGGCCGCCAAACAACTGAACGAAGACCTGAAAGAGTTGGCCAAGGAAGCGGAGAAGCAACAGCTTCTTCCGCCCGAACTGCAACGCGAAATCGCCGCGCTCGCCGAAGCGTTCAAGGAAGCGGCGACCGAGCCGATCAAGAATCTCGCCGAAGAGATCAAGAAGTCGGCCGATGCGAAGACGCCGGATCCGAAACTCGAAAAACTCGAAGCCCGCGCCGACCAAGTGCAGGAGAATCTGGAAGCGTTGAAGAATCGGTTCGAAGCAGTGCGTGAGGCTCAGAAGGACGCCAAGCAAGACGCCGCGATGGCGCTCGACGAACTGCATCGCGAGATGCTCAAGCAATCGGGCGAACTGACCGCCAGCGAACTCGAAGAGCTTCGCAAGGCGATCGAAGCGTTGCGAGACAAGTTGCAAAATCTCGCGAACGAGGAATCGCAGTTGCTGGAATTCACTCCGGAGGCTCCGGAGTCGTTGCTGCCGGAAATTGCCAGCAAGCAGCGCGACGTCGAACGCCGAGCCGACAAGGAACTCGCCAAGACGAAAGAATTGCAGAAGCGCGACGATTACAAAGCGCTGAAGCAGAAGACTCAAAAACAGAAGCCGCAAAACGGCGAGACGCCGAACGATCCAGCGAATCCTGAACCAATGCCTGCGGACGATCCACTGGCCGGAGACAACCCGCCAGAGTTGGCCACGAATCCGGAAGATTTCGGCAACAACGATACTCCGATGCCCGATGCCGCAAAGCCAGAAGACAACGGCGACGAATTCCAACCGGCGATTGCCGATCCCGCGAAGCCGGCTCCTGTGAAACCAAACGCGTCGAAACCGAAACCTGCGAAGCCAGAGAAAAGCCAGCCGCAGAAACCACAAAAGGGAACTGATAAGCCACAGGCGGATCAGCCCAAGGACAAACCGACTCCCGCCGAACAACGCGAGAAGTTGAGCGACCGCGAAGCCAAGAAACTTGATCAACTCCAGAAAGCGGATGAGACTCTTGCCGCCGATCAACGAGCGCTCGACGAGTTGCTCAGCGAAATCGGCGAACTCTTGAATTCTGAAATGGCTGAGAAGGGTGAAGGGGACACACCGTTGCCTGGTGAAGCGCCGCCTGCCGAACCACCGCCAAACGGCGAGCCGATGCCCGCGACGGGTGAACCAACCGACGCCGCCGAACCGGCACCGTTGTCCGCTGAAAAGGCGGCGGAGTTGGCGGAGTTGCTCCAGTCAGCGAAGGCTCAAAAAGCGATGCAGATGGCCGCGCGGCTCCAAGCGATGCAAGTCGGCGACTCTTCCGAGCAGCCGAACAAAGGACAGAAGAATCCCAACGCTCCGCCTCCGCCGTTGAAGTCGAATCCGAAACCGCGTAGCGGTCTCGAAGGTGACAACTCCAGCCAATTCGCGATGGAAGCAGCCCTGAAAGACCTCGATCCGTCGACTCGCTCGATGATCCTCAAAATGCAACCGCGAGTTCGTGAGGAGCTTCTGCAAAGCCTTCGCGAAGAAGGCCCGGAAGGTTATCAACGATTCATCCGCGATTACTTCAAACGGTTGACGAAGGCAGGGCAGCCCAACAAGTAATCCACAACTCGCGTCCGAAAAAGCGCGAGATCACCAAGGCAGGTCCCAGGCACAAGGAGGTTGCAATTCGAATGAAGTCACTCAAAGGAACCTCAAGATGGTAGAGCCACCACGGCCGGTGAGCGTCGTTTCGGTCGTCGCGTTGAACGACCTGCATTTGCAACTCGATTTCGACGACGGACTCAGCCGTACTGTCGATGTGACTCCTTACGTCCAAGGACCACACTACAAACAGGTCCGTCTGAGCGAAAAATTCTTCAAGACGGCGCACATCGAAAGTGGTGCTGTCGTTTGGGACAACGGCGTGATGCTCGACGCAGATCTGCTGCGCTACGGCCCGCCAAAACCGCCGAAGCCCGAAAAGGTCAAGGCGACGAAACCGGCCAAGCCCGCCGCGAAAGCGAAACCGAAAGCCAAATCAGTGAAGGTGGTCAAGGCAAAAGTCAAACCGGCGAAGCCGAAAGCCCCGGCAAAGAAAGTCGCCAAAGCGGTCAAGCCCGTGAAGAGAGCTGCCAAGCCTGCCGCGAAGTCCAAAGCCAAACCCGTCAAAAAGCCGGCGAAGAAAAAGAAGTAACGCGGCGGAGCCGTCATCCCATTGCTCGATTCGTCCGTCGAGCGCTCATCGCCAGCACGGCTCGGAGAGCTTCGCGGTGCGGAAGGTCCGCGATGAGACTTCGACAGCGTCTGAGCAAGTTCAGCCTCGCTGGCTTGATCGCAGCCCTGGCGTGCTGTTGGACTGCTCTCGCATTCGATGAAAAACCAGCGGCCGATCCAACGGCGACGGAAGGCGACAAGCGTCCCATCCCGGCCGCGTTCCAACTGCGAGTGAGTCGTACTCAGGAACAACTCATCGCCGCTGGTGGCTCGGAAGACACCGAGCGAGCCGTCGCAGCCGCCATCAATTGGTTGGCTCGGCATCAAAATCCGGATGGCAGTTGGGGCTGTCAGAAGTGTGTCGAGCGATGCAAGGACGAGACCTGCAAGGCTCATGCACAAAAGGCCGGAGCGGACTATTCTGCGGCGGCGACCGCGTTCGGTGTGCTGCCGTTCCTCGCGGCTGGCCAGAGTCACCTGACGAAAGGCCCGTATCAACAAGTCATTCGCCGGGGCCTCATTTGGCTAGCGCAGAATCAAGACCCCAAGACGGGACGGCTCGGCAGCGGATTAATGTATGAACATGGCCTGGCCACGATGGCGCTCTGCGAGGCGTACGGTATCAGTGGCGACCCGAAATTGAAGGCCCCTGCTCAAGCGGCGGTTGCGTTCCTCGAAGACGCACAAAACGATGAATCAGGAGGTTGGCACTACACCGCGAATCCGCCCACCGCCGGCGACACCTCGGTCCTCGGTTGGCAAGTCATGGCCCTGCGCAGTGGTCAGCTTGCGGGGCTTCAAGTGAATCCAAAAATCCGGCTGAAGTCGAAGCTGTTTCTCAAGTCCGTGTCGAAGGGGAAATCCGGGGGCCTTTTTTCCTACGCTCCCGAATCAGGGCCTTCTCCGGCAATGACTGCTGTGGGAGTCCTCTGTCGGCAGCATGGTGGATGCCAAGCGGACGCGCCGGAGATGACCGAAGGCTTGAGCTACCTCGCCGCGAATCAAAACGCCGCCCACCTCAACACCTATTTGCTCTACTACGCGACGCAAGCGATGCACAATCTGCCGGGCAAGCAGTGGGAAGACTGGAATAAGGCGACTCAAAAAGCACTGATCGATTCGCAAATTCGTGAAGGTTGTGCCGCCGGAAGCTGGAAGCCCAAAGACCACGACGCCGGCCCACTGATGTCCACCAGCCTGACTGCTTTGACTTTAGAGGTCTATTACCGTTGGAATCCGCTCTATGGGGCGGAAAGGAAGGCCCCGTGACCTGCCTCGGTCGTCAACGACTCCCTGCCCTCCCGCCGATTTATCCCGCTCTATGCTTCAACGCTTTCTGCAACTGCTCGGCATTCACGAAGACGTCCTCAAGCACATGGACCGCGCGGAACTGGTGTTTCAACGCGGCGAGGTGCTGTGGATCGGGGCGGTGTTGTTGTTGCCGTTGGCATGGATGGTCTATCGGCGGCAAAAGCTGAATCTGCACACGGTGCCGAAGTGGTTGCTGGTCACGCTGTGCGTGACTCGCGTCTCGATCCTGGCGCTGCTGTTCGTCGTGCTCTCGGGGCCGTACTTGCGGATCGATCACAAGTTCGAACGAAAGCCGATCGTCGCGTTCTTGTTCGACAACTCGCAGAGCATGCGGCTGCCAGCGGGACCGTTTGAAACCGACGAGCAATTTGCGGAAGGGGCTCGTGCCATCGGGGCGATCAAAGAGGAAACGCCAAGCTCCTCGGCCACCATCGCGCCAAAAGACAACCTCACCTCCAACGAGACAAAAAGGACAGAAGAGCCTCTTCCAACACCAATCGTTGTCGATGCAGACACGCGCGCAACGCTGAATCGAATCCGACGAGCGGAGTTGTCGCAAACCGCCGTGCGAGTCGCGAGCGACAAACTGCTGAAGCCGCTGGGTGAAAAATTTGATGTGCGGTATCTCACGTTTGCACGCGATGTCGAGCCATTTGTCTTCGATCCAGCCAAAAGCGACCCGCAGTTGCCAGATGTCAACAGCGGGCCGTCGTCCTGGCTCGGGAGTGTCATCCAGCACGTCGTCGAGGAAGCGGCGGGGCAAAAGATCGCGGGACTTGTGCTGTTCAGCGACGGCCAGAACACGGGGGGGCGATCTCCAGCGGAAGCGGCACGCTCGGCGGCGCAGGTCGGTGCGCCGATCTTCCCGGTGCCGGTTGGTTCGCCGAAGCGATTGCAAGATGTCTCAATTGTGGACCTTTACACGACCGGGCAAGTCTCGATCGGTGACACGGTCCGCGTGGCTGTGACGCTCGAATCGCATGGCTTCAATAAGCGGCCCGTGAAGGTGGAGTTGAAGGACGGCGAAACGGTGCTCGACACGAAGGAGTTGGTGTTGCTTGGCACCGAGCAACAGCAGACCGAATTGATCTTCGAGGCGAAAGAGGCCGGTGACAAATATCTCACGGTCAACGTTCCGGCTTTCCCGGAAGAGGCGGAAGAACTGCGAGCCAACAACAGCGACCTGGCGTTCGTGCGGGTCAGTGACGAGAAGCTGAAGGTCCTGCTGATCGACGGACTGCCACGTTGGGATTTTCGATTCTTGAAGAACGACATCCGCCGCGACAACGGCATCAAGGGCCGCACCGGCGACGAACCGGAAGTCATCGCCGAAGCCGAATGGCGGCGAATGTCGAAAGACGATCAAGCCGCAAAACTGCCGGCCACCGCGAAAGAGTTGGCGGAATACCACACGATCGTTCTCGGTGACGCTTCCCCCGATATCCTGCACGACGATTTTCGGAAAGCCTTGATCGAAGCGGTGCGCGACAAGGGGGTCGGTCTGATTGTCGAAGCTGGCCCGCGCTTTATGCCGCAGATGTACGACCGAGAGTTTCAGTCGCTGCTGCCCGTCGTGTTGAAGAACAACGCCGCGAACGGCATCGAGGCTCCCGCCTACAAGCCCTTCAAGATCGAGATCACGCCGGAAGGCTTGCTGCACGAATCGTTGCGGCTGCACGACGATCCGGGCCGCAACGTCCAAGTCTGGTCACAAATGCCGACCTACTTCTGGGCCTCCGCCGTTGAGCGTCCGTCGCCGGCCGCCATCGTGCTGGCTCGCAATCCGAGCCTTGAAAATCGCTGGGGCAAGCAACCGCTCATCGCGTACCAGTTCGCTGGCAAAGGGAAGGTCGCGTTCCTCGGCATGGACGCAACGTACTTGTGGCGGCAGAACGTCGGCGACCGATTCTTCTACAAGTTCTGGGGCCAGATGCTCCGCTTCGTCGGCCGCACGGACGACGGTTCGGGCAAGAAGGAAAACCGCCTCACCGTGCGTCCCGTCCGAGTACAACCGGGCGAGTCCGCCGAGATCGAACTCTTCGCCTTCACCGCCGACGGCCAACCGCGCATCGACTCGACGCTCAAGCTCAGTACGCTCGGACCGACCGGTTCGCAAATGGTGGAAGTCGTCGCCGACAAATTCGTGAAGGGCCGCTTCACCGGCAAGTTCTCTCCCAAGGAAACCGGTGAGCATCGAGTGCTCTATCAGCCGAACGATTCGCCGAAAACGACCGAAGGCAAGCTGCGAGTCATGCCGTCCTCGGAAGAGTTGCGCGATCCAAACCTGAATCGCCCGCTGCTAGAAACGCTCGCCAGTACGACCGACGGCAAAGTGATTTCGATTGCCGACCTCGCCTCTCTGCCAGATCTCTTCAAGGGCGAACCCATGCTGATCGAAGTCCACCGCGAAGCCAGCATCTGGGACAACTGGTTCACGCTTCTGTTCATCACGCTGATTTATGCGGTGGATGTCGGGCTACGTCGGTTAAGTGGTTTGAGTTGAGGAGGTCTTCGATGATGCGATGTTCTCTCGTAATTATGGCAGTCTCCCTCATCGTGTGCTCCACTGCGCACGCCCAAACGAAGCCTTCCGCCGCTGCGCCGACGACTGCCGCGCCACTCACCGAGGCGAAGGTCATCGAACGTGTCACTGCCTCCGTTGATCGCAGCCTCGAATACTTGGCCTCGAAGCAGAAGCCGGATGGGAGTTGGGATGACTGCAACGCCGGCAATGCGCTGACGATTCTCGCGATGCTCGGCCGAGGACATGTGCCGGGACGGGGGCAGTACAAAGAAGTGTTGCAGAAGGGTCGGAAGTATCTGCTCAAGACGCAGCGAGAGGACGGCCTCTTCCATTCACGCCGCCAAGCCGGAGCGGGGCCGATGTACGAGCATGGGCTATCGACGCTCGCGACGGCGGAACTCTACGGCATGGACCCTGATCCCGACGTCGAAGAGAAACTGCGTCGAGCCGTGAAAGTCATCATCAACGCTCAGTCGCCCAACGGCGGCTGGCGGTACAACCCGAAACCGGGAGACCACGACCTCAGCGTGAGCGTCATGCAGATCGTCGCGCTGCGAGCTGCCAACAACGCCGAGATTCCCGTCCCCGAAGAGGTCATCGAGAAGGCGGCCAAATATGTGCGATATTGTGCTCACCCGAATGGCGGCTACGGCTATCAAGGGCCGGCTCAAGGAGCACAGACCTCAGCGGCCGGAGTCGTTTCGCTGCAACTGCTCGGCAAGTACGACGACCCCAGCGTGCCGAAAACGCTCGACCTGTTGGCGAAGTTCCCGGTCGAGTGGTCGGCCAACGGCATCCAGTATTGGTACTACTTCCATTACTACGCGATTCAGGCGAATTATCAGGCCGGAGGCAAGCACTGGAACGACTGGCACCCCCGCGTCCGCGAACTGCTTCTCGACAAACAAAACGCCGACGGCAGTTGGGAGGTCCCCGGCGGCACTGCCGAAAACGCCGGCGTCGTTGGCCCCAACAACATCTACTGGACCGGCATGGCCTCTCTGGTCCTCGAAGTCTACATGCACTTCCTCCCGGCGTATCAGCGGTAGAGTTAGAGGCTATCCGAAAGGTGGTTCTTTCTTCCGTAGCCCGACCCCTTGTGGGTCGGAGGATTCCGAATCGTCTGAGTTTCCCAAGGCTTCTTGAATCGACCGACTCACAATGGGGTCTGACGGCAGATTCCGCAATTTCACGAATTGGCCAGCCGTGCAAATTCCTTGAGCACCCCTTGAATCTGAGCCTGTTGGCACTGTACGAAGTTCCTCAAGGCGCGGGTTCCTTGGGAGCAGAGCGGTTGTCGTCAACAACACCACTCGACCCCGAACTCATGCCGTCTTCTCCCCATCACGGACACAGCCCTCTGTCTCACAAAGCGAGAGAGCCTATTGCGGCTTCGCCGCACTAGGTTTCAGGAGTTTTAGGATGTCGCGTTTTTTTCGAAGATTAGGACTCGTGGTGTTATGCGGCATCGCGGTTGTGGCGACATCGGAGACTCGCAGCGCGGATCCCTCGACCACGTCGCTGTCGGTCAAGCTGCGGTTCCGCAAGGAGACCGCCTCTGGCAGCGGACGCTGGCACACGCTGACAGCCCCTACTCAATGGGACGCGAAGAAGACTGCCGTCGTGATCTGCGACATGTGGGACAAGCACTGGTGCCAGATGTCGACGCAGCGAGTCGGCCAGATGGCTCCGCGCATGAACGAATTCGTCAAAGAAGCACGGAAGCGGGGGGCGCTGGTCATTCACTGTCCCAGCGACACGATGGATTTCTACAAGGACACGCCGCAACGCAAACTCGCACAGGCCGCGCCGGTTGTCGCTCCCAAGACCGAATTGCAGCGCTGGTGCCGCATCGACTTGGCGAAGGAAGCTCCGCTGCCGATCGACGACACGGACGGCGGCTGCGACACGGTTCCGCCCGACAAAAACTACAAAGCGTGGTCGCGGCAAATTGCCACGATCGAAGTCCACGACGTCGACGCCGTCACCGACAGTGCCGAGGCCTATTACCTGATGCGGCAGCGCGGCATCGAGAACGTGATCGTGATGGGCGTCCACACCAACATGTGCGTGCTTGGCCGGCCGTTCTCGATTCGGCAATTGGTTCAGCAAGGCTTGAATGTCGTCCTGGTCCGAGACCTGACCGACACAATGTACAACCCGAAGAAACAGCCTTTCGGCAGCCATTTCACCGGCACGGATCTCGTCGTCGAGCACATCGAGAAATACTGGTGCTCGACGATCACCAGCGGCGATTTGCTCGACGGCAAAGAGTACCGCTTCCCTGCCGACAAGCGCCCGCATGTCGTGGCGATTGTCTCGGAAGAGGAATACGAAACGCATCGGACGCTGCCGGACTTCGCCGCGAAACATCTCGGCGAGGACTTTCGAGTCTCGTTCGTCTACGGCGGTGCCGACGCGACTGACATTCGGGGTCGGAAGCCCGAAACCAGTCGCCCAAAGCCAGACGCCAGCGACTTCACGAAAGACAAAGCGTTGTTGTCGGCGTTGCTGGCTCAACCGACGTCGACGAACAAGGACGACTTGTTGGGGCTGGAAGCACTCGACAGTGCCGACATTCTGCTGATCAGTGCTCGGCGTCGAACGCCGACGACCGAGCAGCTTGATCGCGTTCGCAATTTCGTCGCCGCGGGCAAACCAATGGTCGGAATTCGCACGGCGAGTCATCCGTTTCATCTGCGTGACAAGCCCGCTCCCGAAGGCCGAGCCGATTGGCCGACCTTCGACGCCGACATCTGGGGCGGGCACTACACGAATCACTACGGCGACGCGAAAAGCGGCCCGAACAACATCGTGACGATCGCCGGCACCGCAAAGGCTCATCCGCTGCTGACCGGCTTCAAGACGAGCGAGTATCACAGCGAGGGGACGTTGTACTTGACCTCGCCACTTGCCGAGGGAACTCAGGTGCTGCTCAACGGCCGCTTCGGCGACAAACCGATCGAACCGGTCGCGTGGACGTTCACTCGCAAAGACGGAGGCCGGTCGTTCTACACGTCGCTGGGCCACAAATCCGACTTCGCTCAACCGGAGTTCGCCAGCCTTCTGCGAAACGCGCTGTTGTGGGCAGCAGGACGCAATTAGCACGACGCGCCAGCGAGTGGTCGCCGACGGCAAAACCAATCGCTGGCGCGTCGTGCTACCGAAGAACTCCCATTCTTTGACCGAGTTCTCGCAGAACTTCAATGTCGCTCGCCGGGCGCTCGGGACTGCATGGGTGCGTGCGGTCGCAGGTCAGCCAGCCGCGCAGTTTCAGGAACTGTGCGGCCGAGTGCTTGTACGCGGGACTCGGCGAGCGGAACGCGAACATGCCGAGATACTGCAACTGGTCGTTGAGCTCGTAGAAACGCGGATCGGCGGCCGCCCAGTACGCGTCGCGTTTTGCGAACAGGTCTGGCGCGAACGTGCTCAGGCCGAGCAGGTAGTCGCTGCCGTACATGACCATGTCGATCGCGAAATCGTTGCCGGTGTAGACGACGAAGTCCGGTCGCCGCTCGTCGCGCAATCGCAGTCGCTGCCATTCTGGTTCGCGTTGAAACGACGAGTGCTTCTCGCCGATGCACTGCGGGATGTCGAGCAGTCCGGCGAACGTGTCGAGGTCGTAAATCGCTCCGAACTTCGCCAGCATTGGAGTCAACTCGAACGCCAGAAACCGATCGCAGCCGCGGCCGATTGCGCGGTACGCCTCGATCAATTCAGCGGGCGGCAATTCGACCAGCCCGAACGATTGAAACAGGATCGGCAATCCACCGGCCGACTGAATCAGGTCGATCCGCCGCTGATAGCCCGCGAGATCGAACTTCGCTCCCGCTTGATCGCCGACGAACGCACCGGCGACCAACTCTCGTCCGCCGAGCATCGACTGCGTGCGCCGCAGGACTTCGTGGTATGTCGCGTCGTCGAGCAAATTGACGAAGCCGGTGTCCATGTTGACGGCCGGAGTCAGCCCGGCCTCGGCCGTGCGCCGCACATGCGCGTCGAAAGCGAGCCAATCGACTTCGCCCGACTCGAGGAACGGCAACAAAATCGCCGAGATGCCACGAATGGTTCTCTGCGGTTTAAGCAATGGCAATCGGTTGGTCGTCACAGCGGTGGCTTTCCAGATTCGGTCACGATCGGGACGTCACTTTTCGCACTGCCGCATAGAGGAAATACGCCGGCAAACCCAACGCGATCAGAATCAGTGCGACGTGGGCGGAGAACGATTGCTCAAAGTAGGCCGTCGGCAAGAACCACAGGTAAAAGCCAACGAACAAAAGTGGCGTCAAGGGGTAGCCGATCACTCGATAGGGGCGTTCCCATTCCGGATGCTTGCGACGAAGCAGGATGACGCCGATCACCGTCAGTGTCTGAAAAATGCTGGCTGAGAAGATCACATAATCTGTCAGCAGGTCGAACAGGTTGACGTCTAACAGGCTATCCAGATTTCTTTGAGCGTACTCGAAGCCGATAATCATCAGCGATGCCATTGTGGCTTGCGTGCAGATCGCGATGACGGGTGTTCGATACTCGGCGTGAACAATCCCCAGACTCTGGATGAAGACTCCATCCTGGCCCATCGCATAGGCCACTCGCGGGCTGTGCATCAGATTGCTGTTGATCGCCCCGAACGCGCTCAGCGAGATCACGAGCGACACCGCCAGGGCCGCGATTTCTCCGGCGCGACTTCCGAACACGCTGAATTGCTTGTTGAGCATGATCGGGGCTGTACTCATACCAGCCCCTTTGAGTTCTGACATACTGAGCACTCCGTGGTAGGCGAGATTCGCTCCGACATACACGGCGATCAAAATACCCACTCCGCGGATCAACGCTCTGGGAATATTTCGGCTCGGATCACGGACCTCGGCGGCCACCGGAGTGACACCTTCCCAACCGTTGTAAGCCCACATCACAGCCAGCATCACGGTGGCGAACTGCGCGGCAAACGTCGTCTTTTCGGGGGCAACCGACGTTGCGTAATTGCTGAAATCGACCTGCGATTTTCCGACCGCGAGCAACAAAAACGGAACCAGTGCGATCAGTGCAACACTGCCCGCTTTGATAACGGTTGTCACCGCTTGCACGCTCCCGCCCCAGATCGCTCCACGAACGTTGACGAACGTGACAAATGCCAACAGGAATAACGCACCTCCGACAATGACCAAGCTGTTTGGCTGTCGCTGCCCGCGCACCGACTGTCCCACTGTGTGTGGAGCGGCCGAGGTCTCCGCAGCTCCGCGTTTCACTGTGAATGTGTTCTCAGAGCCAACGGCCATGACCGTCATTTTCTCCGACTCGACTTGAATCCGAAACGGAGCGGACTTCGGGAAGTCGTTCTCCGCATTGAGCTGGATGGTCGTTTGTTCGGAAGTGAGATCGACCAGTAACCGGCCGGACATCGGCGGTGGCGGACCATTCACAAGCACGGTCAACGTACCAACAATCGCCACCGACAAGGCTCCGCAGGAAGCGGGTGTGCCGAAGAAAAATTCGCACCAGCCGAACAGAAATGCAACCGGGCGGCCATAAGCTTCCTTCAAGTACTGGTACATCCCTCCGGCCCGTGGCAGCATTGCGCCGAGCTCCGCGAAGCACAACGCTCCGAACAGGCAAACGATTCCACCGCCAATCCAGCCGGTCACGATCAGCGGAAATGAACCGGCATCCCCCGCGATCTTTCCGGGCTTCAAAAAGATGCCCGATCCGATGGTATTGCCGACGACCATCGCGATCGCAATCCCCAAGCCAAGCACTCGCAGCAGTTCAGGACGCGACTTCGTAGGCGACTCACTTGGTGCGGTGGCGGAATCGGCAGACATGCGGAGGCTCCTGAACGGCAAGGCGAATCGTCGGAATGCGCGGCTCGAAAAGTAGACGAGTCACTCCGTGACTCGAAAATTCCGGTCACGGAGTGACCGGTCTACGAACAAAAAAACCCGGCTTCGGGGAGAAGCCGGGCTGAGCAGTTCGGCCGGGAGTCATCCCTCGCGGCTGGGTTTACTGGACTTGGGCACCAGCATCAACTGCGGCTTGGGATCGAACGCAAAGATGTTCTTCGGCAGCGGAGCGACTTTGCGGTCGCGAGTGATCGCTTTCGAAAGTTTCGGAAAGACCCAATTCGTTTTTTCTGGCTCCGGTACCAGCAGCGACTGTGGCATGACAACTTCCGTCTGAGTTTGTGCATTCACCTGTTTGCGTTCGGCGAAGAATTCGTACATGCGCGGAATCAGCGGGTCATCGTCTGCGTCGAATGAGCCGACGCAGACCAGCGAGCGGTCGCGTTCGTGCCAGACGAACGCATCGAATTTCCGGCCGTAGTGCAGGGTACACTCGCGCAGTGCATGGCAGAGGATTTCGGCATGATGCCCGGCATCGTCCAACGACTTGCTGATTTCAAATTCTTCGTCGCTCGGCTTGCTGACAAACTGGGATTTGCCACGGAACGAAGCGACAACCAACGTGTACTTGCCTGGGTTCGACAGCAATGAGTCTCTGCGGCCGGCGTTGAGTCTCACCAGCAAAGGATCCACCTTCCGCTGCGAGACCTCCTCGGCGGAGAGCATGGGATTGATCGTCAGAAAAGCTCCGCTGAGCGGACCGGGCCGCCCCGGCGTCGGATGAAAGACGGCGTGTTCCGAGAATTCCTTGGGATTGAATTTCTTGATCCAGTTCAGCGTCTTCTGAGCGACACGATCGTCTGCGGTGCCGTAGTTTCCAGCGACGACGCAGATGCGGTTGTCCTTAGCCTTCACCTCACGACGAAAGATCGTGTCGTCCCGCTTGACCTTGCCCAGCAGTTCAATCTCTTCCTTCTGCTCGAAGATGTAAGCTGGAATGCCCTTCTTGCGCAGTTCGAGCACCAAACAATTCGCGGCTTCAGCCTTGCTGGGGCCTTCGACTTTCGATTCCGGCGCTGGTTCGGACAAGCTGGCCACCATGATCATCCACGGGCCATGCTGCTGTCCAAGTTCATACTTCTTGCCCTTGGTTGCGTCGATTGTTTCAGCCCGCGCCAATGATGTCACGAGGCTCACCGAAACCAACACAGCACTCAACATCAACAAATGCGATGAACGATTCACGGCAGACTCCATTCCACCGAACGGACGAAAAGGGAGGTCGCGAGGGCTGACTTCGCCACTCGCGAAACGACAGGCTTGTCGGGAAGGAGCGGGATGGTAGCCCTGACTCGAAAAACAGGTCCAGACCGATTTCGCCGCGGAATTCTCGTGCGGCTGACGCGTCTCGCGTCAGTCGGATGCGAGACGCATCCACCACGACGCCTCGCGACTTGTCGGCGGCGCGCGGCTTCTCGTATCGTGCGACGTCGATCTTCAATCACCAAGGCGATTCCTGGAGAGCATGATGTCTGTGGCAACTTCTGCGACAAAGCTTCGAGAGGACGGCAACTCACTCGGAACTCGGAACTCGGAATTCGGAACTTCCTCGGCCAATCGGTTGGATGCGGCGTATCGCGAGCGATTCCCTGGCTCGTCCAAGCTGTTTGAGCGCAGCTCGCGACTGTTCCCAAACGGCGTGACTCACGACGGCCGCTACCTCCAGCCGTTCCCGATCTTCGCGGCCGAGGCTCACGGATCGAAGAAGACCGACGTCGATGGCCACGAACTGATCGACTACTGGGTCGGCCACGGAGCGTTGCTGCTGGGACACTCACACCCGGCGATCGTCGCCGCCGTGCAAAAACAAGTCGCGAAAGCCACGCATCCCGGAGCCTGTCACGAACTCGAAATTGAATGGGCCGAGTGGGTCCGCCGGCTCGTGCCGTCCGTCGAGCAGATGCGGTTCACGAACAGCGGCACCGAAGCGACGCTGATGGCGATCCGCATCTGCCGCATCGTCAGCGGCCGAAACAAGGTCATCAAATTCGCCGGCCACTTCCACGGCTGGCATGACTCGATGATCATCTCGTCCGAACCGCCGCATCCCGCCAACGTGCTGGCCGGTGAGTCTCCCGACGTCACCGACTATCCGACTCCCGGAGTGACCGGCGGTGTCTCCGGCGACGTCGTCATCGTGCCGCCAAACGATCTCGCCGCGCTGGCTCGCGCGATCGACGAGCATCAACCCGCCTGCGTGATCCACGAAGGGAACGGAGCACGCTGGGGTGTCGTTCCCGCTCGGCCGGATTTCGTGCGCGGCATCCGACAACTGACCCGCGACAAGGGAGTGATCTTCATCCTCGACGAGGTCATCACCGGCTTCCGTGTCGCACCGGGCGGCTTTCAAGCGATCTGTGACATTCAGCCCGATCTTTCGACGTTCGCGAAAGTCCTCGCGGGCGGCTTGCCCGGCGGAGTGCTCGGCGGCCGAGCCGATTTGATGCAGGCGCTCGCGTTCGGCAATCCGTTCGGCAAGAAAATGAAACATCCGGGAACGTACAACGGCAACCCGCTCTCCGCCGCCGCCGGCATCGCTGCGCTGGAGATCGTCTCGACCGGAGAACCCAATCGCCGAGCGAACGAAATCGCCGAGCTGCTGCGAGGCAAACTCAACGCCCTCTTCGCCGAGAAGAGTGTGAACTGGATCGCCTACGGGGATTACTCGGCGATCAAGATTTTGCCGAACTACGACGGCCCCCGTTCGACCAGCGATGACTTCCTGCCGTACGGCGGCGACTGGCGCAAGCTCGACGCGAAGCAGGACGCCGCGCTGTCGCAAGCGTTCCGCTGCGCATTGCTGCTCGGCGGCATCGACTGGATGGGCTGGGCCGGTAGCACTTCGGCCGCTCACGACGAGAACGACGTCGCTCGCACCATCGACGGCTTTTCCCAAGCCATCGACTGGCTGCGTGGTGACGGGTTCGTGAGGTAATGCCGCGTGGCCGCCTCACAATCGTGTCTGGATCAACCGCCAAGGCACGGATAATCTGAGTTCGTCATTCCTGGGGAGTTGGAACAATGGCTGCGAAATTGGCGGTGTTGGAAGCGCGATTGAATCGACTGGAAGCCGAGCTGCGCGATCTGCGAAAAGCCGCCGGCGTCAAAGACCCAAAGCCTTGGTATGACCAAATCCTGGGGACGTTCAACGGCGATCCGGGGTTCGACGAGATGGTTCGCTTGGGGAAAGAGATTCGTGACGCGGATCGTGGCAGCGCGGTTCCGCGCCGGAAAAAGAATCCCGCGAAACCATCGACGAAGCCCGCCTCCAAGAAAGGACGCCGCTGAGTGCCTTACGTCCTCGACACCGATCATGTCACTTTGATTCAGAAGCACGGCCCGAACACCGCAGCGTTGGTTCGCCGAGTGCGCAGCATCCCGCCCGACGACATCGCCACGACCATCATCAGCTTTCAAGAACAAACGCAGGGCTGGCTGGCGGCGCTCCATCGTGGGCAGTCGGCGACGGAGATTCTGAAACACTATGCCCGGCTCGACGCGGTCAGAGTCGATTTTCAGCGAATGAATGTCTTGGCCTTCACGGCCGACGCACAGCGAGTGTTTGAATCACTTCGCCCGCAGTGCCGACGTGTTGGAACGCTCGACCTGCGAATCGCCAGTATCGCCCTCGCCACGGATTCAATTCTCCTGACTCGCAACGCAACCGACTTTCGGCAGGTTCCGGGCCTGAGGTTTGAAGACTGGACCAAGCCGTGAACTCGTCGTTGCTGACCGCTCCGTTGCGTTCGACGATGTTGCGGTTGGCGTGGCCGGTGTTCATCGAGCAGTTTCTGAGCTTCCTCGTTGGCTTCACCGACACATTCCTGGCGGGCTTCATCAGCAAAGAGGCCACGACCGCCGTCGGACTCGCGGCGTATGTCAGTTGGTTGGCCTCGAACATCTTCATGCTGGTCAGCACGGGAACGGTCGCGGTGGTCGCTCGGCATTGGGGAGCGGGCGAGTTCGATTCCGCCAGTCGCGCGGCGAACCGAGCCGTCGCGATTGCGGCGGTCGTTGGAATCGGAATGTACGCGCTGATCTGGTTCGCGGCTCCGTGGTACGCAGCGTTGATGCAATTGCACGGAGAGACCGCCAGCATGGTGGTCCGCTTTCTACGGATCGACGGCGCGGGCTATTTGTTTTCGTGCCTGACCGTCGCCGGTGCCGCCGCGTTGCGTGGCAGCGGACAGATGCGCGTGCCGATGATGATTCTGGGATGCGTCAATGTCCTGAACATCATCGTCGCAACATTGCTGAGCGGCGTCGGCCCGGCGGAGTGGCTGTCGATTTCGGTGCGGCTCGGCATTCCGACGTTCGGTTTGGATGGCATCGCCTACGGCACGTTGATCGCGCGGACCATCGGCGGTTTGTTGACCTTGGGTGTGCTCAGCGGTGGCTGGTTCGGATTGAAACTGACTCGACGAGAAATCTCGCTACGCGGCGAGCCGGCGCGGCGCATTCTGCGAATCGGTTTGCCGGCTGGCTTGGACGGGCTGTTGCGTTGGTCGGGGCAGCTCGTCTTCCTGATGATCGTGGCTCGGCTGAGCGACAACGAGTCCGAGCGGACGGCGATCATGGCCGCGCATCTGATCGGGATGCAGGTCGAAGCGATCTCGTTCTTGCCGGCGTGCGCCTGGGGAATGGCTGCGGCCACGCTGGTGGGACAATCGCTGGGGGCGAAGCTGCCGGAACGAGCACGCGCGGGGGGACACGAGGCGGTCAAGCAGTGTGCCGTGTTGGCGCTCGTCCTGACGGCGGTGTTCTTCTTCGCCGCTCAACCGATCTACGAGCTGATGCACAAGGACACGCAAGTCCACGCGATGGGCGTGACTCCGTTCCGCTTCAACGCGTTGTTTCAAATCCCGCTCGTGACCGCGATCGTCTACACGTTCGCCCTGCAAGGAGCCGGCGAGACTCGACAACCAATGAAGGTCAGCCTGCTAGGAGTCTTCGGCGTGCGGCTGACTCTGGCCTACGTCTGCGGCATCGTTCTGCACGGCGGATTGCTCGGAGCCTGGATCGGCATGTGCCTCGACAACACCACGCGAGCGGTGCTGGTGGCCTGGCTGTTCCGCCGCGGAAGGTGGATGTCGAGGAGTATTTGAGCCGGTACGCGCTAGCGTCCGGTTCCTTTGAGGACGCACCAACCGGACGCTAGCGCGTTCCGGCTGATTTCATAGCGATGAACCGCCCCAACTCTCCGACGAGTGGCCGCTGATCACCAAATTCGCGGGACGCCGTACAAATCGAATGCTTGATCGGCGCTGACGACGACCAAGCCGTTCGTCTTGGCCTGAGCCACCAGCAACCGATCGAACGGATCGCGATGATGCAAGGGGAGCCGATGCTGTACGTCGGCGTCGTCCAGAGTCATCGGCAGCAGACTGGCGCAGAGGAAAACCAGGGCGTCGTCCATCCATTCCCGAAACGACCGCGAGAGAGCCAGTTTGCCGAGTTGAACCTTGATGCTCAATTCCCAAACAGTTCCGATGCTGATCAGCCGCTCGTTCGATTCGTTCTCGATCGCCTCGACGGCTGGATGGCTCAGCTTCGCGGGGTTGTCCAGCGACCAAATCACGGTGTGCGAGTCGAGCAGCAACTTCACTCCTGGTACTCCTTGAAGTCGTCCAAAGGAGCGTCAAAGTCGGGGGCCATGTAAACGACGGAGCCACGCATCGCTCCCAATTTCACACGCGGCTTGGGGACCACGATGCGAGCGATCGGCTGGTCCCCTTCCGTGACGATCAACTCGTCACCAGGTGCCAGTTGATGAATCAACCCGCCAAGATTCGCTTGGGCCTCTTCGAGTGTGACGGATGCCATGACGTGGTCCTCTCTCCGATCTCGGCCTGCGGATTGTGTGCGACCGCAGACCATTGCGGACACATCATCATCAAACATCGGACAACCAGCAACACGGAAATCGCCGCCTGTCTGGCCTACGTCAGCGGCATCGTGCTGCACGGCGACTTGCTCGGAGCCTGGATCGGCATGTGCCTCGACAACACAACGCGAGCGGTCCTGGTGGCCTGGCTGTTCCGCCGTGGCTGGTGGATGTCGAAGAGTGTTTGAAGAAGCGTCTTGGGAGGGCGAGACTTCCGACCAGCCGTGAACGATGCGTCGCATGATTCAACGAGTCATGTTCCCTTTAGGCTCCCTTTTGGCTTCCCCGCCATCAAGGTAATCGAAGCATTTGTGGACTTCTGGCGGCGTTGATGATCGCGACTAGACGTCTTCGGGCACTAGCGATTGTGAACCTGCTCTGGCAGAATGTTCCGTGCCGTGCTCTGTACTCAAAAGAGTCCATATCTACTCCGCAGACACCGGCTAAATCGCCCATTCTGGTTCCACTTGGAAACACAAAAGGCGCGATTGGCCAGTGCCCACGCATTATTGAAAGGCGAACGATGTCGGACAGTTTGAAGTCCATCGTTATTTTTGCAAACGCGCTATTCTTGGGATGTATCACCATTGCAGCTTTCTTGATCTCTCCGGTTGATACAGCGGCTCCTTACTCCGAGGCGCTCAAAGAATTGAATGACCTTAGCCAGCTTCGTACGCTCGCGCGGGACTATCGAAAGGACGTTGGGGAACGCATTGAACGAATGCAGTTGCCAGAACTTATCCAGGGAATGATGGTTGATCGTGGATTACCACGTAACTGGGATGGGATACTTTGTGCAGAAGCGGCACCAGCAGCTTCTGCGCCAGCCGTTAAAGAAGTTCCCGGCCCGCCCAACGCCGAGACTGCGCCTGCTCCAAAAGCCATGAAAGATCAGCGCAAGAACCATCTAGAACTGGATGCTTCGGAAGGCACACATGCGGCTCTGATCTCGCGGCGGATTTCTCCCACTCCAGACCCTATTTTTACAGCTCAGCCTTCACGGGAAACATTGCACGATCAACTCGTATTGGCTGA
Organism: Planctomyces sp.; assembly: GCA_005798445.1. Classification (GTDB taxonomy): domain Bacteria; phylum Planctomycetota; class Planctomycetia; order Planctomycetales; family Planctomycetaceae; genus SXKJ01. Next base: position 21,706 of record SYJG01000191.1, read on the forward strand.
CACCGATCATCTCGGACCAATGACCGTCGCTCTTCTTCAACCCCAGCCGGAAAAGATCCGTTTCTCCGGGCTCGCTGAGGGTTGTCTGCGTAGTTGGAACAACTCATTACCGATCACAACGGTCCAACCGCAAATTGATGGGACACTTGCTCAAATCCATGAGTTCTTTGTTTCACGGCCTCCCTTGGAAGACCATAGCGATCCAGACTCCCCCGTCATTTTTTATCCTGACGTGTGCTACTTCACATACTCATTTCGGCATCTTCTCACGAGGCATCCAGATCTGATTGCCGTTGAATGGTGGATAGAAGCACCACCGCTCCAATCGGGCGAGAATGAACGTGGGACAAAAGTCTGCAAAGGATGTGCTGGGCCGGCAAGCGTCTCAGCGGCAGCGCCCTTCGCAATGTTGACGGTGAGATTCAGTCAAAAAGATGGGAATGGCGAGCCAGTACGAGAGTGCATCTCGGTAGGCGGCTCGTGGGGATGGCCAAAGTGCGGAGTTGCGCAACCTAGCTCATTCAAAAGGTGGGCGCGCGACAAGGAATTGTTACCGAAGCTCCGGGTCGAAATTGATTCGTCATTTGTTTGGTTGCCAAAGTCCCGTGCAATTTGGTCTGAGATCAAAGAAAAGGGTCTTGAAGAGGCCGTTTTGACTGTGACGGGACGACACGAACGTGAAACGAATCGCATCTCTCTGTTTGGCCTCAATCTAAATCGGACGTCAGCCACATACTTCTTCCCAGTCGTCCTTGCAATTCTGTTTTTTCTAATCTGGACCCACGCAGTCCACCTCTGCAACACGCTTCCGACAGAGCGAGCAGAGCAGGCGAAGCTCGCAGACGGTTGGTTCGTGCTATTCCCACATCACGAGTCTAAATGGCTCGGAGTGGGACTTCTGGCAGTGTTTCCCAACATTGTCTTGTCTTGGTTACTGATTCCTGATCATGGAGTGCATCCGCTGATGAAGGTAATCGTCGCGGCAATCATCTTGGCGCTGAGTATCAAATCTTTGCTTGCCTGTTTACGCCTCCGTCAAAATCTTTGTGCCGTTGTTCCGGTATCAACTTCCGTTGACCGCAATGATCGAGAGTTGCTCGATTAGAGAATCGTCAGCCGACGAACTTCTCATGCCCCTTCGCGTCGAACTCGGCGAGCGTGTTGTTCAGCTCGAACCGGATCGACTCCAAGCGGGCCTCGTCGGTGATCTTTTTGCCGGCGCGGTCGGTGACGTAGAAGACGTCGAGCACCTGGTCGAGGTGCGTGGCGATCTTGGCCAGTTCGATGGAGAGTTCCAGGCGGAAGACGGCTCGGCTGATCGTGTAGAGCAGGCCGGGGCGGTCGTGGGCGAAGACGCAGACGATGTTGCAGCGGGCGGACGAATCGTTGTCGATGGTCACGCGGTTGGGCAGGTCGCTAATCGGAGCTTTGGTGCTCTTCCAACTGAAGCGACGAGAACGCAGAAACATCTCGTCGACTTTGACCTCCTTGCGGAGCACTCGCTGGATCGCTTGGCCGACTTCGTCCATCCGGTGCGACGGAACCGGGCCCGTGAAGTCGGTGTCTCGCACCGAGAAGACATCGACCACGATGCCGTCGGTCGTCGTGCAAATTTGGGCCGAGAGAATTTCCAACCGCTGCGACGTCAGCGTCCCCGCGATGCGATGAAAGCAACCTTCGGAATGCTGCCGGTCGAGCACGACGCGATACTCGACGGTGTCGGTTTCGGAGTTGTGAGTTCCCTCGACGACGATCTCGCCCGGTTGCAGGCGACGGATGATTTCCAAATCGGCGGCGACTCGGTCGCTGGGCGTGCCGAGCAGATAGTGCGACGGGAACTGCTTCAAATGCAGATTGAGCCATTGCGTCAGTTGCTCGCGTTCGTCGTGCGATGCGGCGTTCGGGATCAGTTTTTTGGCAACGTGCTCACTGACTTTTCTCAGCCGTTCTTCTTCCAAGAATTTTGGATGCTTGCCGCTGAGAATCAGCATGGCTCGGTCGTAGAGGTCCGTCAGCAGTCCCGATTTCCAATCGTTCCAGATGCCTGGGCCGACGGCCGAGATGTCCGCGACGGTCAGCACATACAGCATCGTCAGCCACTCCGCGCTGCCGACCATGTGGCTGAATCGAGCGAGTTCACCCGGATCGGCGATGTCGTGCCGGAATGCGACGTCCGCCATGACCAGATGCTTGTGGATCAGAAACATCAGCAGTTGCCGCTGGGGCTCCGACAGCCCCAATCGCACAGCGATTCGCTCGGCGATGCTGCGGCCGAGTTCGCTGTGATCCTCGACGCCTCCTTTGCCGACGTCGTGCAGCAACATGGCGAGATGCAGTACCGGCTTCAGCTTGATCTCGCGGTAGGCCGCTCCGACCGGGCCGGATTCCTTCTCGAAGGATTCGATGATCGACATGGCTCGCAGCGTGTGCTCATCGACCGTGTAGCTGTGGTACGCATTGAATTGCAACAGGCAACGGACGCGAGAGAACTCCGGCAACACGGCCTCCAGCACGCCGGTCTCGTACATGGCTCGCAGTGTCGTGCCGAGGCTGCCGCGCGGTTCGAGGATTGCCATGAACAGTCGCGAGGACTCGGCGTCGAGCACGCGGCTGAAATCCGACGCGGACTGACGAATGCGTTCGAGCACTCGCGGTGCGACCTCGACGTTGTTTCGCGCCGCCGTCAGAAACAGCCGCAGCACCTGATGCAGGTCCGAGCAGACAAATTCGAGCCGTCGAGGTGAAACATCCAAACGTGTCGGGCCGATGAAAAAGTGCCTGTCCTGCCGACGCTCGAGCAGCAGGTCGAGCAGCCAATTCTTGAGCGTCCGGCGGCGATGCCGCGCGATGAATCTCGCCACGATACCGGAGATCGCGACCGTGTGCTGGAAGTACTCCTGCATGAAGCGTTCGACGGGAAGCTGAGCCGGCGTGGCTTCGATCCCTCGCTCGGCCGCGATCCGCAGTTGCTCTTCGCGAGTCAGTCGATCCTGCGCTTTGCCGGCCGCGAAGTGCAGGTCCATCCGAATCTTCATCAGGAATTCCTGCGCGGTGACCAGCTTGCGAGCATCCTCGCCCGACAACGCTCCGTTCAGCCGCAGCGAGTCGATATCAGGCACTCCATACCACGCGAAGCCGATCCAGCGTAGCAGATGCAAATCGCGCAATCCGCCGCGTGAGCACTTGATGTCCGGCTCCAACTGCTGCACCGCGCCGCCGTGCTTATCGACGTCCTCTTCGCGGTTGGCGATGGACGACTCGAAAAAAGTTCGCCGTCGTGAGCGGACGACTTTTCGCTCGAAGTTCCGCTTCATGCTCGCGACCAGTTCGGCCGAACCCCACAACGGCTGCATCTCGACAAGCGAGGTCGCGACCGTCGAATCTTCCAGCGCCATCACGATCGCGTCTTTGGGAGTGCGGACGCTGCGGCCCAGTTCCACCTGCGCGTCGTACAAGCTGTGCAGACAGCGATTCACGACCGACTTGAACTCCTCGCCGACCGACGGTTCGTGCAGAAACATGACGTCGATGTCGGAGAACGGTGCCAATTCGCCCCGCCCCGTCCCACCCACGGCGACAATCGCGGAATGCCGTTCGAGCTTCTGAGCGACGGCTGGAGAGACGATCGTCAGCGCTTCCAGCCATTGCTCGACGACGAAGGCTCGCATGCCGTCCGAAAGCATCGTCGCGGTTTGCCCGCCGCTTGCACCGTGAGCAAATTGCTTGCGAGCACGCTCGCGAATCTCGGCAACGCGAGCACGCAGAACTTCCAAATGGTTGGAGACGGCAGTTGAAGTCGTGGGAGTCATCGGAGTCCGTAAAAAGTTCGGGAAATCGAGCGGCGAACTATCGACGACTGAAGCAGAATTGTCGAACGACCACGCCCATGCGACACCAGCACGACGCTCAAGCGAGTGGTTTTTCGGACAACCACTCGCTTGCGCGTCGTGCTGGTGTGTCATTTGAAACATTAGTCAGGCGTCGCCGCCCACCGTTGATTTGTTTTTCGGACACGCGGAAGTCAGGATGCTGACCCTCTTCGTCCTCTTTTCCTGGGAGCTGAATCAGCATGACCGACACGAATCGACGTGACTTCCTCGAACGCCTCGCCACAGGAACCGGCATCGGCCTGGGCTTGGGCATTGCAGGCTGTACGAACCGAGATCAACAAACTCCGGCCAACGCCGGCGCGGCAGGCAAGCCAGGACGCAAGCGATTGCGAGCCGCATTCTCGAACGTCGGATTGCAGAGCACCTGGTGCGCGCTCGGCAAGACGACAGCGGTGTTGTGGGGCGAGTTGCTCGACATCGAGATCGAATGGTTCGATGGTGAACTCAAATCCGAAATGCAGCGAAACAGAATCGACGCGATCGTTCACAAAGACTGGGACTTCTGTTGCTTTCAGGCGTGTCAGATTGACGCGCTCGCTGCCCCCGTTCGCAAGCTGAAACAACGAGGAATACCGGTCATCTCGATGGACACAGAGCTTGTCGAAATGAGCAAGATGCGAGACACGGGCGTGTGGTGCCAAGTCACGCCTAACCATGTCGAGATGGCTGAAAAGAGCGTTGGTTACCTGATGCAGAAGATCGGCGGGAAGGGCAAGATCATCCATATCGGCGGCGACAGCGCACACAGCGGTGCTCGCGGTCGACGCGATGGATGCGAGAACATTCTCAAGAACTTTTCTGAGGTTTCTGTCGTCGGTGGCGAAGTCCGCTGGTGCGATTGGCTGAAGGAAAAGGCTCGAAACACCTTTGAAGCTCTGCTTGCTCAAGAGAAGGAGCCGATCGCCGGAGCCTTCTTCCACAGCGACGACATGGCGTTAGCCTCCGCGCCAGCCATCAAAGGGACGATCCACAAAGACATGCAGATCGTCGCGGTCGATGGCCAGAAGGAAGGGCTCGAAGCGGTGCAGAACGGAGTGCTCGCGGCAACGACGGTGAACCCCGTCTGCCGCATTCATCGCACGTCGCTGTTCATCGGCCAGTTCATCGCTCGTAACGGCGAGAAAGTCGACACAGTCCCGATGGAAGTCATCACACCGGGACCGTTGTGCTCGAAAGATCATCCGAACGATCTCGCTGCGATGTTCTATCTCGCCGATCCGACACACTGCATCGTGTGAGGCGCCACTTCGTTGGGTCGTCGAATGGACGTCTGCGTAATTTGTTGCGCCGATAGCGATACCAGCACGACGCGCAAGCGAGTGGTCGATCGACGAGAACCACTCGCTTGCGCGTCGTGCTGGTGAGTCAATCATTTCGGATCGCAGTACTTCAGCGCCATCAGCGAGTACGCCGTCGTGAGGTTTGGATCGCCTTCCATCCAGCGGTCGGCGGCGTTGACCCAACTGCCGTTCTCCTTCTGCCGTTTGGCGAGGGCATCGGTCAGTTCGCGTCGCCAGTCGTGCTTGTCACCTTTTGCGTCCTCGAAGAGATCAACCTCCAGCGTGGCCAACGTGCGGGCGAACGTGTGGTAGTAGTAGTACAAGCCCTGCTGATCCAAGCCAGGGTTCTGATCGACCGAATAAAACTTGCGAAGCCAATCGAGCGCGGCTTTGACTCGCTTGTCGTCTTTGCTGAGGCCGGCATAGAGCATCGACTTCAGTCCGGCGTAGGTCATGCTGGCGTAGGAACGCAGGCCGCCGTCGGCGTTCTTGCCCGCTTGCGATGTGCCACCTGCGGCTGGCGTGTAATAGAAGCCGCCGTCGTTCACCTTCGCGGCGAACTCGGTCGTGTTGAATTCGCTTTCGAGGTTCTGACAGCGTGACACGAAGACCAGCGCGTTCTTCATCGCCGGGTCGTCGGCTTTCACTCCGGCAGCCTTCAAAGCATCGAGCAGGAAGGTCGTGTTGGACAAATCCGGCCGCTGTGATTTGCCGTAGCCTGCACCTCCGAACGACGGGTGCGATTTGTCCAAGCCTTCGGTTTCATCCCACTGCAACGAGCGAAGAAACTTCTCGGCATTCTTGATCTGAGCGGTGTATCGGCCGTCCGCGTTCGCACCGACCAACGCGAGCATCGTCAGGCTGGTCTCGTAGTTCTTGTGAGCCGTCTCCGGGTGATAAATGCCGCCGTCCTTTTGCAGGTAGCTCAGCAAATGCTTCAGCCCTTTCTGCAACGTCGGGTCATCGGCCTTCACGCCGGCGCTGACGAGGCCGAAGCAGGCCATCGCGGTGATCCCTGGCTGAGTGGCCGAAGTCCAACTGCCGTCGTCGCTCTGCGTGGTCTTGAGGAAGTTGACACCCTTCTCGCGGATCGACTTCAGCAGCTTGGCGTCCGGCCCCACTTTGTCTGCGGCGAGCACGGGGAGAGTTCGCAAAACGCTCGCTCCGCCGAGAGCGGCCAGAGCGGTCAAGAAGGCTCGGCGGTCAAGCGAGGAATGGACGACGGACGAATGGAAAGCCTGCATGATGACCTCAATGGGTTCGGCGAGACGGTGATCGGAATCGGGAAGAAGTATATCGGCCGGTTTGCGGAAATCGTGTCCGCCATTGGGATGATTTTTTCGCCGAAGCTGGTGAAAAAGACGCCGTGTTTGGGACGCGGATAACACGGACGACACGGATCGTCCTCTGTGCATTCCGTGTCATCCGTGTCCCACACTGTTTATTCTCCGCACAAGAAATCTTTTTCAAACATCAGGAGCCAGCCACCCATGAGTCAGTCGAAAACATGCCGCTGGGGCATTCTCGGAACGGCCGGGATTGCTCGGAAGAATTGGGATTCGATCAAGAATGCCGGCAACGCGACGCTGACCGCCGTCGCCAGCCGCTCGACCGAGCGTGCTCAGCAATTCATCGACGAGTGCCAGTCCTGTGCGCCGCACCTACCGGCCCCGCAAGCGATCGGCAGCTACGAAGGTTTGCTGGCGGCGAGCGACGTCGATGCCGTTTACATCCCGCTTCCGACCGGCATCCGCAAGGAGTGGGTGGTCCGTGCGGCTCAAGCGGGCAAGCACGTCATGGTCGAGAAACCAGTCGGCTGCAACGCGGCGGACGTCGCAGAGATGATCGCCGCTTGTCGAAAGAACAACGTGCAATTCATGGACGGCGTGATGTTCATGCACAGCGCACGTCTTCCGCAGCTTCGCCAAGTGCTCGACGACGGCGAGAGTGTCGGACGCATCCGCCGCATCTCATCGGCGTTCACCTTCTGCGGACCGGAGGCGTTTCATCAGGCCAACATCCGAGCCAGCGGCGAACTCGAACCACTTGGCTGCCTGGGGGATCTCGGCTGGTACACGATCCGCTTCACGTTGTGGGCGCTGAACTATCTGATGCCTCGCCGCGTCAGCGCGCGGATGCTGTCGCAATCGCATCGGCCCGACAGCAAGTTGGACGTCCCGATGGAATTCTCCGCCGAGCTGTTCTTCGACGGCGGCGTCTCGGCGACATTCTACAACTCGTTCCTGACCGAGAATCAGCAGTGGGGCATCATCGCCGGCAGCAAAGGTTTCGTGCAGGTGCCCGATTTCGTCCTGCCGTTCGTCGGCTGCGAGTCCGCGTTCACAGTCCACAAGGCGGCGTTTCACGTCGATGGCTGCGACTACAGCATGGAAGAACACACTCGCCGACACGCCGTTTACGAATACAGCAACAACGCGCCGTCAGCTCAGGAATCAAATCTGTTCCGCAACTTCTCGGACCTGGTCTTACAAGGCAAGCCGGATGACTTTTGGGCGGACATCGCGCTCAAAACTCAACAAGTCATGGACGCCTGCCTGACTTCTGCACGGCAGGACGGCAAGACGATTGAGTTGTCTCTCTGATCGCAGGCGAGCCGGCGGGCGTCAGCCCCCGGACCATAACCGCCAAGAATTGGCCCGGGGGCTGACGCCCAACGGGGTCGCCAAAGACTGGTTTGAGGAATTGCGAACGTGAGCGACGTCCCCGAACTCCACACCGAACGGCTCGTGCTGCGTGCCTGGCGGGACGAGGATCTCGAACCGTTCGCCGCATTGAACGCCGACCCGGAAGTGATGCGGTTCATGCCGAAGCTGCTCAGCCGGGATGAGTGCGCGAAACGGATTCAGAACATCCGCGATCACTTTCGCGACCACGGATTCGGGCTGTGGGCGGTCGAGGTTCGCAATGTGCTCCCGTTCGTCGGGTTCGTCGGCCTAAGCATTCCGCGTTTCGAAACTTCCTTCATGCCCTGCATAGAAATTGGCTGGCGGCTGGCTCGCGAGGCGTGGGGACAGGGCTTCGCAACCGAGGCCGCGCGAGCCGCCGTTGCGTTTGGATTCAACGTGCTCGGCTTAAAGGAGATCGTGTCGTACACCGTCCCGGACAATGTTCGCTCACGCCGCGTCATGGAGCGGCTCGGAATGACGCACGATCCGGCCGGTGACTTCGATCATCCGTTGCTTGCAGAAGGACATCCGCTGCGAAAGCATGTGTTGTATCGACTCCCTCGTCCGCAAACTGTGGGGTCATTTGATGTGCCGGCTGGTAGATGCTGACCACAGGTGCTCATGGCCCGGTGCAGAAATTGATCGACAAGTACACAGTCGCTGGGATGAGCCGCCATCCAAAAACCAGGAGACGTGACACGGCACATCGCAACTCGGATACCAGGAGAACGCTGCAACCGCGTTCATTCTGTGTTGAGACTGGTACGATTCCCCAAAGATCATTTCGCTGACTCGCCAGTTTTTGCAGGCGCAGCCGCCGGTGTCTGGTGCAAATCCTCTTCGAGCTGCACGATCAACTTCGGCACGTCCTCGGAATTGGGATTCAAAGCCAAGGCTTTTCTTGCATCGGCCAGAGCCAATTGAAAAACCTTGAGTTCGCGATAGGCGATAGCGCGGTATGCAAAATACGTGGAGCTGTTCGGACGCTGCTGAAGTGCCGAAGTTGTGACTTCGATAAGTTGCGGCCATCGCTGTTGTTTCAGGAGCAAGAGGATGGCCAACTGAGTGGCGTCCCCATCGCGAGGATGCAAACGAAGGTGTTCGTTGAGTTCGACAAACGCTTCGCTTGACTTCAATTCCGCTTGGAGTTCCAAGGCCCGCAACAAATGCTTGTTACTTTCGAAATGAGTGATGACGTTGTCCGCTACTTGTCGCACGAACTCCGGCGGCCAGTCGCGCCGCGTAAAGGATTGTTCGAGAGCTGACGCCAGCGGCTGGTTGGCGTCATCAATCTCCAGATTCTTCAGTAAGCTTTCCGGCTTATTCTTCAGTACGAACAGAAACGCTCCATATTCTTGTCGCATCATCAGCGCGAGAATTCCGTGATGCACTCGCTCTGACCGGGCACCGGCAGTTGAAGTCGAGTCTATGTCCACGCTGAACCACTTTTGTTCCAGAGGTCGCCACAGCGTCAGATGCCGCTGGCGGCCGCCCGATCGCAGCCGCTTGAACAAGCTGGTGTATGGAAAATTCCACGACGACGATTCACCGACATGCAATTCACCTTCTGCCGGCAGGAAGTCGATGTCGAAGAGAACATCTCCTGTTTGGATTCCAGCCTTCTCGGCAGCGCTCACGGCATCGACGCGTCCGACAACAAACATCGAGATCGCTTGCGATCCGATTCCGACGCGGCCTTCGGATGACCGAGCCAACGTCATTGGCTCGTTCGCCATTGCACCCGGTCGATGGATCAGGAGTTCGACGGTCGTTTCGGGAGTTCCCACCAGCACTTCGCGGACTTCGTCGACGTCCTTGAACTCGGTCCCGTTCCGCCCTGCAATCTGCAACAAGCGGTCTCCGACTTTCAGACCCGACTTGGCTGCAGGCGAATCCGCAATGATGCGCTGAACTCGCAGCGCACGAAACGGAACAGCCGTGGGCTGGTAAAGTTGCAGTCCGAGGCCAGTCGCCAGCGAACCACGACAGCCACCCCGATGTTGATGCTCGAAGTACTTGAATTTCAGGTATTCGATTTCCTCGACGAGTGCGGGCTGAGTCTCTGGAGCAACTCTGATAAACGGTTCAATCGTCTGCCACTCGTCGTGGTCGAACACGCCGAACAAGGAGAGTGCCCGTTCAAAATGCTCCAAGGCTTCCGTCAGACTTTCCGTGTCGCCAGCGGATTCTCTTCGAAGCGCGGACTCGGAGAATCTGCGAAAGTCCTGCAGCCTTTGATCCATTCGCGCCAATGAATCCGCTTGTTTCGATAACTCTTCGGCCCTTCCGACGAGATCTACAAGATCAGGGCGACTCTTCAACTGGCCTTCCACAAGATTCACGAGTCGGGCCGCCTCTACAAAATCACGCAGCGACAATCGTTCTTCCGCTCGAGCAAAAGATGTCTCTGCGAAGTACCGCAACAGTGCGCCTTCACGAGAACGAGTCACGCTGAATGCGGCACCGATTCCGGCAACCGTGATGACGGCGACTGTCAGCGCCGACGCCAAGGCGGAATGTCGTTTGATCCAGCGTAGAGCGTGAGTCGCCGGGCCATCACGGCGAGCGGTGATGGCTTCATCGGCCAGCCAGCGCTCGACGTCCTGAGCCAGCTCACGGGGCGAGGCATATCGGGCCGACGGTTGTCGCTGCATCGCTTTCACGCAGATCGCGGACAGACCCAGTGGTACTCGACGCGAACGTTCGTGCGGTGCAACCACGCCCCCGGCGATGACGCGATCGAGAATCTCTTTCGTGGTTCCCTCGAACGGTGGGCGGTTCGTCAACAAGTGGTAGAGCGTCGCGCCCAGGCTGTACACGTCGCTGTGCGGACCGAGTTCCGTCAGCCGGCCGGCGGCTTGTTCCGGAGGCATATAGGCGGGCGTGCCGATCGCGGAACCGGATGCCGTTTCGTAAGAATCGCTGGTCGCCGGATGCAGAGTGGCTTCGTCGGGATGTGTCACATCGGCCACTCGTTCCCCCACGGCTTTGGCCAAGCCCCAATCGACGACCAGCGTCTCGCCGTACTTGCCGATCATTACGTTGCCGGGCTTCAGATCGCGATGCAAGACGCCTCGGCTATGCGCGTACGCCACCGTGTTGCAGACATCCAAAAAACGTTGCAGCAGTTTGCGGAGCTCCAGATTCCAGGCGGCGGGATCGAAGGCCGCCGAATCCGCGAAGCGTTGATGAAACGCCGTGATCGCAGTTTTTAAGCTGTCGCCGCGAATGAATTTCATGGCGTAGAACGGCCGCCCATCGGCGTAGTGTCCCAGGCCATACACCGGCACGATACCGGGGTGTTCCAAGCCGCCGGTGATTTCCGCTTCCAGCACGAAACGCGTTTGGTGTGAGGCTTCGTGAGCTTTCTTTGGCTGAATCACTTTGAGCGCGACTTCGCGATGCAGTTCCGAATCTTCCGCGACCCAGACTTGACCTAATCCTCCTTCGGCATGATAGCGCAGCACGCGAAATCGCTCGGTGTTCGCTGGAGCATCCTCGACGATTCCTGGCGTGATCGCCGGACGCAACTGCGTCGATGACAGCGAGAGCACGGGAGAACTGAGCAGCGGGGCGAGACTGGCCTGCAAGTCCGGGTCGGCAAGTTGTCCCAGTTGTTGCTTCGCCGCATCGACGCTGCTAAGCGACGCCAGACTTTGCTGCGGATCGTCACCATGCTGCATGAGATGTTCGCGGACCAGCGCCTCCAACAGCAGACGCCGATCCGCCGATAATGCTCCGTTCCGAACCAACAGGTCGGCCAGCGGAGTCTGCTTTTCCAACAGCCAGGCGTTCATCGCCGCCAGCAAGCCTTCTTTGGAAATGAAGTCCAACTGCAATGCCAGCAGACCGAAGAGCAGGTTCATGTCCGTGGCCGGTTTCGGAGAAGTCGAATCAGACATGTTGTTTCTCGCGTTTTGAGAACGACGATCAAAGACGAGGGGAATAGTTCATCGAGATTGGGCCGTCGCCGCTAGTTCGACGACGAAGCGACACGCACCGAAAGTCAGCTCGTCACCGGAACGCAGGACCGTTTCGTGAATCAGTTGGCCGTTGACTCGCGTGCCGTGGCGGCTGTCGAGATCACGCACAAAAAGCGTGTCCGCCAACCACGTCAACTCACAGTGGCGGCGAGACACGCTCGGATGATTCACTCGCACTTCGCACCCGTATCGGCTGCGTCCCAGCACGACAAACTTCGACAGAACTTCCAGCGGAGCGGAACCATCCAGGGGAACCAATCGAAAGAGACTTGTCACGATGAGAGATCCTGTTTCATCAGTCGCATGGACTTGGCTGATCCGTTACCGCCCCGCAAGCTGCGCCCCGCCTCGAACGCTGGGGTCGAGTTCCACCAACGCCTGATGAATCCGCTGATAGGTCGTTCCCGTCCCTTCGGCGGACGGAGCGAATCGCAAATTGTTCAGCCGCATGTGTCGCACCAGATCGGCCGTGTTTTTGGGGCGATATGTCAGCAGGCTCTGCACGCGATCGCATTCGCCGGTGCTGGCCAGAGCCAGCGTTCGCCGCAGAGACTCACAGAATTGCTTGGCGACTTTCCAGGCGGCGATGCCGTCGCGAGCGGTCCGCGAACAAGCAGTCCTTTGCAGCGAGGGAACCAATTGCAAAGCGGCTTGATAATGCACCGTCGCCGATTGTCCGACCTTCGCGGCTTGATGTGCTTTGGAGATCGAGTACGAAATGTTGCGGCGAATGTCGGCCAACTCGGGGATCTGCAACACCGACGGCCAAAGCACTTTGCCATTCTCGTCGATCGTTTCGGACAATGTCTCCGGCGACGCCCCTCGAACCGTTTGAAAGCGGACCATCGTCAGGTCCAGGTCTTTCAGAGCACCGCGCTGTGCCAACAACTCGACACGAGTTCCCAATCGCTCCCACAGAAAGTTCAGCGTTTGACCGCTGACAATGTTTTGTTCCGCCGGATTGTCTCGCAGCCGGACCAACGTTTTCGTTTCATTGCTGGATCGAGCATTGGCCAACCGTGTTTGTTCGTCTTGCTCGCGCTGTTGCTTTTCAAATCGCCGAGTCTCCCGCACCAGCGACTTATTTTCGATCGCCATTGATGTCGCTGTCTGATGATCCTTCTCGTATTGGCCGGCTCCTTCGAGAAGCCTTCCCATGCCTTGAAGGTGCGCGCCTTGGCCTTCGTGGTATTGGCCCATTGATCGCAGCTCGGCGCTGCGCGCCGTATCCGCTCCGCCGAAATTGGTTCCCGGTGCCGCGATGATTGTGACGTTGCGGGGAACGAACTGCGCCGAGGCCGTCTGCACCGCCAACAGCGAGCAAACACTGGCCGTCACTGCTAACCGAACCTTGAATTGTCGAGTAATGAGCGATTTCATGATCAAGCCCTCGTTTCTGGAGTTTTTGAAAGTGGTGTCAGCCGGCACCTTATGAACGTCCGGAGAACCAGGGTTTTGCGCGACGCGGCGCAAATTCTCAAAAAATTGCTGGGATGGACTCCGAAGCCACTGTCGCGAGTTGGTGGCAACGACTCGAAATCCCGATGATTGGGCCACAGATTGACGTTTGCGCCTTCTCTGCGCTCTTCGCTCCTCTGCGGTATAAAAAACCTCTTGATTCACCGCAGAGAAGCGAAGAGCGCAGAGAAGACAATGTCTTGACCAGCGCAAAGATCCATCTGAGTTCCAATAATTCACACTGTCTGAAGCAACCGGAGCCTGTCGATGGAGCCGCATCCCCCAAGCAGCGACGAGACTTCCGCCACGCAGTGGTCCCTGATTGACGCCGTCGCCGCTGGCGACCGAGCGGCACTGAACACGTTCGTCGAACGCTACTTGCCGGCGTTCCGTAACTACCTGATTCGCGTGTTGCGGGGAGACCGCGACGACTTGGACGATCTGTTGCAGCAATTCGTCCAAGAGAAACTGCTGGAGCAAAACTTGGCGGCCCAGGTGAATCGAGAAGTTGGCTTTCGAAGGTTCGTTTATCGCTCGCTCAAGAATTTCGTGATCGACCACTTCCGCACCAGGCAACGCCGAGAGGGAGGCAAGATCAGCCTCGACGACGAACACCACGAGCACTTGGCGGTCGAAGATTCCGACGCGGATGTGTTCGACCTGGCCTGGGCCGATTACGTCCTGCGTGAAGCGCTGCAACGGGTCCGCCGCGAGTGCCTGACCAAAGACCAGCACCGCATTTGGAACATCTTCGAATCGCGATTACTCCGTCCGTTGCGAGACAACGTCCCTCCCGCCAGCTACGAAGATTTGCAACGGCAATACGACTTTGATTCTCCCGTCCAAGCGGCGAATGCCTTGGAGACCGCCAAGCGAAAGCTGCGACTTCATCTGCAAACCGTGATCGCCGAATACACCGGCCGAGATTCGGCCTCCATCGACAGCGAATTGGGAAGTCTGCGGAACGCGCTGGCTCATGCGGGCACTCGCCCGGCCGCTGCGACTCCGGACATTTCGTCGGATCATTTCTCGGCCGAGGAGAGTTTCTTGGGCAGTTCCGATGCCGCGCGACGCCTCACGCAAGCCTTGGACCTCGCCCAATTCGACAGCCCTTTGTGGCTGCCCGATGAGTCGGCTGAGATTCTGCGTGACGAACTGCAAAGCCGTCTCGAAGCCGCTTGTGACGACGCGGACTTCCTCCGATCGTTTCGCGAGAAAGCTCGATCGGCAGATTCGCTGCCGCCGAATCTGTCCACGCTGTTCTCGATGGACTCGCCGCCGTTGTGGCTCTTGGAACTCGTCAAACGCTGGAGCAAGTCGCTGCTCCGCTCGACTCAGCCGCCAATTCCGAAGGAAGTGGCCTACGTCCTGCACTACGCCTGCATTTGTTCCGGAATCCGCGCAGGATCACGCAGTGTCACTCGTTCTTCCGACACAGACCTGCTCAACAGCCTCAAGCTGCTGCTGAGTTATTCGTGGATTGAGTCTGAACTGCGGACGCTGTTCGAGCAAACTCAGTCGCAGCTCAACCCGTAACGCAGCCGGATTGTCACAGCAGGGCTGGCCAATGTTTCAAACTGGGCGTTTGGTATCAACGCACTAGCACGACGCGCGAGCGAGTGGTTTTGCGGAAATACCACTCGCTTGCGCGTCGTGCTAGTTTTGTCGCATCGTCACAACCGCCACAGAGCGGCAAACTAGCCAGCCCTGATTGCCACAGCCTCGTCCTTGTCGTTGCTGGCAACGACGGGTATTTCTGTTTGTAGTTCTCGAATCGTCCGCTGGATCATCACCACTCGCCGAGTCATTCGCATGCACCTGCGTTGCCCGCACTGCCACAATCCGATCGACGTGCTGAACGATCAGCCGTTGCATGACGTCTGCTGTCCGTCGTGCGGCAGTAGCTTCAGCCTCATCAGCGGCGCGACGACTCAGTCCTACAACGAAGCCGGCCGCACTCTGGGTCACTTTCAATTGATCGAGCAGCTTGGTGCCGGGCACTTCGGCACCGTCTGGAAAGCTCGCGACGTCGAACTCGACCGAGTGGTCGCGATCAAAATTCCGCGCAAGGATCAACTGACCGATACCGACACCGAGTTGTTCTTTCGCGAAGCGCGCGCCGCCGCGCAGTTGCGGCATCCAAACATCGTCAGCGTGCATGAGGTCGGCCGGGCCGACGACACAGTCTTCATCGCCAGCGACTACATCGAAGGCTGCAACCTGAAGGAGTGGCTCACCGGCCAAAAGCTGACGTTCCGTGAATCCGCCGAACTGTGCGTCACCATCGCCACCGCGCTGCATCACGCTCACGAGTTGGGCGTGACTCATCGCGACCTCAAGCCAGCCAACATCCTGATGCAGGTTGAGGACTTAGGGCAGAGGGGCGAGCGTACTGCCGCGTCTGCTTCCTCTCGCCCCTCACCCCTCACCCCTCGCCCCTATTTGACCGACTTCGGCCTAGCCAAGCGCGAATCGGGCGAGATCACGATGACAGTCGAAGGCCAAATCCTGGGGACGCCAGCCTACATGTCCCCCGAACAAGCCCGCGGCCACGGCCACCACGCTGACCGCCGCAGCGATATTTATTCGCTGGGCGTGATCCTGTTCGAACTCCTCACCGGCGAACTCCCCTTCCGCGGCGAGACCCGCATGTTGATCGTCCAAATCCTCAAGGACGAACCGCCGTCACCGCGCAAGCTCAACGCCCGCATCCCCCGCGACCTGGAAACGATCACGCTCAAGTGCCTCTCGAAAGACCCCGCCCGCCGCTACCCCACCGCCGCCGAAGTTGCCGCCGACCTCCAACGCCACCTGCGCGGCGAACCGATTCTTGCGCGACCGATTAGTCAGGCGGAGCGATTGATCCGCTGGTGCCAACGGAATCCGACGCTGGCCGCGATGACGACGAGCATCGCGGTGCTGTTGATTATCGGCACAGTTGTTTCGACGTACTTTGCGATTCAAGCAAACAAGAAGGCCGACGACGCGACGCGAAATCTCTATGTCGCACACATGAATTTAGCCAAAAGCGCCTGGGATGACGCTCGCGTCGGCACTGCAGTTGACCTTCTCAACCGTTATCGCGAATACGAACCTCGTGGCTTTGAATGGTTTTATCTTGATCGGCTCTGCCATAGTGATTTGCTGACGATCAACACCGGCTATGGTGGGAAGGTCGCGTTCAGTCCAGACGGCACACGACTGGTCTCGACAACACCCGCGTTATCTGTCTTTGACTCGGTCAGTGGCCATCCGATCCACACTTTCAAAGGACTCCCGGCTGGAGCCAACTGCGTTGCCTTCAGTCCGGACGGTAGGCGACTCGCCTCGGGCAGCAACGACAAAATCGTGACGCTCTGGGATATGGTCAGTGGGCAAAAACTTTGGAGCCGCAATGGACACGTCGACGGCATCAATGATGTGGCCTTCAGCCCCGACGGCAACCTGCTCGCTTCGGTCAGCCACGATCAGACGGTCAAGCTCTGGGATCCCAACAGTGGCCAAGAAATCGACACTCTCAATGGCCATACGAGCTTTGTCTGGAGTGTGGCGTTTAGTCCGGACGGCCAGCAGCTAGCTTCCGCAAGTGCCGATCACACTGTGAAACTTTGGGATGTACGAAGCCGTCAGGAGGTTCGAACTCTCAAAGGCCATTTGGACATGGTCAAAAACGTGGAGTTCAGTCCGAATGGCCGCCTTCTTGCGTCGGCAGGCGACGACGCGACGGTGAAGTTGTGGAATACAACCAGCGGTCAAGAGATAACGACTCTTCACGGTGGCGGATCGGTACAGAATGTCGATTTCAGTCCCGACGGACGGTCGCTCGCCGGAGCTTCCTTTGATCAATGTGTCGTGAAGTTATGGGATACCGCAACTGGCCGCGAGGTTTTGACGCGTAGAGGACATCGCAGCACTGTCAGAAGTGTCGCATTTAGTCCGGACGGCCGGCGGCTCGCCTCGGCTAGCGACGACAACACCGTCAAGCTTTGGGATGTGGTCGGCGATCAAGCCACTCAATCGGCCATTGGGCACTGGCATAATACGTATGTCGACGAGCTGAGCCCCGATAGTACCAAGCGTGCGCTCGACATCGGCGACGGCAAAATAAGAATCATCGATGCGGAAAACGGTCGGGAACTGCAAGTGCTCAACGGGCACAAGCAGAGGGCATCGTACATGCGCATGTCTCTGTGCCGGGCTGGCCGTCGGCTGGCCGTCGTTTATGCTGACCAGACGGTAAAGATCTGGGATACGGTGAACGCTGGCGAGGCGGTGACTTTGGCCGCGCCTCCATATGCAAGGACCAACTTTGCGTTGAGTGCAGACGGCCGAAAGTGTGCGACTAACGACATGAATTGGGGCCGATCAACCGTGAAACTGTGGGATGCAGTGACTGGCCAAGAGTTGCGCACATTTACAGGACCACAAGACGCACAACCCCACGCGTTGGCTTTGACTACGGATGGTGGTCAACTCGCGGCAAGTTTCGATATGACCGTAAAAGTGTGGGATACGCGGCATGGCGGTGAACTGCGAACTCTCAAAGGACACAACATCGGAGTGAATCAGCTTGCGTTCAGTTCGGACGGTCGCCAACTCGCTGCATCCGATGCGATCGATACTGTAACGCTATGGGATACAACGAACGGCCTCGAACTACAGACGATCAAACTCCCTCGATTTGGAGGAGTCACCGCGATGGATTTCACTGCTGACGGTCGCGAACTCATCTTGTCGAACCACGCTGAAGGGAATGCAATGTGGGTGGATGCCCGAAGGGATGACAGCTCTCGTCGCGAACGCGAAGCAATCGCGGTGGTGACGTTTCTCGACCGGTGGCCTTTGGGTGAGAAAGGCAAGACTGAGTGGTTGCAGACGGATGCGACGCTCTCCGACGATGTCTGCAAACTGGCATTAGAACTCGTCCCGAGATTTCGTACGTCAAGGACGCCAGAGGATTATGCGATTGCGAGCAGACGGTTGGTGCGGATGCGGTACGTCAACTCGTTCATGGATCGAGTGGCAATGCTTCAAGCTCAGGATGCGTTGCGATTGGCTCCGAACGACCTATCGCTGAAGTGCCTACTTGCAGTCGCGCAGTGGCGAACCGGGAAACTTGATGATTCGTTTGCCACCCTCGCTGCCGCGCTGGGAGATTCCGTTCCGGTGACGGAACGCGCCGCTCGCGTGGTTACGATTCTCGAAAACATTTGTAGCGAGTTGGAACAAGACGAATGGACCTCCAACCCGGACGCCGCTTGTTGGCTGGAACAAGTCACCGAGCGATTGAACCGCTAGGCCGTGGACACCGGAACTGCGTGCGGAGCGTGAGGCGTTGAATCTGATCCGCTGGCTACGTGACCAAGGGAGAGACCCGGTCGAATGGCTCGACGCCATCGCGGCGGACCAGACCATCACCGAGCCAGTCCGCCAACGCGCCCTGCAATTCGCTCGCGAGTGGAAGTAGTGTAGCCCGCTCTCGCCGAGAGCGGGCTACACTTGCGGTGGACTCAGTTCATAGAATCGCCGCCGTGCAATGTCTGACGCGAACCGAGGAACATCCACCATGCCGCAAACAGTCGCGATCCAAGTCAAGATGCCTGATGATCTGGCGGAGTTTCGATTGCCGCCGGGAGTCAATGCGCGCTTGCAAGAACTGCTGGATAAACAGGATTCCGGCAAGCGGCTCACGGCGGCGGAACGCTTGGAAGCGGAAGGGTTGGTCAATCTCGCGGAGTTTCTGACGCTGCTGCGTCTGCGTTCGGAACGTCTCGGTAACGTCAGGACGAAACAGCGATGAGCGGCATTCCCGCTGGGTTGCGTCGGCTTGTCAGGGAGCGGGCCAACGGACGCTGTGAATACTGTGGGCTGGCACAGGTCGGCCAAGAGTCCACGTTTCACATCGACCACATTCAACCGGTCAGTGCGGATGGCCCCACCGTCGCCGAGAATTTGGCGTTGGCTTGCACGTCTTGTTCACTTCGGAAAGAAGCTCGGCAGACGGCCGTTGATTCCGCGACCGGCCGAAAGGTGCGGCTGTTTCATCCGCGCCGCCAAGTGTGGTCGGACCACTTTCGCTGGCGTGGCAACATTCTCATTGGTTTGACATCGACGGGACGTGCCACCATTACCGCTCTGCAAATGAACCGGCCGTCAATCTTGATCATCCGAGACGAAGAAACTGAACGAGGCCGGCATCCGCCGCCCGTATGAGTCTGATCCACTGGCTGCGTGACCAGGGGAAAGCCCCGGCCGAATGGCTCGACGCCATCGCGGCGGACCAGACCATCAGCGAGCTCCGCCGCGGCGGACCAACGCGCGCTCCAGTTCGCTTGCGAGTGGAAGTAGTAGAGTCGAGAAGTGGCGCGGTGGCGTGTGGGGCTCCGGTTCCACTGCCCGCTCGTCGAACCGGACGTGCGGGTCTCCCGCATCCGGCTCTCCGACCAGATTAGCGTGGTGTCGCCCACAGAGGTTTGCGACGGATCGAACTCGCGAGATTGAGCAGGCCATTGTCTTCGTACAGCCGCAGATCGGGTGGGTTCTGGCGACCACCGCGTCGCGTGTTCGTTTTCCGGTGCAGCCACTGGCGGAGCCGGCGGCAGGCGTGTTGTTGCACGATCTGCCAGGCTCGCGTGACGTAGCCGATGCGGAA
>SYJG01000192.1 GCA_005798445.1 Planctomyces sp.
GAACCACATGACCACCCCAAGATCAAAACCATCGACTACAAGCCAAAAAACAAGCACCGCAAACAGTGACTACCTTTGACTGACACTTTGTCACCACGCAACGCCGCGGGTGACTACCTTTGACTGACACTTGGCCGCTAAGGCTCGGTAATGCACCCCAACCCGAACGGACCAAAACAATCCGACCCGTTTCAATTGCAAAGACGGATGCCTGGGATTCTGCTGCATCTGCTCGTAGCAACGATCCGCCAACCGCTGCGTCTCTTCCGGCAGACGTTGAAAGCAGTCCCAAAACCGTGGGGTGGCGCGATGGTTCATCGTTCCGAACAGCGACCCTCACGCAATGCTTGGCGAGCTTCGTCGGCCAGCCAATCCAGACGTCCCGCTTGCACGTCGGACTCGAATTTCTGATCCCAAAGTTGCGCGTCGTACTCGACGAACCAAGTCCTGAAGGCGACGAACTCGTCCTCAGACAACCGTTGCACAGCCGCTTCCAACTCTTGAATCGCAGTCATGGCAAACACGCTATCTGTTCTCAAAACCTGAATCAAGATGCGACCGTCGCTCAGATCAGGACTTCAGCCGTCGTTTCATGTCCTCATGGCTGACCGGCTTCTTCAGACCGCCGCTCGGCGACAACCGCCAAGTCGTGCAAGTCCTCCATCAGCTTTTCGTAGTGCTTGAGCGACAAAATCACGCCGGACTTCTTCCCGCGAGAGTCCACGACGAATTATTTTTGAACGACCATGACTCACTTGCCTGTTCTTGATGAGCGATTTTGAAAGCGGCTCTCTTCGATCCTCGCAGTCCAGCCCAGTCAGAATGGCGTCGCATTACCAACCCCCGACGACTTCAATCCACTTTCGGTGAACCAACGGATGTTTTGAAATCGTCCATCCTGCTTTAGCCAATCATCGATCTGGATCGAAACGCCGCGGCATCCAACTTCGTTTTCGGGAGAATGGCGCAGCAACCATCCGATTTCCGTCGAGCGCAGAATTTCAACTGGATGGAAATTGTCTTCGAACCAGGAATAGCCAAACGATGCGGTTTGGCCACGGCCTTGTATTTCCTTGAATCTGTATCTGAAGCGCTGGTCCAGTGACTCTCTTGCCTTATCCAAGCGGAGTAAGAACTCCATGAATGCTTCGATAAGCAATCGAGCGGTCAGGGTTACACACTGATCCGGAATTCCTTCAAAAGCGACATGGTTTCGAAAAACCGGCGAAATGTCTGCTGACGGAGCCACATCGCACAAATGCGATTCGCCAAGTTCAGCGAATCGGCGGAGTAAATTACTATCGTCGCCGCGATATCGGATGCACTCCAACTCGGCTGCATGTACTGCTCGAAAGGCATGGTTGAATTCATCAGCAGTTTCCGGTTGTCGTTTAACAAAGCAGTGATTGTCGTCGTATGCGAACAATTCAGGTGCTTCGATCATGGGAACATCGCAGGCCGTGCAACAGCCGTTGACAACGTAGAACGGTCCCGTCACGTTCTTCGGATGTGGCTGGTGCTCTGCGCTCATTTCTTCTCCAGTGATGCGTCAACCTAATTCCACCATGCGTTTGCAGATCGCCTCCGCCATTTCACGGGTACCGACGGCAGTGGGGTCGTTGCGGTCGGGCTTAATGTCGTAGGTGTCGTACTTGCGTTCCTCAATGATGCTGACGATGGCTCGTTTGAACTACGGGTTCGGGCTCGATTCATTCCGTCACTTGAGCGAACGCCTCGCTCAGGGGAATCACCAAATCAGGCAACAGCGGCGTCGAATAGAAATCGTGTTCGGCCAGCGTGTGTTCCGCGTATCCGTCAGGTTGCCATCTCAGGACGAGCACCGAGCGTTTGAAACGATCGACGATGACGTACTCCTTGACGCCGATCGCGTGATACTCGTCCCGCTTGTGGATGTAGTCTCGCTCCTGGTCGGAGCGTCTCTTGCTGACGAATTCAAAGACCACCGCAGGGACGCGATCGGGGACACGGCGTTGGGCGTCGTCGCCCTTTAGATAGACACAGATATCCGGCAAACGGTCATCGTCAGGCGATGTCGCGAGCCAACCTTCGACGTCCACATCTTCGACCAAGCTGAGATGCTCTTCCCAATAAACATTCAGCTTCCGGCGAAACGGTCGAGACACAAACCGATGCTCTGGTCCAGCTGGTGACATGACGACCAATCTCCCACGGACTCGTTCATATTGATACGGCTCGGCGAAATCAGCGTCAGCGTACTCGGCGCGGGTCAATCGCCGTCCTGCGTCATCGGGACCGAGACACAATAGGCCGGAGGTCACACGCGGTAACTCAGCGACAGACATGACATCATTCCTGGGAAGAAACGGTCGGACTGGAATCAGTCTAACCGAGTTCCGCCATCCGTTTGCAGATTGCGTCGGCCATTTCTCGGGTGCCGACGGCGGTGGGGTCGTTTCGGTCGGGCTTCATGTCGTAGGTGACGTACTTGCCTTCCTCGATGATGCTGGCGACGGCTCGTTCGAGTTTCGCGGCGGCGGCGGCTTCGCCCATGTGTTCCAGCATCAGCTTGCCAGAGAGGATCAGCGCGGTCGGGTTGACCTTGTTCTGGCCTTTGTACTTTGGGGCCGAACCGTGAGTCGCCTCGAAGATCGCCGAGTCCGGGCCGATGTTCGCGCCGGGAGCGACTCCCAGGCCGCCGACCAAGCCGGCGCACAGGTCGCTGAGGATGTCGCCGTACAAGTTGCCCATCACTAGCACGTCGTAGTTCTCCGGCTTCTGGACCAACTGCATGCACATGTTGTCCACGAGCCGCTCGATGTAGTTGATGCCCGCCGCGCTGGGGACTTTGCCCGCGAGCGTCGGATCGGCCTTGACCCCTTCGGCCAGCTTCGGGTCTTCGTACTTCGCCCCGAACGCGTTCGCGACCGCTCGGCTGGTGTCGTACCACAGTCCGTCAGTGAACTTCATGATGTTCGCCTTGCAGATCGACGTCACCGACTTGCGGCCGTACTTCACGGCATAGTCGAACGCGTAGCGGCTGATGTTTCGGCACCCATCGACAGACATCGGCTTGATGCTGACGCCCGTCGTCTCCAAGCCAGTTCCGATCTTCTTGCCGGTCGCGATGGAGTTGATGAACTGGATCAGCTCCGCCGTCTTCGGCTGACCGGCCTGGAACTCGACGCCAGCGTACAAGTCTTCGGTATTCTCACGGACGATGACGAGATCGACTTTCGTCTTCTCGAAGTACGACCGCACCCCCTTGTACGTCTTGCAGGGGCGAACGCAGGCGTAGAGGCCAAGCTCTTGCCGCAGCGCGACGTTGACCGATCGGAACCCCTTGCCGATCGGAGTCGTGATCGGAGCTTTCAGCGCGATCTTGTTGGCTCGGATCGACGTGAAGACCGAGTCGGGAATCTTCCCCTGAGCCTCAATGACTTCGATACCGCATTCTTGCCGGTCCCAGTTGACCTTTACGCCGGTGGCGTCAATGCACTTGCGAGTCGCTTCGGCGAGTTCCGGACCAGTTCCATCTCCAGGGATCAGCGTGACGTTGTACATGCGATGTTCCTCAATTTCAGATGTCAGTTCTTCAATTTCAATCTCGAGAGAGCACGATCGGAAACTAACAGACCACCCAAACCCCAGCAAGCAACGGCAGTGGACTTGTCACGGCGGGTGTCGCAAAAGTTCTTGGCACACCTGCGTGGCTCTCCAAGCGTCAGACATTCCGGCATTGGGAGATCACGATTACAGTGTCAGGGCCGATTCGCAGGGGCCAAGATGAGTACGACCGCAGGCAATTCGACACCGACACCGCCACCTCCGTCTGGTCACACAGCCGGTGGGGCGGCTCCTCAGGACGAGCGTTCCCTCGCACCGAGCGTGTCGTAACAGTCGGCCGAGTTGAAAACCGCGATCTCGAACAGTGGGCCAAGTCCGCCGCTGCTCGACTTGTGCTTCCTCGCGCCCGCCGAGCAGCCGGATGAAGTTGGGGAGGCTGGCGGGATATCGAGTGTTCAAAGCACTGGGGCATGGCGGGATGGGAGCCGTGTTCCTGGCGGAAGACCCGAAGTTGAAGCGGAAGGTGGCGCTTAAGGTGATGCTGCCGCTCTCGAAGCAGCTCGGAGCCAAGCCCAAGTCGGCCGCGATCTGACGACGATTTTGAAACCGAGTTACGTCGGCAAGCTGGCCCCCGCCAACACATGGGCTCGCACCAAGTCCAGAATCTTCTGAGCATCCCAGTCGTCAGTCTTCCGTTTCCGCTCCCCCGGCGACTTGGGCCTCTTCGTCGGAGCCAACACATGACACTCCAGCCCCGCTTCGCGAAGCGGATCGTACGATCCGAATCTTTGCCCCGACGCCTCAGACGCGAACACAATCCGCTGTGCTCCCGCACGAGCCGCAATGTCTCGCACCAGTTCCATGAGAATCGTTCGACTCCCACGATCATTCGACCCCGTCTTTGCGTATGCAGCTTTTCCACATCAATGTCTTGTCATGCAAATCACAACCAACCATCAATACGTCCGACATCGCTCAAGCTCCTTGAAGTCAATTGGAAATGGGGGTTGACCTCTCCATCCCAAGTTCGCCCTTTTTCAAACCTCCCACAGAGTGACTGACGCGTCATGCTAACGGCGTTGTGCCCGACTCTGTGATCGGTCTCTCCCAGCGGACAAGAATCTTGCGAGCAAGCCCGTTATTCTGCCACCGCTTCGCAAGACTCTCCCTTTGAGGACGACATGAGCCAGCCGCCGGAGAAAACGTCTGCCACGAATCCCGCGCCGCACAATCTCACGCCGGCGATGGAACGCTACCTCGAAGTGAAACGGCAGAACCCCGGATCGATCCTGCTGTTTCGGATGGGAGACTTCTACGAGTTGTTCTTCGACGACGCTGTCGTCTCGTCCAAAGTGCTCGGCCTGACGTTGACCAGTCGCGACAAAGGCTCGCCGAATCCGATCCCGATGGCGGGGTTTCCGTATCACGCTCTTGAAGGCTATCTGCGAAAGCTGATCGTCGCCGGCCACCGCGTCGCCGTCTGCGAGC
>SYJG01000193.1 GCA_005798445.1 Planctomyces sp.
GGGAAGCGGCTGGTGTCGGCAAGCGCGGATCAGACGGTGAAGGTGTGGGACGCCACGAGCGGTCAGGACATGCTCACGTTGAAAGGGCACACCGCCAAAGTCAGGAGTGTGACGATTAGCCCGGACGGGAAACGGTTGGCCTCCGCCAGCGACGATACGACGGTAAAGTTGTGGGACGCCACGAGCGGTCTTGAAACGCTCACGTTGAAAGGCCACACCGCCGGGGTCAATAGCGTGGCGTTTAGCGCAGATGGGAACCGGCTGGCGTCGGCGAGCTTCGATCAGACGGTGAAAGTGTGGGCCGCGACGAGCGGGCTAGAGACGCTCACATTGAAAGGGCACTCGGGCGCGGTCTATAGCGTGGCGTTCAATCCGGACGGACAACGGCTCGCCTCAGCGAGTTGGGACCGAACGGTCAAGATATGGAATGCTTCCACGGGACAGGAGATACTAACACTGAAAGGACATACCAACTCCGTCGAAAGCGTGGCGTTTAACGCAGATGGGAAACGACTAGCGTCGGCCAGCGAGGATCATACGGTGAACGTGTGGGACGCTCGTCTGTGGACACCGGAGTTGCGAGCGGAGCGTGAGTCCCTGAGTCTGCTTCACTTCCTGCGAGCTCACGACAAACCGCAGTCCGAATGGCTCAACGCCATCTCCTCCGACCAGACGATCAGCGAGCCAGTTCGGCAACGGGCATTGCAGTTCGCTCGCGAGTGGAAATAGCACGACGCGCGTGTTGTGGCCGGTCTCCTGACCGAGCCACCCGGCCCGACCGAAGGTCTCCACGAACGGCCAAGAAGCGTTGCAGTCGAAATCATTCTGCCGTTCGCAAGAGTCCGCCGCGGCGGATTCGGTCAACGCACAGTGGCTCGGTCAGGAGACCGGCCACAACCGCGATTCATTTCCTGCGAGATCGCGACCAACCGCAGTCCGAATGGCTCAACGCCATCTCCTCCGACCAGACGATCAGCGAGCCAGTTCGGCAACGGGCATTGCAGTTCGCTCGCGAGTGGAAGCCGTAGTTGTCAGGCATCCTCTCAGAGACTCGTGAGTCCACATCCCGGACGCTTGCGACATCATCCCAAGCCATGAGTCACCATCCCGTGCCAATGAAATGGCATCGGGAGTCATTAGTGAGCATCCTGGAGTCGTGAGGTCTCAGGCTGGAAACATCAGGCGACATCCTGGAGTCGTGAGGCAGTGTCCTGGGGACATGGTGGTGCAGGCTGGAGCCGTGGGTTGGCATCCTGGAGTCGTGAGTCTGCATCCTGGAGTCGTGGGTTGGCATCCTGGACTCGTGAGTCTGCATCCTGGACTCGTGAGTCTGCATCCTGGAGTCGTGGGTCTGCATCCTGGAGTCGTGGGTCTGCATCCTGGAGTCGTGAGTCTGCATCCTGGAGTCGTGAGTCTGCATCCTGGGGCCATGTGTCATCATCCTGGAGTCGTGAGTTGGCATCCTGGAGCCGTGTGTCATCATCCCGGAGTGATGAGTGGGCATCCTGGAGCCGTGGGCTGCCAAACCGACCGATTTGGACCGCTCTAACACGTCCCCAGGAGCCTCCGACAGCCGCCAACTACCCACGCCAGCTACCAACCCCGCCAATTCGACAGCCCAGCCGGGCGCACGACGCAGTTTGTAAACGCCCCCCTGGGCTTGTCCCAGGGGTTCAACGGCTTTTGCGCTATGTCGATTCCATCACCAGCGGACTATCGCAGAAGCCGTTAAGCCCCCGGGACAAGCCAGGGGGCGGATGATGCCAGTCGCGTCACCTTGCTCGTTCGTGTTGGGACGCACGGCCGTGGACTCTCACGTTACGAGCGGAGCGAGAGGCCCTGAGTCTGATTCGCTTCCTGCGAGACCACGACCAACCGCAGTCCGAATGGCTCAACGCCATCACCTCCGACCAGACGATCAGCCCTGGGTATGCCAACTCGCCCGCGATAAAAAACTCTCCCCGTCGCCCTCCCGTGCGGTATTGGTGCCCGCGCTCTGTAGCTACGGTCGGCGAACGGTCAACATAGTTTCGGTCGCGGAATCGTTCCACCGCTTCACGCCATAGCCAAAGAGTGCGAAAAAATCTCTCCGGGACAAGCACGGCGGAGGGGGCCTTGAAACTGAATACGCTCCGTGATGAACGCCGGAACTGCGAAAGAAGCGTGTGAAGCTGAGCCGGTGCCTTACCCAAAAACAAACGCCCCGACCGAAGATTGCTTCGATCGGGGCGCGAGATTGTCGAGGTTCGGTTCCGTCGGCTTCGCCGAGGCGAATGCTACTTCGCTCCGACGAGTTGCTTAGCCTTCTTCGGGTCTTTGTCGGCGCGGCGTCTTTCGACGACTTCGTCCTGCAAGCCGCGCGGCAGCAGCTTGTACTTGCAGAATTCCATCGTAAAGCCGCCTTTGCCCTGCGTCATCGAACGCAGTTCGTTGGCGTAGTCGAACATTTCGGCGAGCGGAACTTCGGCGTTGATGACGCCGATGCCCATGTTGGTGGCCGTCTCGGTGATCAGGCCGCGCTTGCTGCTCAGGTGGCCGCAGACGCCACCTTGGTATTCTTCGGGCACTTCGACTTCCAGCTTCATGATCGGTTCCAGCAAGCCGAGATGCGCCTCCTTGAGGATATCACGCATGGCCCCTTGGCCGCAGATGCGGAACGCCATTTCAGACGAGTCCACATCGTGGTAGCTGCCGTCTTGCAGTTGGATCTGCACACCGACCACTTCGCATTCACAGAGCGGTCCCTTGACCAGCGAAAGTTGCATGCCGTCGTCGACAGGCTTGATGTATTCCTTGGGAATACGGCCCTGAGTGACTTCGTTGAGGAAGACGTAGGTCTCCTTCGAATCCTCCGGCAGCGGGGACATCCTGCCGACGACGTGAGCATACTGACCTGAACCGCCGGACTGTTTCTTGTGCTTGTAGTTGAATTCGACGGCCTTGGTCGGCGTCTCTTTGTAGGCCACCTTCGGCTCACCGACGATGCACTCGACCTTGTACTCACGCTTGATTCGCTCGGTGTAGATTTCGAGATGCAACTGGCCCATGCCGGCGATCAACGTCTCACCGGTTTCCGGATCGGACTGCACATGGAAGGTGGGGTCTTCGCGACGGAAGCGTTCTAGAGCCTTCGACAGCTTGTCCGCACCGTCACGCTCGGCCGCTTCGATCGAGAGGCGGATGACCGGTTCCGGAACCCAGATGCTTTCCAGCGCGTAGTTGACGTTGCCGCCGCAGTACGTGTCACCCGATGCGCACTCGACGCCAACGGCCGCGACGATGTCGCCAGGGCCGGCAACATCGATGTCTTCGCGATTGTTCGCGTGCATACGAACGATGCGGCCGAAGCGCTGTCGCTTGCCCGTGCGGGTGTTCGTGTAGCTTTCGCCTTTGACCATGCTCCCTTGGTAAATCCGCATGAAGGTCAACTGGCCGAATTGCTCGACGACCGTTTTGAACGCCATGCAGACCAGCGGGTCTTTTTCGTTCTTCGTGAGCGTGACCTTGGCAGCGTCTTCGGCTTCGCCTTCGACCTTCTTGTGGTCGATGTTCGTCACGGTGACGGTACGGTCCAGCGGGCTAGGCAGGTAGTACGTGACCGCGTCGAGCAGTTCTTGCACCCCCTTGTTGCGATACGCCGTCCCCATCATGACCGGGGTAATCTCTTGCGAGAGTGTCGCCTCACGAATCAGTGTCCGAATTTGATCGACCGGGACATCGCGCTCCTCGAGCAGGGCTTCCATTAGGCTGTCATCGAACATCGAGAGCGCTTCGAGCATCTCTTGCCGAGCGGTCGAGGCTTGTTCGGCATAGCCTTCGGGAATCGCTTCGCGGCGAGTGGTTTCTCCATCTTCGCCATCAAAGTAGATCGCTTGCATCGTGACGAGGTCGATCACGCCCGCGAAGTCCGATTCGGCTCCCATCGGTAGCTGAATGGGAACCGGAGTGACATGCAGTTTGTCTTTGATCTGCTGAGTAACCTTGAACGGGTTGGCTCCAATGCGGTCCATCTTGTTGATGAACGCGATACGCGGAATACGATACCGCTTCATCTGACGATCGACGGTCAGCGATTGGCTCTGTACGCCACCGACGGCGCACAGCACCAATACGGCTCCATCGAGCACGCGCAATGAGCGTTCGACTTCGACGGTGAAGTCTACGTGGCCCGGGGTGTCGATCAGGTTAATCGTATGGCCTTCCCATTCGACTTGCGTCGCGGCGGCAGTGATGGTGATGCCCTTCTCGCGTTCCAGTTCCATGTGGTCCATTGTGGCTCCACCGTCACGGCCTTTGACCTCGTGCATCGCGTGAATGCGGCCGGAGTAGAACAGGATGCGCTCGGAGAGCGTCGTCTTGCCGGAGTCGATGTGTGCCGAGATACCGATGTTTCTGACTTTTGTGAGGTCGGACATGGAACTTCACCCTGGAGTTGGGAGCCTTTCAAACTGGAGTTCTGGAGTACGACGGGTACTCTTGCCCGTCTGTTTTTGCGAACCAATGGGTGGGCAGGAGTGCCCGTCCTACGAGTAAAGACACAACGAGTCGCGAGGCCCTCATGGCTTCTTGACTCCGGGAACAAACTGATTGTTGAGGGGAACTTGGCAGGCACTGCGAGATCAATCTGGCGGTGTAGCCGGGAAAGGCATCTCGACTTGGCCAACTCTGTTGGCCCAGGAGACTCTGCGAAGAAACCAGGAACGGGCGAAAGAGTGGGGGGCGAGACGCTAGCTCAGGAGCATCTCAAACTGATTGATTGGTAAGAAAATCACCGAAACCATGATCAGCTCTCGTCAACGCGCCTGAATCAATCCTGGTGAGCAACTCGGGTGGGTTTCGCGGTCAGTGTCCGAAGTCGAGCAACGCCCTTCGGCCAACAAGGTCCGCGGAAAGGGTCGGAAAAGTACCGATAAAGTCGGCATCTTAAAAGAGGAAACTTCGGTCTTCATCGAAGATTCGTGAAATTCAGTCCCATCTCAAGCGTGCCGCAGCCGTCAGGAAGCGGCCACGAACATCAGCGGCGCGGGCCGCTCTGGCGGTCGCAATACGGCTAACCGGGTAGCGTCTCCAACAGCACCGCGCCGGACGTCGAGACGAATTCGATGGGATCACACACCGCAGGAATCAGCAGCGTCTCACCGGCGGCCAGCGGTTCTCGCCCAGAGACGGACGCGATCTGCGCGTTCCCTTGAAGCAGCGACAAAATGCGACAGCGATCTTCCTCTGGCAATCGCAAGGGAGTCCCGGTCAATGTGTGACGATGCCAAATAAAGTGCTGCGTTTGGATCAACTCTTCACTGAGTCCACCGGCCACACTCAGCAGACGTGGCACGAGTGGCGACGCCGGTCCGAGCGAGAAGTCGATGCACTGCAAGGCGTATTCGATGTGCAACGGACGCAAGCAGCCATGAGCATCGCGGCGGTTCCAGTCGAATAGCCGAAAAGTGATGTCGCTCGATTGCTGAATCTCGGCCAGTGCGATGCCAGCTCCAATCGCATGAACGGTGCCAGGCGGAACGGCGATCACGTCGCCAATATTCGCGGGGATCGAGTGCAAACATTGCTCAACAGTGCCGGCCGCGAGATGCCGTTCAAGTGCGGTGCGATCAACTCCTGGTTTCAGGCCAACGGACAAGCGGCTGTTGGTGGCAGCGACCAGGATCAACCACGCCTCCGATTTGCCCTGCTGTCCGGGAGCGAGCGTCGCCGCTTGCGTATCGTTCGGGTGAACTTGAACCGACATCGTCTCGGCGGTGTCGAGGAATTTGAACAACAGCGGAAATTGCTGGCACCCCGCGTGACGGCCAAGCAGTTCGTGGGAATGCTCGCGTACCAAATCGTGCAAGGAACGTCCGTCGAAGGGACCGCCGAGGACTCGGCTTTGGTCGTCACCGAGATCAACGACTTCCCAACTCTCCGCCCAACCGTTTGTGGTCAGATTGGGCTTGCGCCACTGCTTGGCCAATCGCTGTCCGCCCCAAGGGCGTTGTTTGAACACGGGCTGCAAGCGGAGTGGCGGCATCGTGCGAAGTCAGGTCGAGAAAGAAATCACGGTTTGCTCGTCATTGAGACGCGGGACTATAGTCCGCCCCCTCTCTTCAACGTAGCCAACTCGTTGGAATTCCTCTCACAATGAGCATCCACAAAGTCACGAACACAAGGAGGTGA
>SYJG01000018.1 GCA_005798445.1 Planctomyces sp.
ACGATCAATCTCGATCATCCCGATGAGGGCTGTGATCTCGACTACGTGCCTCACGAAGCGCGGCCGATGCCGATCCGTCGAATCTTGAAAAACAGCTTCGGCTTCGGCGGCCACAATGCCTGTCTGGTGCTGGAGCGAGTGATGTAATCGTTTCGGAGTTCGCCTTCGCGAGAGCTCGGCCATTCGGCTGCTCCGCGATTCCATCACAGGCGATGCTGGGCCTCCGACTGATCGAACCCGTCTTGTCCCATTTTTTCTGATCGCCCTAGAATCCGCTGACCCATGGAACGGGTCCACTGATTTGGCTTGGTATCATCGTTGGGTTTGTTGGGAATCCCGAACAGGCTCATCCGAAGATTGCCATTGGAAGGAGTCCCCTGTGAAAACGATCCGCATCACTGTTTTGGCTCTGTGGTTCTCTTTGGGATTGGCTCAGCAGTCCCTTTTCGCACAAACCGTCACGCCACCGCACGCTCCGGAAATCCATGCCGTCTTGTCGTCTGGGGACGAACTCTCCGCGGACCTCAAGTTCATGTGTGAACTGGCGGGGCCGCAAGGGGTCCGAGGTTGGAAGCTGTTGGAGTCGTTTCTGGCCGAGATTTTCAGTGGCACCGACACGGCAAAGCCAGCCGTTTTCGACGTCCTCCTGACTCCGACCGGAGCGGACGTGCGGGCCTATTTTCCATTGCAGGTTGTTCCGGGGAAGCCGCTTGGTGAGAAGTTTCTGCGGAACATCGACGGGATCGGGATCAAATCGAAGAAGTTGGTCGCCAACTTTTATCAACTCGGCGGTGGCGAAAAGGACATCCCTGGATCGGCATTCAATGGCTTTCTGCGAATTCTTGCCGCACCGGTCAATTACTCGGTGATTGCCAAAAAACGTGCAATTCTTCCACCCAACCTGGGTGATCCGACGGCGGTCAAAGTTGTCGCGGCTCTGCTGGCGAAGAAATTTGATGTCGGAATCATGCTCGAAAACCCCAAGAAGGACGCGGCCTCGATCAAGGCCCGCGCGGCGGACTTTCAAAAAGTCAAAGACGAGCTGAACGCGGGGATCAAGCAGGCCGCTGACGAACTGCCCGAGGCTTTCGCGGTGCAGAAAGCATTTCTCGATCACAACCTGGGCGAGTTGAGCCGCTTCATTTCTGAGTCATCCGAGTTGACGCTCGGATGGACGACCGACGCTCCGAAGAAAGAGGCCCGTCTGGACCTGGAACTCGAAGCGATTCCCGAGACCGACTTGGACGTCAGCGCCAAGCTGTTGGGCCAAACACCGGGAATGTTCTCCGGCGTCCCGCGGAGCAAAGACGCGATTCTCAGCGGACGTATTCATTTCCCGTTGGATGGCTTCCGGAAATCCGATTTGCTGGGAGCCATGCCGCTGTTTCGTGCCAGCGTGGATGCCAAGATCTCGAACTCGAAGGAATACACAGATGAGCAGAAAGCCGCTCGCAAGCAGGCTTGGAAAGTCTGGTTCGACATGCTCACCGACGGCGTCAACGAAGGGGTCGTCGATGGTTTGATCGAAGTCTCTCAGGCGACCGGAGAGAAGGCGAATCTCGTCTTCGCTTTGAAGGCCACAGATGGAAACTCCGTGAAGGGAATTTTGGAACAGCTCCCAAAAATCAATGACGGGTACAAAGTGCAGTTGGATGTCGAGAAACTTGGCGATTACGCAATTCATGCACTGGCGATTCCAGACACCAATGAAGACATGGAGTTGCTCTTCGGCAAAGGGGTTTCGGTCCATGTGGCGACCGGCCCGAAGGCGTGGTGGGTCGCGATTGGCCCGAAGTCGCTCGATCCGCTGAAGAAGGCGATCACGGATTCGGCTCAGCCGAACGCGGCGCTCGTCAGCAACTTTCTGACGCTGTTCTACCGAGTTGGCCCGTGGTTGGAATTGGTGGACGCTCGGCGAGTCCGATTGGACGCGAAGCCGTCCGACGTGAAGTTGTCCGATGCGGACCTCAAGGACAAGAAGGATCGCGCGGCGCACCGTAAACTCGCTCTGGAAGTCTTCAAAGAGGGCAAAGACACGATCGAGACCAAGATGGATGCGAAGAACGGTCGTGTCACCGGCTCGACTCGGTTCGACGAAGGTATCCTGAAATTCATCGGTGCAGAAATCGCGGAATTCAGCAACAAGGTTTTGAAATAACTCGCCGGTCGCCGGCCAACCAGCGTTGCAATCGCGAGCGAATTGTCGTGCGGCGGTCGTGAGTCACCGTCATCTCGCGCAATTCTGTCGGTTGCCACAAGCGGTGACTGACGCTCGTGCCGTGGACGCTGTTTGGCAGAAACACATGCCACGAGTCACCGCGAGCGATCTCGTCTCGGAGCATCATGCCGATCAGCCGATCGGTCGCGTGCGGGATGTTCGGATCGGCCAGCAGCAACGCGGTCTCGACGCGGGATCGGCAATGAAAGTTGTAGGCGAATGCCGCTGGCCGCGAGTCGCTCAGCCACAGCGCGACATCCGCGCTTCCCGCGTCGACGGCCAGTGCGTGTGTGTCCCGCAATCGCTCGAACAACTGTCGGCTGCGAGTTGCATGCGGTGTTCCGTCCTGCAATCGCACGACCCGTTCGAGTTGACTAAGGAATTCCCAATCGCGTTCGGTGTCTCCGTGAAACGCTCCGCCGGGACGGAAGCGAATGAATTGTTCGTCGCGACGGATCGAACGCCGAGCTTCGAGTTCTCGCCAGCGCTGTCTTGCGACCGCATCACGGTCGGCCCAAAACTGCCCAAACGTCGCCGGAAGTTCCAGACCGAGCAACTCCCGTTGCGATTTCCGAACAATGACTCGCTCTGCGTTCAATGCTTGTGCCACGCGAGTCGGCTCTACGCCATGTGCGGCGACTTCGGGAAGTTCCAGCACGTCCCACGATTCGTCTTGCTTGCGCAGGAACCGAACCGCAGCAGCCAATGCCGTTGTGGGATGAGGTCCCACAGGACCGGGACAATCACCCCACGGAGACTCTGGGACTGAGAGCACTCGAATTGATCCGAATGTTCGTCGAACCGTGCGTTCGCGGAACGGCACGATTCCGATGGGCCTTTCCCACGCTGACACGATCAGAAGTCGCCAGCGATCGGCAGCCGGCTGCGAAGTACCTCGCGCGATCGCTTGCGGACGGGCCAACGAGGCTTCCAGAAATTCGGGAGTTTGTCGAAACGAAGCCCGCGGAGTGCGGGACCACAACGAATGCCAAAGATGCCGCAGTTGGCAGGGATGAGTCACGTCGGTGGCTTCATGCACCGACAGCAAGTGGCTCGGCATGACGCTGGCGGAGGTCGTCGAGTCGATCGGGAGTGGTTTTGCAATTCGCGGCATCTTGGCCGACCAAGGCAAGCCGCGTGCCGTGTCCGAGTTCACTCAGAGGCTATCCGAAAAGTGGTTCTTTCTTCTGTAGCCCGACCCCTTGTGGGTCGGAGGATTTGATTTTCCTGAGGAATTGACGCTCATTCAAAATCCTCCGACCCACAAGGGGTCGGGCTACGGCTTTTCGGATAGCCACTCAGACTTCGCACTTCCGATGGCTCGGTGATGCTGGATCACCACACGAGCGTTGCGTGGCGGCATCGTGTTGCCGAAACGCCACGTTAGCGGCTCAATGGCAACGCGACCGGCGTCCACGAGAGGATCGACTTCAACGGCATGTGATTCTGCACGTCCCCGCCCGTTGCCAGCCAGAAGTGGCGATCCTTGACTCCCGCGTCGATGTTGTCGAGCGTCGTTCCATCACCAGTGAATCGAGCCTTTGTGAGCGCGACCCAATCGCCGTTCGTCGTCTGCACCCAGCCATTGCCGAAGGTCGCCCGCCGAGTCTGCTTCGCGCTGCGGCCGTCTCGCCGGAAATCTTCGAGGAACGAATACAACCCGCGCAATGGTTCGCCGCCGGTCTGCGTCCGAAACGTCGCCAGATGTTTCCACTCGTTCAATTCGTCGAGCCACAAGTACGCCGCAAACGACGTCTTCGGTTTCTCGGCCGATGCCTTCACGCAGAGGCGGTACGTCTGCCCGATCTTCCATTTCAATTTGTAAAACGATTGCGCTCCGGTCCCTTCGTTGCCGAAGCGACCGACGCGGACATCTTTGTCGTTGTACAAGACTTCGACGCGCCGATCCGCCGGCACCGAGTTCGGATCGTTTTGATCGCCGGGATCCCAGATTGAGAACAGCACGACTTTATCTTCCGGGCCGCTCAGTTCCTGAATGCCGAAGTACCCGTGTTTGAAGCCACAGACCATGAAGTAGCTGCCGGGGGCGGACTCCTCGACAATGACTTCGTTGTAAAAAACGGTCGCGTCGGGAGCCGGAAATCCGAGATGCACCGACCTCGCCGCGTTCGGCACTTTCGGTTCTTTTGCGAACGCCACTGCAACGGTCAACACCACCAAGCCGGCCGCGATCACTCGATATGCCCGGATTTTGCCAGTCTCAATTTTCATTTCTCATTTTCCATTCACGCTGTTGAGTTCGACACGGCCGCGATGCCTACTTCCCATTGCCGACGGCCTCTACGATAACGCTCATGACTCCCGCCGCCGATGCTCCCAACGCTATTGAAGTTCGCGACCTCACGAAGGTCTATCGCGTGTTTCAAAAACGCGAGGGACTGGCGGCGTCACTCAAGAGTCTCTTTCGCCGCGAATACAAAACGGTGACGGCTGTCGGCGGAGTCAGCTTCTCGATCCGTCAAGGGGAAATGGTTGCGTTTCTCGGCCCGAATGGTGCCGGCAAAACCACGACATTGAAGTTGCTCAGCGGGCTGATCTATCCGACGAGCGGCACCGCGACGGCATTCGGCTTCACTCCGTGGCAGCGCGCGATCGCCTATCGTCGCCGCTTCTCACTGGTCATGGGGCAGAAGAATCAGCTCTGGTGGGATCTGCCCGCTCAAGAATCGTTTCGTCTGCACGAGGCGATCTATCACATCGAACCGGTGACGTTTCAACGTCGGCTCGACGAACTGACGGATCTGCTCGAAGTCCGCAAACTCGTCGGACAGCCTGTGCGAGAATTGTCACTCGGCGAACGAATGCGCATGGAACTGATCGCCGCGCTTTTGCACAGCCCGGACCTGTTGCTGCTCGACGAGCCGACGATCGGCTTGGACGTCGTCTCGCAGCGCAAGGTCCAGGAGTTTCTCAAGCACTACCAACGCGAGCGGCAAATCACCGTCCTGCTGACGAGCCACTACATGAAGGATGTCGAAGCTCTCTGTGAGCGAGCGGTCATCATCAATCAAGGCTTGATCCAGCACGATGGCCCGCTCGCCTCGATCGTCGGCCGCTTCAGCCAGACGAAAGTCATCGAACTCCAATTCGCCAGTGAGCTGCCGGCGAATTCCGAACTGCAACGATTCGGCACCGTCTTCGACATCAAGTCGCCGCGGTTGAAGCTGCGAATCCCGCGCAACGAAGTGGCTCAAACGCTCACGGCGTTGCTCAGCCGGTACGAGATCGAAGACGTCAGTGTCCAAGACCGCCCGTTGGAGGAAGTCATTGCCGAAGTGTTTCAACAGGAGCCTGCTTCGTCCCAGTAACCTGAAACTCACATGCCTTGGCGAGCGGGGCGGCGTCCGCCTCCCGGGGGTTTCGACCGCAGACCGGGGGGCTGACGCCGCCCCGCTCGCCAACGCCGGACTGGAGTTCCCCATGCACCACCGCCTAATCACTGCTTTCATCGCTATTGCGCTCGCCAACTCCACGTTCGCCGAAGACTGGCCGCGCTGGCGAGGGCCTCGTGGTGACGGCACTTGGCACGGTCCCAAGTTGCCGGAGAAATGGCCAGAGGGGGGGCTGAAGCCGAGGTGGAGAATGCCGATCGGCGGCGGGTATTCCGGAGTCACCGTTGTCGGCCAGCGAGTCTTCGTGATGGACCGCCAGAAGGAACCCGAAGCCGAACGAGTGCTCTGCTTCGATGCCGACTCCGGCCAGCCAATTTGGAAGCACGAGTATCCGGTGACTTACGGCAAGCTCGATTACGGCACCGGCCCGCGCGCCGCTCCAACTTGGCACGACGGAAAACTCTTCACGGTCGGAGCACTTGGCGAATGTCGCTGTCTCGACGCAACGAGCGGCGAGAGAATTTGGTCGGTGAATTACCTCAGCGACCTCAACGGCAAATTGCAGGAGTGGGGCTTCGCCGGCTCCGCGCTGATCGACGGCGATCACGTCATCGCGCAACCCGGTGGCACGGATGGTCACAGTGTTGCGGCATTGAATCGACACACGGGTAAGATTGTTTGGCAAAGCCTTTCGGATTCCGCGGGCTACGCGACGCCGATGATCGTCACACACAACGAGCGGCGACAATTGATCTGCTGGACACCGTCGCACATTCGAGGCCTCGACTCTGTGACCGGAAAGCCGTTCTGGCAGGTGCCGTATGAGATCACCTACGGAGTCGCGATCGCCGAGCCGATCTTTCAAGAAGGGTTGGTGCTCGTCTGCGGTTACTGGAATGGTTCAAAAGCAATTCGCCTCGGGGCCCATCCCGAACATGCCGAGCTGGCTTGGGAAGAGAACAAATTCCTGCGCGGTCTGATGTCGCAGCCGCTGTACCGCAACGGCCACGTCTATCTGCTCGACAAGCAATATGGCCTGACCTGTTTCGAGTTGAAGTCATCGACGAAGCTCTGGGACGACGACAACCAAATGACTCCGCGTGGCCGCAATCCACACGCGAGCCTCGTCTGGCTGGGTGACGCAGATCGAGCAATCATTCTCAACAGCGAAGGAGACTTAATCCTCGTGAGACTCAACGCGACCGGCTATCACGAGCAGTCTCGCACCAACATCATCGGTTTCACCTGGGCACACCCCGCCTTCGCCGGCTCGAGGGTGTATGCTCGCAGCGACACCGAATTGGTCTGCGTGCCGCTGTTGCCGGAGTGATCAATGTCGCCATCTCCACTCCCGTGATGAGCCGGACGCCGTACACGGCGCGGATCGTCTCGTCCCTGAGACCTGGAAGTTTCTCCCAAACCCTTTCGCGGTCGATCACTCAACCTGCCAAACTGCCAGTCGATCATTTTCCTCTGGCTGCCTAAGAATAACGGGCGAGCCGGAGGGGATCGCGAGCTGGGTTCCGTGGTGACGCTTCGGAATGCTCTTTGACGGAATTGGCGAATCAACGCCGAATCGGTTAACACACGGCCGGTTTCCCACCTTGGGAGACCGGCCTTTTTTGCGTCGTGCTGCTCTCAAGGAACCTTGATATGCCTGCGCCTGACTTCCGCGAGAAGCTTCTGGCCTGCCTCGGCGGTGACTGGCCGAAGCCGGGGCCGCTCAATGTGCGGC
Organism: Planctomyces sp.; assembly: GCA_005798445.1. Taxonomy (GTDB): domain Bacteria; phylum Planctomycetota; class Planctomycetia; order Planctomycetales; family Planctomycetaceae; genus SXKJ01. The sequence goes on from SYJG01000018.1 coordinate 7,307, forward strand.
ATCGACAGACGATTCAGAAGTCGGGCTATCGCATTGAGTCGGTCTTTTACGACGCCGAGCCGAATGATCCGATTCCGGCACTCCTGTTGATCCCGGACGGTGTCACTTCCGACAAGCCGGCTCCGGCGGTCGCGGTCTGGCATCAGCACGCGGGGAATTGGAGCAAAGGGAAATCCGAGCCGGCCGGCCTCATGGCGGACCCGATGCACCACACTGGCGCGGCGCTGGCTCGTGAAGGTTACGTTGTCCTGTGTCCCGACGCCTTGTGCTTTGAAGAGCGGCGTGACCCGACCGGCAAATTGAAGGACGGCAACTTCGAGCGGTTTGAATTTCTGCGATACGTCGTCGCGGGCAAGTGCATGGCTTGGAAAAACATTCTCGACATGCGCCGAGCGATTGACTTTCTCGTCAGCCGTCCCGAAGTGAAGGCCGATCGTATTGGCTGCTACGGACACTCGATGGGCTCAACGCACACCTGGCTGGTCGGGCCGTGGGAGCCGCGTCTCAAAGCGCTGGTCGGCAACTGCTGTCTGCCGACCTACGCCGCGATCCATCGTGAGCACATGCTGCATTGCTTCCCGAATTTCGTCCCCGGCATCTTCGCTCATGGCGACACGCCGGAGATCGCCGCGCTGATCGCTCCGCGTCCGCTGCTGCTGAACTTCGGTGAGAAAGATGGGGGCAGCCCGATCGACTTTGTTCGAGAGGGGATCAAGACGATCACGAACGCCTACGCTTCGATGCACGCCGAGAAGAATTTTGCCGCATTCATCGAAGAGGGCATCGGGCATGTGCTGTCGGAGGCGATGTGGCGAAACACGAAAGAGTGGTTTGCCAAGCATTTGCGGGGGTAATCTGCCTACGGAATTGCAGAGCGATCGGGCAACAGATCGCGAGATACTCCGTTGATACCTCGCACGGTCATGAGTGAGGCGTTTGGTCGAGCCGCGCCCGTCAGGAAGCGGTCTGCAAAACCCGCTTTCTGACGGGCGCGGCTCGGAGAAGAATCGACGCACTCCGGGCCGCGCGAGGTATTGTCCGACTGCCCACCTTCGAGCTGGCGTCCCGGCTGTCGCCGGTTGCACCACCGCCTTGAGGCGGAATTCCCACAAAACGTGCGCTGTCGTGTGAGGAGGACAGTTCCGGCAGGGCAAGCTAGTTTTTGAAGATGCGTAGTCTGTTCAACAAGAGGTTGGGTTTGAGGGCGTGTTCGCGACAGAGATTGGGTGTTGATTGTCTCCAGCGGCGGGCGAGGTTGAGGGCCATGCTCCGGACGGCGTGCAGAGCATGGGCGGCATGGCCGGTGCGGGTGCGGTTGGCGTCGTCACCGAGGCTCACGTCCAAGACGTGGAAGCCGCGGTTCTCGATGTGCCAGCGGCCGCGCGAGTGATCCAACAGCAGCTCGGCATTCGCGGTCGTGCGTGAGAGGCTGGTGATCGCGTCGGTCGTGCT
>SYJG01000019.1 GCA_005798445.1 Planctomyces sp.
CATCGAGACCCACCGCACACGGCGAACAATCTGGTGGGTCTCGATGACTCGACCCACCCTACTTGCTGGCAAGCGACTTCTTGGGTCACGATGATCGGATCACAACACCCAATTTCTCTTTCGAGAGGACCGGTACAATGAACCTCACGCGGCGACTTCTGGTGCTCGTTGGATTCTGTCTGATCGGTGACTTGGCGAACGCGGACAACTGGCCGGCGTGGCGTGGTGCGGATGGGACGGGGATCAGCCGTGAAACCGGATTGCCAGTGAAGTGGAGCGCAACGGAGAACATCCGCTGGAAAGTGCCGCTCGCGGAGCCGTGCAATTCGACGCCGATCGTTTGGGGCGACCAAATCTTTCTGACTCAGGGATTGGACAAGGGGAAGCGGCGAGCATTGATTGCCCTGGATCGCAGGACCGGCACGTCGCTGTGGCAGCAGGAAGTCACTTGTGATGTCGAGGAGACCTCGCACGGGCAGAACCCGCCGTGCAGCGCGTCCCCCGTGACCGATGGCAAAGCCGTGTTTGCGAACTTCGCGTCGGGTGGCGTGCTCGCCTGCTCGCTGGATGGGAAGCGGCTCTGGCATCGCGATCTTGGCCCAGTGCTCAGTCGCTGGGGCAACGGAGGCAGTCCGATTCTGTACGGCAATCTGGTGATCGTGTTTCACGGGCCGGGGACGCCGTCGAATCTTTATGCACTCGATCGCGACACGGGGAAGACGGTGTGGTCCTCCGAAGAAACTGCGATCAACAGTCCGGTCTTCGGCTCGTGGAGCACTCCGGTTGTCGTGCGAGCCGGCGATCACGATGAGTTGGTGATGCCGTTGCCCGGCGAGAAGATCGGCGGTGTTGGATTCTTCAAAGGCTACGACCCGGCGAACGGCAAATCGCTCTGGCAGATCGACGGCCTGGGCAACGAGGTCTACGCGATGCCGATCCTGGGAGCTGGCGGCCGAGTCATCGTCGGAGTCTCCGGCCACAACGGCCCCACCGTGGCGATCCGCGCGGGTGGATCGGGGAACGTCACCGACTCGCACCGCCTGTGGCGCACCGAAACGAAGAACCCGCAGCGAGTCAGTAGCGGAGTCATTCACGACGGGTTTCTCTTCTTGGCCGATGCGACGGGAGTGCTGCAATGCCTCAAAGCCGAGACGGGCGAGCCGGTGTTTCAAGAACGACTCGGTGGCAACCTGTGGGGTTCGATTTTGCTGGCCGACGGAAAGCTGTACGTCAGCAATTTGGAGGGGGACACCTACGTCGTCCGCGCGTCTCCGAAGTTTGAATTGCTCTCCACCAACAGCGTGGGTGAGGCGACCTACGCCGCGCTGGCACCGGCTCATGGCGAACTATTTCTGCGAACGCACAAGCATCTGTACTGCATCGCGATCAAGAGTGACGCCGTCCCGTTCGAGCCTGTCAAAGACTTTCCGAAATTGCCGGCGGATCTGGTGCTCGGCCCATGCTCGGCCGTGGCGACGAACAGCAAGGGGGAGATCTTTCTGTTTCACCGGGGCAAGCATCCGATTCTCTGCGTGGATGCCGACGGAAAACTGTTGCGGTCGTGGGGAGATGATCTGATTGGCAAAGCACACGGACTGCGAATTGATCGGCAGGACAACGTCTGGATCACGGACATCGGAAATCACCGAGTCATGAAGTTCGATCCCTCTGGAAAACTGCTGCTGTCGCTGGGGACCGGCAAGCCAGGAACCGGTACAGACGAGTTCGATCGGCCAACCGACATTGCGTTCGGAGCCAACGGCGACGTGTTCGTCAGCGACGGCTACGGCAACAGCCGAGTGCTCAAGTTCTCGGCGGTGGGACGCTTGCTGAAAACTTGGGGGACGCGCGGGAAGGAACTCGGTGAGTTCAGTCTGCCGCATGCGATCATCATGGACTCGAAAGGGCGATTGCTCGTCGGCGATCGGGACAACGAGCGGATTCAGCTTTTCGATGTGGAAGGAAAGGCGCTTGGTCAGTGGACCGGCTTCGCACCGTATGGCTTGGCGATCAACGGGGACGGCCATGTTTTTGTGGCAGACGCGGTCGCGCATCAAGTGTTGCGGCTCGATGCGGATGGCAAGGTCGTGCAACGCATCGGCCAGAAGGGCCAGGCTCCGGGAGAGTTCGGTCTGCCGCACATGCTGACATTCGATTCGGCCGGCAACCTGTTCGTCGCCGAAGTCGAGGGCAAGCGATTTCAAAAGTTCAAGAAGAAGTAACACGTTAGCCGCCTGGAGTAGCGACGGCCTTTCTTGGCCGTCGAAAGTTTCAGTGACGGCCAAGAAAGGCCGTCACTACGGTTGTCTTGCCATTCGGCTAACAGATTTCAAAAAACGATCTCAAGGGAGACACGCATGGAAACCGTCGGCATCGGAATGATTGGCAGCGGGTTCATGGGGCTGACCTACAGCGAGGTCGTCAGTCATCACGCGAGTGGCTGTAAGTTGGTGGCGATCACGGGAGGCAAACGGGCAGAGAAGTTGGCGGCCGACTACGGCGTGCCGTGCGAACCGTCAGTGGAGTCACTGCTGGCTCGCGCGGATGTCGCGGCGGTGGTGTTGGCAACACCCGATCAGGATCGGCCGCGACTGACACGCCTGGCCGCGGCAGCAGGGAAGCATGTGCTCGCGGAGAAGCCGATGGCTCCGACGGTTGCCGAATGCGATCAGATGATCGCTGATTGCTCGGCAGCCGGAGTGAATCTGGCGGTCGTGAAGACCGAGCGGTTTCGCAAGATCACGAACCGAGCCAAGCAACTGATCGACGACGGCACGATCGGTCCGGTTCGCATGATGCGCACGGTCTCAGCGTTTCCGCTGTCGCTGACGAAGCAACTCTTCGACGAGCGACCGTGGATGGCCGATCCGCGCGGCGGTGGCTTGTTCATGGGCATGGCGTCGCACAATGCCGACTTCCTGCGGTGGCTGACGGGACGTAACGCCGTGAAGGTGTTCGCTCAGGCGACGACCTTCAGCGATGTCGCCGCTCCGGCGCAGTCGGTGATGGCGCAGATTGAATTCGAGGGGGGCATCATGGCTCACATGTGGATCACATCAGAGCTGCCGTCGCCAAGCCTCCCCAGCAGCGAAGTCCGCTTCCAAGTCTTCGGCCGTGATGCGATGTTCGACTTGGAGAACTTTGAATTTCTCGATCTCGGCAAGGGGGACAAGTGGGAGCGGATCTACACGCCGGAGCGTTTTGACTATCTCAAGGAACCGAAGTCACCGATTCGGTTGTTTCCGCACATCGGCGTGATTCAGGAATTTGTCGACAGCATCCGTGAGAAGCGTGCTCCGAAAGTCGGCGGAGCCGAAGGGCGTGCGGCGGTCGAGATCTGTGAAGCCTGCTTGATCTCGGCTCGCAAAGGGGAGGCGGTTTCGCTGCCGTTGATTGGCGGGTGATCGGGCTGAATCCCCGACCATCGGAACAACCTGATTGGCTCCGGATGCGGTTCGGACAAGTTGCGGGAAACTCTGGGAGAACAATTGACACACTGATGGCCCGGACTATATTACCCCCGTTGCTTGAGCATGAGACGCCCGCTTCTTCCTGGGGTCTCGACCAGCTAGCTCTCCGAAATTGCTCGTGGTTTCCGCTGCGTTTGGCCTCGCGAATTGAGGCGGACGGTCATGCCACTCCGGTGGCTGCGAGCCAATGATCTGCTAGCTGATCCGTGAAAAAAGACACGGGAAGAGATGACTCGGTGCCGTGGCTCCCCATTGAATCGGGAGTTTGTGAAGTCTGAGTCCTGGGTGCATTCGTTTGGAGAGATTGTTCTCCCCGCAAATTCAGGCGATTTCCTGGCCCTCGGCCCCTGTGCTAACCAACTCAGTGCCCATCAGCACAGCGCCGACCCAAGATCGGTTCCGCGAGGTCACGTGGCCTCCGACCGCGGTTCCTCAAACCGTCAATGAGGGTTTCTGTGCGTTTTCAGCGTCTGGGATGCTTCGCCGCATCCGCAGTTCAACGCGAAAGGCTCGCCGAGCGTGTTCGGTTGGGCGATAGGTCGCGTCGGAAGTTTGGCCCGGTTCGGGTGGCTCCCCTTCGTCTGAAGGTGGCGTCGCACGATGCGAGTGGCGAGCTTGTTCGATGCGAAACCGGTGCGAGGAATCTCTCGCCCGGCGGAGTTTGTTTCTCTTGATAGGTCTCTTTATGCCGGCACCGAAGAAAAGGCCGACTCGTGCGTCGAGTCGCTCCGCTGCAAAGCCCACCGTTCGACGACGCACCACTCGCAAACCCAAAGACGCCGACGCCGCTGAAGGCTCCGCTTTGGAAGCTCGCTCTGACGACTCGCACGTCGATTCAATCGAGGTGATTTCGCCTCCCGCTTTTCTCGATCCGCCGCCGGAACGCCGTGGACGCTCACGTCACGACGACGGCCGCTCTGGAGCCAACGTGGACGACGACATCGTTTTTCCCGAAGACAACAACGCTCCCGCACCTCGGCCGCCGCAAGCTCAACAAAATGACGCCGGCCCGGTGCGCTACGACGACCGCCAACAGGGCTACTACCCGCAAGACGCGGGTGGCTATCCCAATCAAAACCAGGAAGGTGGTCCGCCGCCCGAAGGTGGAGGCCAGCAAGAGGACGGCCAGTTCCGTCGTCGTCGCCGTCGTCGTCGCGGACGTGGCAACAACGGTGATATGAACAACAACATGCCTCAAGGCGGTCAACGCGACTTCGGCGGTCCTCCGCCGCAACAACGCGGTGGCGGACAACCGCGCGGATACGGACAACGTGGCAACGGGCAGCGCGGATACGGTGGAGGCCAACAGCGTGGTGGCTACGGCCAGCAACAACAGCGCGGTTACGGACAGCAGCGTGGCTTCCAGCCGCGTGGTGAGTTCGGGCAACGAGATGGCGGCTTCCGTTCGCGTGGCGATGAGATCGCTCCCGACGAACAAGTCATCGACTACGATGGCGTCCTCGAACTGCATCCGAAGGGCTACGGATTCCTCCGCGATGCGAAGAAAAGCTACTGCTCGCAAGAGTCCGATCCGTTCGTCTCCAGCTCGCTGATCGAGAAGTGCGCGTTGCGCGAAGGGGTGCGAATCCTCGGCAAGGTCGGCACCGGTGCTCGTGGGCAAGGTCCGCGGCTGAAGGCGGTCGAGAACATCGACGGCATGTCGGTCGAAGACTACGTCAACGTCAAGAAGTTCGATGACCTCACCGCGATCACCCCGAATTCACGCATCCGCATGGAAATCGGAGCAAAGCCGATCACGATGCGCGTGATGGACCTGCTGACTCCCATCGGCCGAGGCCAACGAGCGCTCATCGTCGCTCCGCCGCGAACCGGCAAGACGATGTTGCTGCAAGAGATCGCCGAGTCGGTCAGCCGCAATCATCCCGACATGCACTTGATCGTGTTGCTCATCGACGAACGGCCCGAGGAAGTCACCGAGATGCGTCGGCATGTGCGCGGCGAAGTCGTTGCGTCATCGCTCGACAGCGAGACCGAAAATCACGTCCGCATCAGCCAGCTCATCATGGAACGAGCGAAACGTCTGGCCGAAGAGGGGAAGAATGTCTTCATCCTGATGGACTCGATCACCCGCACGGCCCGCGCGTTCAATAAATGGACGAACACCGGCCGCACCGCGACCGGCGGTCTCGACGTGCGTGCTCTCGACATCCCGAAAAAGATGTTCGGCTCCGCGCGGCAGTTCGAGGAAGGTGGCTCACTGACGATCGTGGCGACCGCCCTGATCGACACCGGCAGCCGTGCCGACGAAGCGATCTTTCAGGAGTTCAAAGGGACCGGCAACATGGAACTGGTCCTCAGCCGCGACCTCGCCGACCGCCGCATCTGGCCCGCGATCGACATCACCAAATCCGGCACGCGGCACGAGGAGAAGCTGTACGACCCGCACCAATTCGAGAGCATCATCATGCTCCGCCGCAGCCTGATCTCGCTCAGCCCCGTCGAAGCGATGGAAATGCTGAGCAAAACGCTCGACCGCTTCCCGTCCAACACCGAGTTCCTGGAGAAGGTCAAGTCGGTGCTGTGAGGTCAGCAAACGATAGAGCCTCAGAGGACTTCAACATCGAATGGTCGATGACAACGAGTATTACGCGTATTTTTCTTTGAATGGCAGCTTTGGTCCCGCCGACATCACTGCGCGGGTCGGTGTCGAGCCAACAAAATGCTGGCGTCAGGGGGACACCTGCCCCCAGACGCTGAGGGAGCGGAATTCCGACCGATGGTGCCTGTATTCGCGGTTGGGTCGTGACCAGACGTTGGAGGCCCATATCGTCGATGTGCTGGCTCAACTCGACGCAAATTCACAAGCATTTCGCGCGGTGACTCAGGAGTTTGGCGGCACCATGCAGTTGGTGGGATACTTTTTCCGCGAGTATCCGGGGCTGCAATTTGAACGTACTGTCACCGATGGGTTGGCGCGTTATTCGTTGGCTGTGGACTTTGATTTCTACTGGTTGTATTCGAATCATCGTGAGGACACGTAGGCCCGCGTATCCAGGCTGGTAATCAATTGATCCGCCGCGTCGGTCGTGATGCCGTGAATGCATTCGGCCTGATGCCAAACGGCTCGTTCAGCCCAGTCGTCTACGCAAAATCACGCGGCGGACGAAGTTTGTCGGGCGGCCTCAGAAAGCGGCCAGCGGCGGCGATGGCCAACAGGATCGGCAGATATTTTCGAGGGGCTCGAACGACGGCAACAATCAGCAAGACGATCACCACCAGTTTGAGCACTGACACCTCGGCCCACTTGCCCAACGTCCCGTCCTTCGGCAACGCCAGCCACAACGCTCCCAGGACCACCCCCACTCGTGAGCAGATACCCTGCCAGACATCGGCCGAGTCCTTCGGCCCCGTCACCAGCGCGATCACGAACCCGGTCAGAAACGCCAGCGCCAGCCAGCCGACGAGATTACGGTTGATCGTCACCTTTTGATCCACAGATTCAATCCTTCGTAAAGCAGTTGCGTGGGCGAGCGGAGGACGTCAGTCCTCCGGGTCCGAACTGTCAACGACTTAGAATTCACTCGGAGGGTTGACACCCTCCGCTCACCTGCGAAACGGCCTCTTGTCGCTTCGCGGCGAGCGGGACTATAAACCTGCCCGCTTGGGTCGCCTACAGTGGGAGAGAACGCTCATGGACGAGCCGTTTCCGGACAACGAGGACCTCGACGAGCCGATTGCCGACGATGCAGCGGCGTGGGATCAGCCGTTGCTTGCCGATGATCTCGAAGCGGCATATCTGAGGGCGCTCGATGCCACGGAGGCGATCGAACGCGAGATCGATGCGGAAACAGTAGCCCCGACGTTGCCTCATCGAGTGGAACTCGCGGGTGATTCCCGTGCGAAGATCGCCGCTCAGACTTTCGAGATCGAGGCGGTGTCGTCGAGCGACGACCAATCGAACACTTCGACGATCATTTCCACACAGGCAAGATCGACGACACACGCCGCATTCGACTCGGCGACGCCTCGCGTTTCCGAGAAACAGGTCGTCGAGGCCGCGTTGTTCGTCGGCGGAATGCCACTGACGGCCAAGAAACTCAATTCGCTGTTTCACACCGAGCACGGGTTTGGATTCATCGAGTGTATGCTCGACGAACTCAATCGGCAGTACGCCGACGAAGGACGGCCGTACTCGATCACACTGGGCGAAGGGGGATATCGCTTGTCTTTGCTTCCGGAATTTGAATCGGTGCGCAACAAAGTTTTCGGCTACGGCCCCAAAGATGTGAAGATGACGCAAGACGCGCTTGAGGTCTTGTCGCTGGTGGCCTACAAGCAGCCGATCACAAAGTCGCAGATGGAAGCGCTCGGCAAATCAAACGCCGGCTCGGTCCTGCGACAACTGGTGCAGCGCGAGTTGATTCGGATCGATCGCGCACACGGGCCGCAGAACTCGAAGAGCAAAAACGATCCGCCGTACACGACCACTCCGCGATTCTTGTCGCTGTTCGGTCTCGGCAGCCTAAACGACCTGCCCGTCGCCGAAGACTTCGCGTTCAAGTAGGGTGCGGTCGAGTCATCGAGACCCACCGCTTTCCGATCATCCTGCCTTGGTGAGTCTCGATGACTCGACCACACCCTACAAGGCATCAACTCACGCGAGGATCGGGCGAACCACTTGACCGCGACTGATCGCGTACGGGCGGTTTTGATTGTCGAAGAATTCCGTGTCGGGCGAGTATCCCAGGCAGTGGAACATCGTCGCCGTGATGTCTTCTGGGCGGACGAGCCCGCTGCGCGGATACCCGCCAAGTGCGTCCGACGCGCCGTGCACGACGCCGCCACGAATGCCGCCGCCGGCCATGGCGATCGAGAAGACCGGGCCCCAGTGATCGCGGCCAGCAGCACCGTTGATCTTCGGCGTGCGACCGAATTCGGACATGCAGACGATCAGTGTGTCGTCGAGCATCCCTCGCTCCGACAAGTCTTCGATCAGCGAGGCGAACCCATGATCGGCGGGCGGGACGAGCACCTTGCGAAGTCGGTTCGTCTCGTCGGTGTGCGAGTCCCAGCAGGGATTCGCGGCTGGCTCGTCCGGGCCTCGGAACCAGTTCACTTGGACGAGCCGCACGTCCGCCTCGATCAATCGCCGAGCCAGCAAACAACTCTGGCCGAATGGCGTATGGCTGTATCGCTGCCGAGTCTTTTCGTCTTCGGCCGACAGATCGAATGCTCCGCGCGACGCTGCGGAGGCTAGCAGCCCGTAAGCTCGCTGTTGCTGTTCGCCGAACGGGCGAGAGCGATCCAATCGCTCGGCCGCTGCGGATTGCTGATCGAACAGACGCACGAGATCGCGCCGAGCCGAGAGCCGATCCAACGACATGCTCTCCGGCAACTGGAACTCACTGATGCGATGGTCGGCCGCATGTGGCTGACAGCGGAACAGCCAAGGGTCTTGGCCACGTCCCAGCAATCCGCCGTCCTGTCCGGGCCAGGTCGAGCCGTCGGTGTTGAAAATGTGATTCGGCAGCCGCACCGACGCCGGCAGATTCCCTCTCGGTCCGCTCAGTCGCTGCACAACGCTGCCCCAGTTCGGCCAATCATTCGGAGCACCCGGATTCGCACCCTCGGCATTCATCGGGATGTGCGGCCGGCCGGTCAGCATGTAGTAGCCGCTCGACGAGTGCGCATTGTCGTTCGTCGAGACCGCTCGCAGTACCGCCAGCTTGTCGGCGTGTCCCGCCAGCCGAGGCATCAGCTCGCCGAATTGCACTCCCGGAATCTTGGTCGCAATCGGCCCGATCTCGCCGCGAACTTCCTTCGGTGAGTCCGGCTTGGGATCCCACGTCGATTGCTGCGGAGGCCCACCCATCAAGAACAGCACGATGCACGATTTCGCGGGGCGAAGGCTCTTCGGGGTACTAATCTCGGCCAAAGCCGTCTGTGGAGCCAACAACTGTGGCAACGAGAGTCCGCACGCTCCCAATCCGCCGATGCGCAGCATCTCGCGCCGCGGCAATCGGTCGCACAGTTGAACTCCTGAAGTTTGCAAGCTGAGCATCTCGGCCTCCGCAGCAGTCACCGAAAAACCATCGAGAGCCAGTCGTCTCCCGCCTCGTCAATGTATCGTAAGAAGACCGATCAAATCTTGTCGATTCGGGAACACCCCGGCAAAGATCGGGCCACCAAGTCCGATTGTCACCGAAGTCCGAGCTTTGCCGCATCGCCAGGAGTTCAGTGACGTGGCTCAACAGCGGCGGAGAAGTCCCTATGATTGCCCCGCCGCTCAATGATATTCGGAGATTGCAGTGACCACCCCGTCGAATTCCCCGCCGCTCGATGACCTTCCGTCGGACGAGCTCCCGGAAGAGTTGCAGGGGATCGCACAACGACTGCAAGCCGCCCTCAACGAAGTGCTTGTCACGAAACAAGACGCGGACGAGCCAGCCGCATCCGACGAAGGTGAACTTGAATCGCCGGTTTCCGTAGCAGGAGAAGTCATCGACCGGCGGCTGTATTTCCCGGACTCCGAAGGGTGGACGCTCGGAGTGAAGTCGGGAGCGCGCGAGTACTGCTCGCATCGCAATCCCGGCGAGGAATGGTTTCATCTGTTGCTCGACGGCGAACTCTTCCTGCAATTCGGCGAACAGAAAGTTTGTCTCAACTGCGCGTTCCGCAACGGCCTGCTGACCGACGACCGCCTGTTCTGGCAGAAGGGACATCGGCGTCAGCGAATCTTTCCGGTTTCGATGACGGACCCTGTTTTCGACGACGCGACTGAATTGCCCGATCAACCGCTGACCACCGTAGACAGTTCTAAGCATCCGACCGAGAGCGGGTGCGACCAATGATCCAGGCCGATTCAGAACCGACGGACGTTTGGAAAAAAGTGGACGACGAATTGAGGGAGACGACGAATTGCTCCGCGATCCCATTCGTCGTCTCCCTCAATTCGTCGTACCCTTTCCCTCGTTCTTGGCGAGACAGTGTTCCAGCCTTTTATCACATCACCGAGAGGCAGACATGACGCATCCCATGGAGGGTTTGATCCGCGACGATTACAGCGCCGACGACGTGCGAGCGATCACGCGGCATTTGATCGAGCACGGCACGTTTCAGTTTCCGACGCTGTCGAGCGGGTTGTTCTCGGCCGCGCTCGCGCAGAGTGAAGACCTCGAATACACCGGATATCAAAACGTCTGGGTGCGGGACAACATCCACATCGCTCACCACTTTCATGTGCTGGGCGAGCACGCTCGCGCTGCACGAGCGGTCTCGGCGATCACGAAGTTTCAGCACACGCAGCGCGTCAAGCTGCGAGACATCATCGTCGGCAAGGCCAGCCCTCAAAACGTGATGCTCCGGCCGCACATTCGGTTTGATGGCGATAAGCTCCGCGAAGTGTCGGAAACCTGGGCTCATGCGCAGAACGACGCGATCGGCTATTGGCTGTGGCTGGCGAGCAAACTCGCTCGCGAAGGTCACTGGCAGCCGACGGGCGACGACATCAAGTTGCTCTCCAACTTCGTGCAGTATTTGGAGGCCGTCCGTTTCTGGGAGGATGAAGACAGTGGCCATTGGGAAGAGGCCCGCAAGATCGAAGCCTCCAGCATCGGCGCAGCAACTGCCGGACTGACCGCACTACGGGATTACTTCCTCACGATGGCCTCCGCACAGATGCCGCAGGGCGCGACCAAGTCGTTCATCGACCAAACCTGCCGACGCGCGGAAGGGCTGATCGAGCGCGGGCAGGCCGCTCTCAAAACGATCCTGCCGAGCGAATGCGTGCAGGACGATCCGGCCAAACGGCGGCGATACGACTCGGCGTTGCTGTTTTTGATTTACCCGCTGCAAATCATCGACGGCGAGATGGCCGAAACGATTGTCACGGATGTCGTGACGCAGTTGCTCGGACCATACGGAGTGCGGCGATACCTCGGCGATTCGTACTGGTGTGCCGACTACAAAAAGCTACTCGATCCGGCGAATCGCACGGTCGATGTCAGCGAGGATATGTCCGCTCGCGACCGCCTGCTGCAACCGGGAGGCGAGGCGCAGTGGTGCATCTTCGATCCAATCCTTTCGGTCATTCACGGCCTGCGCTTCCAGCAAACCGGCGACACCGGACAACTCGAACTGCAAACGCAGCATCTCAACCGCAGCCTGCGGCAACTGACCGGCGACGACACGTCGTTCCCGCCGCTGCGTTGCCCGGAGTCCTACTACCGCGAGAACGGTGTGTGGGGACCGAACGACATCACGCCGCTGCTGTGGACTCAAGCAAACCTGCGGCTGGCGTTACACTTCATGGAGCAAAGTTTGCTGGAACGGTTTCATCACTAGCTCGACGCGCCAGCGAGAGGTTGCGTTTCCCAACGGTCGACCACTCGCTGGCGCGTCGTGTTGGTTTGGCGACAGGCTCAGTATCCCGGAAAGGTTGCGGCTCCCTGAAATGTCGAAACGTGTCGTCCTAGCCATGAGCGGCGGAGTGGATAGCTCCGCCGCCGCCGTCTTGTTGCAGCAGCAGGGCCACGAGGTGATCGGTCTTTTCATGCGCTCCGGCGCGACCGAGGAGCCGCAGGTCTGCAAGACGTCGCTCAGCCACGACCTGCCGATCGTTCAGCCCAAGGCTCACAAGCAGGGCTGTTGCAGCGCGTCGGATGCGGCGGATGCCCGGCGAGTCGCCGATTCGCTCGATATCCCGTTTCACGCGCTGAACTTTCAAGACGCCTTCACTCGGATCAAGGATTATTTCGCCGACGAGTACCTCGCCGGCCGCACGCCGAACCCCTGCGTGATGTGCAACAACTGGCTGAAGTTCGGCAAACTGTGGGAGTTCGCGCAGTCGGTCGGAGCGGATCACATCGCGTCGGGGCATTATGCGCGAGTGGTGAGTGGCGAGGGGCGAGGGGCGAGCAACTCAGATGCTCCGACATCTCGCCCCTCGTCCCTAGCCCCTCGCCTCTCCTTGTACCGCGGTCTCGATCGCTCAAAGGATCAGTCCTACGTCCTGTTCGGTATCCGCAAGGAGATCCTCGATCGAGTGATCTTTCCCGTCGGCGGCTTCACGAAGCCGGAGATCCGCGAACTGGCTCGACAGACCGGGCTGCGAGTCGCCGACAAGCCGGATAGCCAAGAGATTTGCTTCATCCCCGACAACGATTACGTCGGATTTCTCGAACGCTATCGCGGTCACCACGACACGGCTGGCGAGCTGGTGGACACGGAAGGAAACGTACTCGGCCGCCACGAGGGCTATCAGCAGTACACGATCGGCCAGCGGAAACGGCTTGGCATCACGTTCGGAAGTCCTCGGTACGTTGTTGCCGTGCAGCCGACGACTCGGCGAGTCGTTATCGGCAAGCGTGAAGACCTCATGGAACCGGCGCTGGAAGCCAATCGACTCAACTGGCTGATCGACGATGTGCCCGACCGGTTTACTTGCCAGGCTCAAATTCGTTCGCAGCATCAATGTGCCGAGGCTGAAGTGCATGTGCTCGATGAGGACCGCGTGCGGGTTTATTTTTCCGAGCCGCAGTTCGGCGTCGCCCCTGGCCAAGCCGTCGTCTTTTATGACGGCGACCGAGTGATGGGTGGCGGTTGGATTTCCTAGCCACGCACAATTCTCTCGCCGCTGAGTAATTTCTACGTCAGCATGTTGCAATGGCTGGCATCGAGACCGACAAGTTCGCCGCGAGTATGGGCATCCCAACAGGGCTGGAGGCCAGAGGATAGACGTCGCCAGCACGGCATTCGTTTTTCGACCAGCGCGTTATTTTTGTATGTCGACGATGATGGGGACGCTCAAAGTCGTGGAATGTTCGCCGCCAGACGACAACGTCACCTCGGCTCGGATGGTCGATCTCTCGACTTTGCGTAAGAGCAGTTGTGGATCGACCACGATTTGGAATGTTTGGATTGTTCGCTCTTCCTGCGCTTCATTGGCCAAGTGTCAGTCAAAGGTAGTCACCCGCGGCGTTGCGTGGTGACAAAGTGTCAGTCAAAGGTAGTCACTGTTTGCGGTGCTTGTTTTTTGGCTTGTAGTCGATGGTTTTGATCTTGGGGTGGTCATGTGGTTCAC
>SYJG01000194.1 GCA_005798445.1 Planctomyces sp.
CCGACGTCATCGAGGAAGAACTCAACCTCAAAAAGCTGACGAGCTGCGACCACCTCGACGACCTGGTGAGCTACGTCTACAAGCCGAACCAAAAAGCCCTCGGCCCCAAGTACGGCAAGCTGCTGGGAGCGATCACCCAAACGCTCGCGGCCACCGACCCCAGCGAAAAAACGCTCGACCCGCTCCGCCGAGGCGAAAGCGTTACGCTGAAGGTCGCCGACACCGAGGTCGTGCTGCTGCCGACCGACATCGTCATCACCACCCAACAAGCCGCCGAGTGGGTCAGCTCCGACGAACGGGGCGTCCAAATCGCGCTGAGCACGCACCTGACGCCGGAGCTGCTCCAAGAAGGGATCGCCCGCGACTTCGTCCGCCAAGTCCAACAACTCCGCAAAGACGCCAACCTCGAAATCCAAGCGCGGATCAAGGTGTTCTATTCGACCGACGACGCCGACGTGCTCGCAGCGATCGCCGCGTGGGCTGACTACATCAAGACTGAGACATTGGCACTTTCGCTCGAACGATCCGACACTGTGCAACTCGATGCCAAGCCAGTCACGGTGGGCAACGCCAAGGTCACGATTTGGATCGAAGTCGTTCGATGAACGCAAGTGGAATACGATTGCACCCAAATTGCCTACAATGGAATTTCAGAAACTCTCTCCTTGCTCCGCCGATGTGAAAGGAACAGGTTATGTCATCTCAAACTCGTCGCTCGTTTTTGCAGGGTTCGTCCGTGGCTGTGGCTTCGGGCGTGTTGCTGTCACACTTAGATCAAGTCGCGAAGGCTCAGGCCAGTGAGCGGGTTCGAGTGGGGGTCATGGGATCGGCTGGGCGAGCGGCATCGCTGATTGCTTCGTTCGCGTCAAACAAGTCAGTGGAGATCGTGGCGATCGCGGACATCGATTCCAACAAGTTGCCGAAAGGGCTGGAGTCCGCCGAGAAGTTGCAGGGAAAGAAGCCGCGCGGCGAGTCGGACTTTCGGAAACTGATCGACGACAAGTCGATCGACGCGATCGTCATCGGGACACCGGATCATTGGCATGCGATTCCGACAATCTTGGCGTGTCAGGCGGGAAAGGACGTGTACGTCGAGAAGCCGGACAGCCACAACATCATCGAAGGGATGCGGATGGTCGCCGCGATGCGGAAGCACAAACGCGTCGTGCAAATGGGATCGCAGCATCGCTCGACCACGCGGATGCAGTCGGCGATTGAGTTCGTGAAAACGGGTAAGCTCGGCCGCTGCGTCGTGGCCAAGGCGTGGGAGAGTTCCAAGCAGGGGCCGATTGGATTTCCGCCGGATGGGACTCCGCCGGCCGGGGTCGATTACGAAATGTGGATGGGGCCGGCTCCGAAGCGGCCGTTCAACATCAATCGGTTTCATGGACGTTGGCGCTGGCTGTACGACTACGGCACGGGCGATCTCGGTAATGACGGCGTGCATCGCTTGGACATGGCGGTCGCGGTGCTCGCGGCGGCGTGCGAAGCGCAGAAGGATGAACCGCTGGGCTTGCCGACATCCGTGTTCGCGAACGGAGGCAAGTGGTACTTCAATGACGCTCAAGAGTTTCCGGACACGATGCAGGTCAATTACGAGTTCGGCTCCGGCAACGTCAAAGACGGCAAGCATCCGAAACTGCTGACTTACGAGATGCGCGTCTGGGCTCCGTACAACTACCTCGGCGAATCGGAAGGTTCGGCATTGTTCGGCGATCAGGGCTACATCGTGCTCGGCAACACGCGCTGGGCGGCTTACGACAAGGGAGGCCAAGTGCTCGCGAAGGGTGAAGGGGACAGCCACGAAGGCCCGCACGTCCAGAACTTCATCGAGTGCATCAAGTCGCGAGCGAAACCGTATTGCGATCTCGAAACGATTGGGCATCCGGCCTCGGTGCTGTGCCATGCTGGGAACATCTCCGCGCGAGTTGGCCGCAAGCTGACGCTTGATGCCGCGACTGAGACGTTCGTCAGCGATGCGGAGGCGAACGCGTTGCGTGGTCGCCCCGAGTGGCGAAAACCGTGGGTCTTGCCGGAAGTTTAATGACAGGAAATTCGTGGAAGGATCCTCATGGGCGACTGGCTCAACAACATTTGCTGGCTGACTGACAGCTACAAGGTTTCACACTTCAAGCAGTACCCGCCGGGGACTCGGCGAGTCTACTCGTACTTTGAGTCACGTTCCGGAAGCACGTATCCAGCGGTCTGCTTCTTTGGACTGCGGTATTTTCTGGAGCGGTACTTGGCTGGTGCGGTGGTGACGTCGGAGAAGATCGATGCGGCGGAGTCGTTGTTTCGTCAGCATTTCGGCAGCGATGTCTTCCACCGAGCGGGCTGGCAACACATTCTCGACAAGTATGACGGGCGATTGCCGATCACCATCAAGGCCGTGCCCGAAGGGACGATCGTCCCCGAAAGCAACGTGCTGATGACCGTCGAGAACACGGACGATGAAGCCTACTGGCTGACGAATTGGCTGGAGACGCTGCTTGTGCAAGTGTGGTATCCAAGCACGGTGGCGACTCAAAGCCGAGCGATGAAGCAAGTGCTGTTGCGGTCGTTGTGTGAGACCGGCGACCCGACGTTGATCGACTTCAAGCTGCACGACTTCGGCTTCCGCGGCGTGACGTGTCCGGAGCAGGCGGCTCTCGGTGGCGCGGCGCATCTCGTCAACTTTCAGGGGACGGACACGATTCCGGGATTGCTACTCGCGAGGGAGTTCTACGGCTGCGACATGGTGGGGTTCAGCATCCCCGCCGCCGAGCACAGCACGATCACCAGTTGGGGTGAGGAACGAGAACTCGACGCGATGCGAAACATGCTGACGCAGTACCCTACCGGGTTGGTGGCGTGCGTCAGCGACAGCTTCGACCTTTTCCGCGCGTGCAGCGAATACTGGGGTGGAGTGCTGAAAGATGCGGTGTTGGCTCGCGAGGGAGTACTCGTCGTGCGTCCCGATTCCGGTGATCCGCCGGCCATCGTGGTCGAAGTTCTGCGGCGGCTGGGGGAGTCCTTCGGAACGACCACCAACACGCTCGGCTTCCGAGTGTTGCATCCGAAAGTGCGAGTGATCCAAGGTGACGGAATCGACTTCGCGATGCTCTGCCGAATCCTGTCGGCGATGAAGGAGTCGGGGTGGTCGGCCGACAACATTGCATTTGGTTCGGGTGGCGGCTTGCTGCAAAAGCTGAATCGCGACACGCAGCGGTTCGCGTTCAAGTGCTCGTCGGTGGTTGTCGGCGATCAGGAACGCGATGTTTTCAAACGGCCAGTGACTGACGGAGGCAAGAAATCGAAGGCAGGGCGATTGAAGTTGATCCGTGTTGACGGAAGCTTGCAGACCGTACGTGAGAGCGACGAGCCAAATTCTCCGAGCCTCTTGCAAACCGTTTTCGAGAACGGCCGCGTTGTTGGGGCGAGTGACTTCGCTGAGATTCGGCGTCGCGCGGCAGAGGGGCAGTGACATGACGACCGAGACGACATCGGACCCGCTGCTCCATGTTGTGCTGTATCAGCCGGACATCCCGCAAAACACAGGGAACATAGGGCGGACTTGCGTGGCCGTCGGAGCCAAGCTGTGGCTGATCCGACCGTTAGGCTTTCGGCTCGACGAGAAGCACCTGCGCCGAGCCGGCATGGATTACTGGCAGCATCTGGATTGGGAAGTGGTTGATTCGCTCGACGAAGTTCGCGAGCGATTGCCTGGACGACGAGTCTGGTGTCTGACGAAGTTCGCGACTCGGCTGGTGTGGGACGCGGACTTTCAGCGCGGAGACATCTTGCTGTTCGGCAGCGAGTCGCGTGGGTTGCCTGAAGCAATCCGCAACGCGAATCCGGCAAGCAATCTCAAACTGCCGATGCACGACATCGTCCGCAGTCTGAATCTGGCGAGCACAGCCAACACGGTCGTGTATGAAGCGGTGCGTCAGTTCGGCGGTCTCATGTAGTCCTCGCCGTCACACTCGCTCGTTGTTTCATGGTCTCGCCGTGCGTGGGAGTCGCGCCTCACTGCGGCAATGCCTGGAGTGAAGGCATCTGTCTGCAAACGACCAAATAGACTTGCTCGAAATCGGTGAACCAACTCCCGACGCGGGCCGCGAGCGTTGGACCGAAGGCGAATTGCGCCAACTCGGCCTCGGCCAAGGCATGCGCCTCGTGCGTCGGGCGAGATAAGCGAGCGTCGTCGGCGGCGGACAATCTTTCGGTCTGCGTGGGCGTCCGATCGAAGCAGCTCCACCTACTTCGCTGCCGAGTACATCAGCCTGCCACAACTAATGCAGAAGATGAGTTTTCCAGATCGCAACTCAACCCCTTGTTGCGGCGAGAGCGAGACGTTGCAAGACGTGCAGACGTTGTTCTCGACCACGGACAGCGCTTCCGCTCCGTGAGCCTGGACCAACCGACGATAGGTTGCGATGTAGTCCGTCGGAATCACGGTCTCGGCCTCAGCGACTGCGGGATGCAGCTTCTCGGATCGTTCTTTCAGGCCAGATCGGGCACTGGCAACTTGTTCCGTAATTTTGCGGACGTCGTCCTTCGCGTCGGCGACGAGCTTTTCCGCTTCGGTGATTTTGTTCTTCAGTTTGTCGACCTGCTCCATGCAGTCGAGGATTTCGTCCTCGAGCACGCTGTTGGCCATTTTGTCGGCCGCGATCTGGCCCTTGAGAATGTCGAACTCTCGGTTCGTGCTGGCCATGTTGAGCTTGGTGTTCAGGTCCGCCAGCTTCGCTTCGTTGGTCTTGAGTTGGAGACTTTTCTGATCCGCCAGTTTTCGCTGGTCCGTGTGTTTTGCCTTGGCCTGATCGAATTCCGCTTGCCTTTTGGCCAGGACATTCTCTCTGGCCTTGATGAGTCGCGGGCCAGTCTCAAGCTCCTCTTCCACCGCTTTCAGCTTCAGATGAAGTTCGTGAAGGAACTGCAAACCATTCGAGACAGCCATGAGCAGACGGCTCCCAGGTGACGGCGATCAACAATCCACACAAAATCGTGATGGCCGGATGTTTTAACCGCTCAGCCGCGGAAGCAGTAGCCTCGGACCCCGGAACTATTTCTGCGGCTCATCGGGCAGCAGCACTTCCGTGTCGGGCTTCTTGACGCGAGCGGGCTTCGCGGGTGGTGGCGAATTGATCGGGATTTCTTGCGACTTCGGTGATTCGACCGGGATCGCGCCAAACCATTCCACAGCCAAGTGCGAAGCGCCGACTTGCCAAACTTGCCGAGCCTCGGCCAGCGATTTCGTCGCCGCCAATTCATCGAGCAGTCCATCGACTTCACATAACTTCGCGTGCCACGGTTCTGGATTCGAGCGAAGGTCGTCTGCCCAAGCGAGGCATTGCTCTCGCATTTTGGGAAACGCCGTCGGCCAGGCTTCGGCCAGCGATTGTGGAATCCAGTGGTCCTCGACACGCACAAACTTGTGTTGCGTCGGTTCCTGTCCCGGCCACTGCACCGTGAGCACGGCAGAGTCTCCGGTCGACTCCAACAGGTCGACCTTCACCTCACCGAACTGCGAGAAGGTATCCTGCCCCAATCCAGCGTCACCGAGTGCTCCGCTCGATATCGCCGTGATCAAGCGATTGCCCGTTCCAGACAGGAATCGGAGCCCGTTCAGGTGACGCAACCGGTCCGGATCGCTGAGTTCACTCTCTGACAGCGCACTCAGCAGTTGGCGGACTCTTTGCAATCGCGTGGTCAAATCACGGTCAGCTTCATTCGCCGTCTTGCCGGACCTTACGACGAGTTCCGACGTGACCTGTCGTGCCTTGCGGCAGGTGCGGACAAAAGGTTCCCAAGACTTCTCATCCAACCGTTCGCCAAATTCATGCACCAATTTCTCGACGTCGCCTCGATACGACGGTGGCAGGAATTCCCACAACGCCTGAAGTTCCTGTCGCTGCAACCCCGCGAGCACATTGCGAACGGCTTCGTCGGCGGTCGCCGTGGCCTGCGCTTCGGTGGCGACAGTGACGTTCGACTCTGGTTTTGAGCAGCCGCCGATCGTGGCGACGAACAGTCCAATGAGCACCGCGAGGAACTCGGTTCGACTCACCGACAATCGTCGCGACACGATCATCTCAATCTCGCTTCTCAATCCGGTACAGGTGAGTCTTCGTCCGCACAATGAGTGACTTGCCGGCGACAGCGGGAGACGCCGTGAAGCCGTCCTCGAATTTATTCTCCGCGATCAGTTCAAACTCGCGGCCGGCTTTGAAAACTGGCACATCCCCTTCCTGCGACCAACAGTAAATCAAACCGTTGGCCAGTAGCGGCGAGGACCAATACGTTCCTGCGATTCGCTTGGACCAGATTTCTTTGCCGGACTTCGCATCGAGACACGACGCCACGCCGGTGTCGTTCATCATGAAGAGTAAGTCGCCAACGAGAATCTGTGAGGGACGTTTGGGAATCTGTTTGGAACTTGTCCAGACGATGTTCTTGGTGATGTCCCCTTGCCCTTCGGGATTCACGGCCACGAGCGGGTTCGGACCGTCGGCGGTGTTGATGTACAGCAAACCGTTGCCGAACAACGGTCGTCCTGCGGCGTTCATGCCTTTGTGGTAAACCGTCCAAATCGGCTCGCCCGTTTTCGGCGCATAGGCAATCGTCGCGTAGGCGAATGGGCTGATGAGCAATTCACGTCCGCCCACTTCGATGATCGCCGGCGTCGAATAGCCTTTCTTGGCATCGCCGTCTGTCGTGTGGTAGTCGATGTCGCGATCCTTCTTCCAAACCGTCTTGCCGGTTTTTTTGTTGAGAGCCGCGATGTACTGAAAGTCGTAGCCGTCGAACGTCAGATACAGCAAATCGCCATGCACGATCGGCGACGACCCCGGTCCGCGCCAGTGATCGCACTCCAGGTCGCGGCGTTCCCAAATCGTTTCACCGGTCTCGGTGTCGAGACACGCAGTCCCGTAACTGCCGAAATGAATGTAGACTCGGCCCTCTTCGATGAACGGCGTCGGCGAGGCGAAGGTGTTGGTCTGATGCGTAACCTGCAACTCCGAAACTTCGAACAGTTTCCGGTTGTGAATCATCTTGCCCGTCTCCAGGTCCACGCAGACGGCAGACAGCTCCATCGGCTTGTCGAGCTTGACCCGTTCCTTGAGGCTGGCCTGCATTTCGGGCGCGTTCGACAGCCAAATCTGGTTTCCCCAGACGACTGGTGACGACCACGCTCGCCCCGAAATCGCCGTCTTCCAAACGATTTCTTTCGAGCCTTCACCGAATTGGACCGGCAGTCCTTTCTCGGTCGATGTGCCGTCTCCACGCGGACCACGGAATTGATTCCACGGAACATCGT
This sequence comes from Planctomyces sp., assembly GCA_005798445.1. Classification (GTDB taxonomy): domain Bacteria; phylum Planctomycetota; class Planctomycetia; order Planctomycetales; family Planctomycetaceae; genus SXKJ01. The sequence goes on from SYJG01000194.1 coordinate 7,301, forward strand.
CGGCGAACGCGGTCGTTGCCAAGCACAGAGTCAGAGCACCTGCAAACCATCGCATCACGAACCTCATCATTGGGAGCATGAGAAAGGAGGATATCTACCGCGTAAACATTATCCGTCATGCCGACAACTCGCCATTGAAACCAGCACGACGCGCCAGCGAGTGGTTGTCGTTGAAGTTCGCCACTCGCTGGCGCGTCGTGCTGGCTTACGCATCCGCTCGCCAGTCGATCAGCCGCAACTCGACGTTTTCGTAGCCGTTGAAACTGTTGATCGTCGGGGCGAAGCAAACCGAAATCGGTCCGACGACCGCCGCGATTTCGTCGGCCCAGTCGCCCGCTCCGAAACAGACGGCGCGCATCACGGTGCCGTAGTGCTTCAGTCGCAGCGACAGATGCCGTTCACCCTCGCCCATTTTGCGAGGCGGTTCGGCCAGTTCGCAGCGAGCCGCTGCGAAGATTGGCTTAGGGTTCTCGCGACCGAACGGGCCGAGCTTTGCCAGCATCAGCACCGCTTGTTTCGTCAGGTCCGCCAGCCGCACTTCCGCGTCGATCGCGACTTCGCGATCGCTGGCGATGACTTCGTGAGTCTTCGAGAAGTGCTCGCAGAAGTCGGTGCGGAAGGCCTCGATCCGATCCGCTTCGATTTTGAGTCCCGCCGCCGCCTGATGTCCGCCGAACGATTTCAGGTGATGAGCACACGCCGACAACCCGGCATGCAAATCGAATCGCGCAAACGTGCGGCCCGATCCTTGACCGACGCGATCTTGTCGCGACAGCGAAATCAGAATCGCCGGCTTCTCGAACTGCTCGGCCACGCGACTGGCCACGATGCCGATGACTCCCGAATGCCACTCCTCGTGTGCCAGTACCAGAGCGGGAGCTTCCTGCCACGCGGGATTCTCCGCGACCATTTCCTTCGCCTGTTTGAGAATCTTCCGTTCGACCGTCTGCCGCTGCTGATTGAGTTCATCGAGGTACTTCGCCAGCGCGATCGCTCGTTCCGGGTTGTCGGTCGTCAGCAACTCGACGGCGAGCCGCGCCTGTCCCAAGCGCCCAACCGCGTTGATGCGCGGGCCGATCGTGAATCCGATGTCGTCCGCGCCGAGTTCCTTCTTGTCCCCCAGGCCGCTGACCTGCATCAATGCTTTCATGCCGAGGCTGCAACGCTCGACGAGACTCCCCAACCCGTACCGCACGAGTGCTCGGTTCTCATCGACCAGCGGCACGCAGTCTGCCACAGTGCCGATCGCGGCGAGGCCAACCGCGCTCATCAGAAATTCGCGCATCTGTGGCGATGCCTTCTTGCCGTCGCCGAGACGCTGACAAATGCCCCAAGCCAACTTGAACGCGACACCCGCTCCGCAAAGTTGCCCGAACGGATACGTCGAACCCGGCAAACGCGGATGCACCAGACATACGGCCGGAGGGAGTTCAGCCGCCATCTCGTGATGATCGGTGACGATCAATTCGAGACCGAGTTCTTTGGCGAGCGCCGCTTCCGCAACGCTGGAGATGCCGCAATCGACGGTGACGACCAGCCGTTGCGGGTCTTCCTCGTAAAGCTGCCGGATCGCGTCGCAGTTCAGGCCGTAGCCCTCTTCCATCCGATGCGGGATGTAGTAATCGACGGTCGCGTTCGTCAGCCGCAAGCAGTGCCACAAAATACTCGTCGCCGTGACGCCGTCAACGTCGTAATCGCCATAAATTGTGATCCGCCGCCCCGACTTCACCGCCGCGACAACTCGGTCGGCCGCTTCCGAGAGATGCGGCATCAAGTCGGGATCGTGCAGGTCCATCAAGCTCGATTGCAGAAACGCGCTGGCCGCCGAATCGCTGGTGTGTCCGCGAGCGACCAGCACCTGCGCCACCAACGCCGGCAATCGCAACGTCCGAGACAACTCGCGGACAGCAGCGGCATCATGCGGGGCAAACCGCCAAGTCTTCGGCATCAGGAGGCTCCTTCCAGGTCGGGACGATTCGGCAGAATTACAGCAGTCGCGCGGGCTTTTGGCGAGCCGGGCGGCGTCAGCCCTCGGACGGCGAAACAACCGGACATCGTCCGGGGGCTAACGCTCCCCGGCTCGCCAGTTGGATTGATTCTCACCCCCCGAATGCTCCGTACCGCCGCACTCCGCGAGCCAGCGTCACTCGGCACATTACGAACAGCAAGACGACCCACGCGGCTTCGATGGCCAACTCGGTCACCAACTGTGAATGGTCGTACTTGCCCAGCACGATCGCCGCTGGAAAGTAGGCCAAATACTGAAACGGCAGGTATCGAGTCCACTCGCCGACGGGCAGTCCCCACCACTGAGCGTTGGCGATCCAGTCCAGCGGAACCATGTGTCCCGACAAAAAGTAGTTGACCATCATGTAGATGAAGAGCAGAGAACTGACCTCCAAATACCAGAACGCAATCAAGCCGATCCAGGCTTCCAACAGAAATCCCACGAAGAAACTCAGTTCCAGCGAGACCACGAAGGCGGTGATCGTGAACGCATCCGGCCAACCGCTGAAGTATTCACGGCACAGCCAGAAAACCAATGCGAACGGGCCGAGCGCCACGACGTAGTACACCAGCTTGTGAGCGACTCGGTGCCAGAACAGATAGCCGAGCATGTCGATCGGCTGCGTGAGATATTTCTTGACCGTCCCGTCACGCACCTCGCGAGCGATCCCGCTGGCCAGTCCCGGCATCGACGAGAACGCTCGGCCAACCATCGCCAGCAGGTAGTACGCCACCATGTTGGCGTAGGTGTAGCCGTTGAGTTCCGTCTTCTCGCTCGACGTCCCGGCCGCGAAGATGGCACTCCACAAAAACACTTGCGTGACGATCGGCAAGAACCGCACCAACGTCGCAAACGCGAAATCGCCTCGGTACACGAACCGCTCGGAGACGCAGGTCTTCAGGATGACCCAATGAATTCGCCAGGACATGGAGCCTCAATCGGTTCGGAACTTTTCAACGCAAAGACGCGAAGTCGCAAAGAGGAACTGGCCAAGCAACACGACCAAACAGTCAGGCGGATCGCGAAATCCCGAAATGGCGAAAATGCGAAAAGAGTCTTTCGTGTTTTCGCACTTTCGGTCTTTCGCGATCCTTTGTGTTCTCCGCGTCTTTGCGTTGAAAAAGAAATCACATCCCGGCGAAGTTGGCCAGCAACTGCAAGCCGTGCTTCTGGCTCTTCTCCGGGTGGAACTGAGTGGCCCAAAGGTTGCCTCGTCCGATGGCGGCGACGAAGCGTCCGCCATGTTCGGATTCGGCGATCACGACACTGCGGTCGGTCGGGACGACGTGATAGCTGTGGACGAAATAAAAATGCGCGTCGCGCGGGATGTTCGCCAAGAGCGGCGGCTCACCGGTGATCTGCAACTGGTTCCAGCCCATGTGTGGAATCTTCAGGTCCGGCTGATCTTCAAATCGGACGACCTTGCCGGGGATGACTCCCAGTCCCGGCCACTCGCCGTCTTCGTAGCTCACGTCGAACAACAGTTGCAGCCCCAGACAGATTCCCAAGAACGGTTTGTTGGCCGAGAGATGATCGAGAATCGGCGCGATCAATTGCCGACGGCGCAGCTCGGACATCGCGTCGCGCATCGCTCCGATTCCCGGCAACACGATCTTGTCGGCATCGCCAAGCTCGGTGGGTTGATTGCAAATCTCCGCCGCGTGGCCGAGCTTCTCGAACGCCTTCTGCACGCTGCGAAGATTCCCCATGCCGTAGTCGACGATCTTGATCATGAAACCTTGTCCCAGGCGAGCGGCAGGGCGTCAGCCCTCCGAGCAAGCGATCAATCAATGAAAACCACTCGGAGGGCTGACG
>SYJG01000003.1 GCA_005798445.1 Planctomyces sp.
AACTTAATCTGCGCACACATCGCTGGGACTCCATTCCCAAAGGGCCTTTCCAAAACACACCCAATGAGAACGTCCCAGCGATCTTTTCCTCTACTTCTGCTTTGTTCAGAACCGTTGCGTTTGAGATGAGCGAGCGCCAAATTCCGATGTCGCCTGACTCTTCCAAATCGGGCACCTCGCTTGACCTTTGCCCACTGGAAGAGTCATGCTACGGAAAATGCACTGCACACAGCGTAGTTTTTAGAAAAGCTGTGGCCGGTGCGACAGAAATCGAAATGACACACTCGTTTAATTACATGGTAGCGCATATATGGATAAGCAAGTTCCAACGAGCGTCGCGCCGTCACAAATACAAACACCACCTACGATTCCGCAATTACCTTGAAACCACGGACCAACACAGTAGGTCGCGGGTGATCCATTGGGAGCACACTTCTGGCCCGGATAGTTGAAGAAACATACTTTGTTGGGGAGTGGTGTCGCCGAATTACAATAACCGCAGGAACTGCCAGGACAACCGGCAATTGTATTACAATACGAACTGCCGCTTGCCGCACAAGTTCCCGGTCCCAACAACGTTACACACTTGGCATCGGTTATCTGCAGCGGCGGAGGAGGTGGTTGGGCATTCAGACTTTCATATGCCAAGCCAAGCAACATCGTTCCGACGCCCAGTATCACCATCATCGAATTGAGCCGTTTCATGTCAGTCTCTCCTTTGCTTTGTGAAGTCGTTGAAACAGTCGGACAGTCAGGGAACATTCCCGTAAAACACACTGGCAGAATTTCAGAACAAACTGGTTGCGGCAGCACCTCACGATTTCGTTGGATTGGACAGGAACACACGCAGCGGAATTCGGATCGGTTTCGCCCGTCCCGTCAGGTTCACCACGAGTTCGCCGCGCACGACCTTTGAGGCCACCGGATCGTCGTTTCGTGTCACGCGGACGATCGGAGCCGCACCCTCTTTGGCCGGCGAGAGCAACTCCACAGTGATTGGCCCACTCTCCTCGAAACGAATGCCCTCCACAGCGGGCAAAGAATCCGTTCCTTCGCCGAGCGATTGATCGTGAAAACCACCAGGCGGCAGTTGGCAGAAGATCGAATCGACCAGCCCATGCGGTTGACCGGCGATCTTGGCTTTGACGGGGATCATCACTTCGCGATGCGTGCCATGCACCGTCACTCCGACGAACCGCGATTGAAAATCGCCCGCATTCAAACGGGAACCGTCCAGAGACAGCGTCAATTCGACGAACGAATCAGCCGCGTCGCCGCTGACGACCCGCACCTGAGCCAGGGACTCCGATTCCGGCGTGGCGTGCTCAAATCGAACTGGTGATCCGTCATGCCGTGAGATTTTCACGACGCGCGTCTTGGTTTCATTCTCGGCGAGGATTCCGAAATCCACGCTCGTCGGCACCAAGTAAAACGCCGGTGACACCTCCACTGTGCCCTGAATTGCCAAGTTCAGAATTGCTGCCGGCTCCGTTTTCAGGCGGACATTCACAAACTTCAAAAACTTGCCGGGCGGCCCAGCCAGGTTGACCGTCACGCTGACATCTCCCGTTGCACCGGGGGCCAGTTCGGTGGGCGAGTTCTCGGAAACGATACAACCACAGGTCGGTTCGACCTTCTCGATTTGAACGGTGTGATCCGAGACGTTCTCCAATCGGAAGGTGTGAGCGACCTCGCGCGTCTTGGTGTTGTCGCGAGTTCCAAAATCCCAAGTCGATTCACGACACAGAATGGTTGCGGATTGGACGGGTTGTGCGACGGCTGACTTGGGAGCTGGTGACGTCGCGACAGGAGTGGTTTCTTTCCCACATCCGCTAGCCAGCAAGACAAGGAACACACCCATGCCAACACACCTGCGAGAGGTTGTCATGATTGCAACTCCCTTGTTGCGGCGTTGCGGCGTTGCGGCGTTGCGGCGTTGCGGCGTTGCGGCGTTGCGGCGTTGCGGCGTTGCGGCGTTGCGGCGTTGCGGCGTTCATCGAATGTCCACATGGTCGAGAAGTGAATGTGCAGCGAGGAGGGCGAGACTGTACGATCGTTTCCAAGAAATGCAAGCGATCAGTACCAAAAATCCGAACCGTCACACAAGCGGTCCAATGTTCGGAGCCTGCGGTGCCCACAACCACTCATCGTCGGGGATCGCCGTCGTGACCAAATCCGGCACGGCATACGGGGGGAGGCGTCAGTTCGGCCATGACACTCAGAGGCTATCCGAGAACTGGCTTTTCGCCGTAGCCAGACTCTCCGAGTCGGGCAGTTTCTCTCAGATTGCCCGACTCAGAGAGTCAGGCTACGGACTTCTCGGATAGCCTCTCACTCGGTCTTCGGAGAGTTGGACTTGTCGTCGGACGCGGGAGCATCCTTTTTCGGCGGAGTCTCAGGCTTCTCCTTGTCCCCCTCTTTGGGTTTGTCCTCGGCAGCCGGCTTGTCGTCCTTGGCGGGCTTCTCGACCGGCACGGGTTGAGTCTTCACAGGTTCGGGCTTCGCGGCCGCCACGAATTCCGGGACGAGTGATTCGATGTGCTGCAAGCTGCCATCGGCGGTGAGCACAACCAACAGATTGCCCACGCGAAGCGGCCCCTGCGTGGCCACTTGACCGAGCGATATTTTCTGTTCCACCTTGCCGGTCTTCGCATCGATGCGGAGCACGTCACCCGATTGTTGGACGGCGAGCAGGACGTTGCCGACCAGCAATGGGTTGCCAACCAAACCGACCCCATCGAGATTGCAGGTCCAGAGTGGCTGCTTTGGCTCAGCAGAGTCGAACGCCACCAACCGTTGCCGAGACACCTCGGCCAGCATCAACGAGTCGGAGATCCAAATCGGTTTTGAAGCCGGACCTCCCAAGTCGATCTCCGCACGAGGCTCCATCGCGGTGACGTCGAGCACTCGCAGTTTGCCGGCGGCATCGGCGGTCAACAAGCGGCTCTTGTGCAGCGCCGGAGCGACATCGATCGGTTGCGGGAAGTCGATCGAGGAGACTGATTGGAAAAACGTCTTGGCTCCCGTGCGATACTGCAGCTTGAGCATCTTGCCGGCGCTGTCGAAGACGAGCAGCGTGTCGTCATCGATCGCCACGAGGTGCTTCCATTTGCGAACCGGACCTTCATTGTTGGTGTTGACCGGCGCGAGGAAATCATCGCACGGAGGACCACCCGCACGGCCGGCCAACTTCAATCGGCCGGGAATTGGCAACAGCACTCCGCCGGCAAAACGCAGCGGCGAGCATTCCAGCGGCAGAGGCAGCGCGACCTCGGCTTGTGGAAGAGCGCTGGGACCAATCACCCACAATTTGCCTTCGGCTCCGTTCGTCCAGACGGCGACACGGCCCTCCGCCAAAGCCGCGGCCTGCAAAGGTTCGAGAGTGTTCTTCGGCAGTTCGAGTTGTTTTTCGCTGCGAGCACGAAAACCACCCGTGGTCACTTCATTCGCGCTCAGCAGAAACGTGTCGGCTCCTTCGGTGACACAGACGAGTTGCCCGTCTGTGCCCTGATTCGCCGCTAACAGACGCGCACCGACGACGGTCTTCCAATTGCTTTCCATCGACTCACCGTCCGCTTGCGTGAGATGCACGGCTTGTCCAAGCGGCAGTTGACGTCCGACGTACAGATTGCGGCCGATCATTTGCAGCGGCTGAATACTCTGCCCAACGGCGATGGTGGCTTGCTCGTCGAGTTGCAGCACGTTGGTCTTGAGCACCACTTTGCGGAGCGCGCCGACCGACAACCAGATTTGGCCGTCGGTGCCGGCCGCAAGATGCGCGGCTCCCGCATGACTGGTCGGAATTTGTAACGTCGCGATCTGAGCGAGCGTTGTCTGATTCTTGTCGTCCGAAACGTTGAAAACCGTCAATCGCGGCCCGGACGACGCGACGAACAATTGATTGCCTCGCAAAATCATTTCGTCGCGGATGTGTCCTTCGACCCGCACTTCAGCGACGTCGGTCAGCCGGTCAGTCGCCTTGGACGCATTCAACACTCGCAACCGAGAGGTCGTCGCGCGATCGTTCTCGGCCAGCAAGACGTATTGGCCCATCGCCAACGGTGAGGCTTCGACCGTGCCAGGTTGGTGACCGGTTTGCGAAACGAGTTTGCACTCCAGCGGGCTGAGGCTGAGCGTGTACGCGAACTCCGCTTCGCCGAAGACCAGCAGATGCGCGTTGTCCGTCATTGCGATCGGTGGAGCAAACAGTCGCTGCGGAAACTTCAGCCGCGACGTGATCCGGCCCGAATCGGCATCGATGCGATAGAAGAACCCTTCCAACGTTGGCAAGTAAATCTGTCCGTGCGCGACGAGCGGAGGACCAGAGACCGGCTCGACCACCTGCCGCCAGATCAATTCGCCAGTGCGACGGTCCAGCAACACGAGTTGATTCTGTGTCGTGTCAAAGACGAGGACTGCCGAACGAGACGTTTCGACCGGCACAGGAAAGAACGGCGTGCCAACGCCGACTGTCCGTCGCCAGATCGGATCGCCGGTGATGCTGTCGACGGCGAAGCAACTATCTTGACCCAAAGCGAAGATGACGCGATTCGCGGATTGCTCCTCACTGAGCGATCGCGTCCGCACTGCCAGCGTCAGCGGCTTGGGGAGCGACTTGACGGGATCGTCGGTCTGCACGTCGGGTTGGAATTCCTTACGCAGCACCTGCTGCTTGGCCATCTCCAGCGCGCGACGCAGCGCGGTGTCGATCTTGGGGTTCACGCTCAGATCGGGATATCGCACGACCAACTTCTGCCGCGTGACGACCGCCGCCAGCGGCAAATTCTTCTTGAGCGACTCTGTGATCGACGCCAGCGCCTCTTCAAACACGCCGGACTTGAGAATTGCCGCCTCGGCGTCTTCGCGAGCCTTCGCGATTTCCTTTTTCGCTTCGACCGGAGGCGAGTCTGGCGGGCTGTAACGTTCCAGCAACGTTTCGGCCTCGGTCGAAATCTTCAACAGGTCGCGCTGCTTGTTGACGGCCGCCGCCTTCGGAGTGTCGAGCGCGATCTTTTTGGCGAACACGACAACGTCATCATGCAACTCGGAAAAATACTTCGCTTCACGATGCTCGGCGACGAACTCGTCCAGTGCCTTGATGGCGTTGGCGTAGGCGGGCGAACCGGTCAGCTCTTTATCGACGCGAGCTTTGCTCAACTGCACCCTGGCACCATCGGCTCCGTCGGTCAGGTTGTGGTTGGGATGAGCCTTGATGAATTCTTCCAGCTTCTGGATACCGGTCGCGAATTGCGCTCCTCGGATTTCCTTGGCCGCCTCGTCGAACTGCCGCCGCACCTGTTCGCGGCCAATCATGAACCAGAAGACCAGCGCCACGATCGCCAACAAACCGCCGCCGCCCCCCAAGAACAACACCAACGGCGAGCGCATGACAGTCTGCTCTTTGAGCCGTTCGTTCTTCGCGAAGAGTGTCCGCAGCGACGTGACCGGTCCTGCATCCGTGTCAACGTCCCGCGATCGCGAATCGGAGTCATCGTCGGCCGGCTCTTGCCCGGTGTCTTCGGTGGCCTCGTCGACGAGTTCCGCCATCGTCAATTCCGACGTTTCCGGCGAGCCCTCGAATTCTTCATCCGCCCGACGCTTCAGCCCGAAGCCGGTCTTGGCAGATTTCAACCCTGACTTTTCCCCATCGCTGTCCTGGTTGCGCCTCTCGATTTGTTCGAGGTCATCGTACAAGTCATCCAGGTCGAGTTGCCCGCCGCCGTCTTGGTCCTGCTGCACCGGAGTGCCTTTGGCCGAAGGACCGTCATCAGACGATTTTGATTTCTTCGCCGGGGCCGAGGGATCTTCGACGGTCAACACAATGTCCACACTGCCGATGCGGATCAGATCGCGACTCGCGAGCGTCCGCTGCTTGACGAGCGTGCCGTTGACCTCAATGCCATCATTGGCAGCCGCAGTCATTTCAAACGCTGAGCCATTCCAACTGATCCGCCCATGCAGCGACGCGATACCGTCTTCGTCAACGATGACATCGTTCGTCGAGTGCCGGCCAATCGAAAAGGGTTGTGACTTGGACAGCTCTCGAATCTCGATGTTCCCCTCGGCATCGCGAATCTCAACCCGACCGGAAACCAACGCGGGAAACTTCACATCGGGAAACTCGAACGAACTTCCGACACGAGCGCCGCTGGTCGAGACATCTTCACCGTCGTGATCGCCGGAATCATCGTCCGCGAGGCGTTCGTTCGCTGTGCGTCCAGCGTCGAGCGCGTCTTTCGCGAACGGATTGGGGGTTGTCGGCGGCTTCGAGACCGCGGAAGCCAGCCTATCCACGGGCGGTGGATCGTCCTGCGCGGAGTCTGCTTCCGCTACGACCTTGGTCTCTTCGCCGCAACGAGGGCACTTGACAATTTGGCCCACCATGCGTCGGGAGACACTGTTGCGTTTGCGGCAATGCTGGCACAAAAAACGGATCGGCATCGCAATGATTCTCGAAGCACAACGAAACCAGAAAGGAGGAACGCGTCGCAGCGGAGGCAGGAATCTATCCCACGAAATTCTGAAGCGAAACCCTCCTGAGCCACAGTTGCGGACAACTCTACACCTTGCCCCCTTGATTCCGCACGGGCTGGCGGTTACGCCTTTGCTCACTTTCGCGAACCCGTGCCGACACTCGCGAAGCCGTGTTTCAACTCGCTCGGAGATTTCGCTCCATGAATGTCCTTGATTTGGCCCTGAATTCCAGCGACAGCCAGATGGCTTTTGTCACGCTCGCTGCCGGTATGACCTTCAACGATATCGCGCACAAGATGGGGGACGCCTGCTTCGGTTTCCTCGGAATCAACTTCGTCTGGGGGCTGTACTGCGTGATCCTGTCGTGGCGACGAACGAAGCAGTTGAAGTTTCGCAGCCATCAAGACCAGGAAGAGTTCCTCAATGAACTGCTGCCGAAATTGAAGTCGGGCGCGTTCGACGAAGCGACGGAAATGTGCGAAGCCAAATCTCTGCGGGCCTTGCCGAGGCTGGTGCTGACTGTCATCGCCAACCGCCGCGTCGGCTACGACGGTCTGCGCGAGCAAGTTGGCGAGCTGATCCAGCGCGACCTGATGGGACCGCTCGAACAAAAAATGGGCTGGGTCGCGACGACGATCAAAACCGGCCCGCTGCTGGGACTGTTCGGGACGGTGTTGAGCATGATCGCGGCGTTCGGTCGCATCGGCACCGGTGAAAAGGTCGCGCCGCACATGATCGCGCGCGACATCAGTATCGCTTTGATTTGCACGGCGATGGGATTGGCCACCGCCATCCCCTTCAGCTACATCCTGGCGAGCCTCAATATCCGCTCGCGCGAGTTGCTCGAAGGAGTCGGCACCGGTATGACGCATGTGCTGGGCTGCTTCCGTCCCGCCAAGAACAAGGTCGCCGCCAATGCACGGTGAATCCGCCGCAAGGCTCGAATCAGGTTTCAGCAACGGACTGGCGGGCAAGCGGTGTGAAGTCGAAGACCCGGAATTCGACGTCACCGCGATGGTCGATCTCGTCTCGCTGATGAATATCTACTTTTTGGTTTCGTGGGTCATGGCGATGGCCAACGAAGTGGACTTGCCCGCCGCCAAGCACTGTGTGGCCGGTGATCCGGAGACCTCAGTCATGGTGATCGTGAAAAAAGGAGATGAACGCGGCTCCTCGGTCGTCATCGGCGAAGACGGCGACGGTGAAGTGCTGACCGATCGAGCCGTCATCCTGCAAAAAGTCACCGAAGCGGTGAAAGCCGGAGCAAAAGACGCCAAACCGAAGGACACCTTGCTGATCAAAGCGGAGAAGGAAGTCCCGTTGAAAGACATTTCTCACATTGCCAGTGCCGCTTCTTCCACCGAAGGCATCAAGCTGCGACTGGCCGTGTTGGAAAAGGACAAGTGATCGACAGGAGGATGGGCACTCTTGCCCGTCCTGTGTCGCTGACAATCAGCGTTGGGCAAAAGTGCCCGACCTTCAGGAATCTCAAATGCGGTTGCAGTGCCCCCAATGTGGAACCGAGCGACACGTCGATGACGACAACCGTGACGACGTTGTGCTCTGCACTGGCTGCCGCGCGAAGCTCCGTGTTCCGGCAACGCATCAAACGTTGGAATCCGATGCGGACGACGACGATTCCGACGCAGACGCTCCACTGTTTTCCGGAGGAGACGACGAAGGAAAGTACGCGGACCTAGTGGATATGACGGCGATGGTGGACATCGTCTTCTTTCTGCTGATCTTCTTCATGATCACAACCGCGTCCGGCATTATCTCGTGCATTAACATGCCAGAGACCAAGCAAGAAGGCGCTCCAACGGCATCCCGTCGAACGGCCGCCGACCTCGACCAAGACAGCGAGTGCGTCGTCGTCCGCGTCGACAGCCAAAACCGCATCTTCATCGACGATGTCGAATTCCCGACCGAAGCCGATCTGCGCGGCCGCTTGCGCAGCGCGCTGGCCTTGAACGCCAAAAAGCTACTCGTCAAAGCGCACGGCGACGCGTTCAACGGCACGTTCGTGATGATCCAAGACCTCGGCTACGACCTCGAATTCAAAGAATTCATGCTTTCGGTCGCCAAAGAAGAAGAGCCGCAGTGAGCAGCGCCCACGACGCCCGCTACTTGATTGGCGTCTGACTGGTAATCATGAATTCGTAGCCTTCTTTGGCCGTCCGAACCGAGAAGTAAGTTTTCTTGATGTCGGCGGCTTTGCGTTTCTTGTAATCCAGTTCCAGCACAGCCAACTGGTTCTCGGTTTGCGGCGGGTAAAAGTGCATGATCAGAACGGCGTTGGTCGCATCAACGCCCGCCTTCTGGAAGATTTGCACATCGACCCCTTTGCGAGTGCCTCCCTTCCATGTGAAGTACAGTCGCTTCTCTTCCTGTCCGCTGGTCACCGTGCGAGCGGTGGGGCGTGGCGCGGTCAATTTGCTGACCAGGACCAGCTTGCCATCGGGCATCAGAGCCCCCAACTCGATGCCAAAGAATTCCAATTGCTGGGCATATTCGTCGAGCGTGCCCCGTTCGACGAATTTCACAAACCATCGCATCTCGCGCGGAAAGCCCCCTTTGCCTGTGCCGAATCCAATGGGGGGACGACCAGTCCCTCCTTTCGTGCCGAATGGGCTACCTGGCCGAGTTGGTACGGCGGTCGCCGGCACAAAGGCTCGATTCACCACCGGGGCATCGGAGGAATCCGAGCTTTCCATCTCCGTCGAGTCAGCGACATCCGCCACAGCATCCAGTGACTCGGCGGAGACTTCGGCCGTGTCTGGAATCTCCTCCGCCTCGGCCATTGCCGGAGCATTCGGATCGACATCGGGTGAGCCTAACGCCAGCGTTTCGCCCGGTGTGCCATCCTCGAATCCATGCGGATCGCCACCGGGATCTTCCTCCAGAATCTGCACTGCCGGTGGCCGCTTTGGCGTTGGCAGCATGTTCGCGATCCAAATCGTGATCAACAAAAACGTCGTTGTCCCCAGCAGCATGCAAAACGCAAACAGCCCCGACGTGACTTGATCGTGCTGCGACATACTGATCGCCGGCGCACGTTGTTGACCGGAACTTTCGGTGGTGCTGCTCACGATCGGAACTCTTTCACTCGGCAACTCGCCGTCGTTGGCTCACTGGAAACGGTGGAACCCCTCGCTGGCGCGTCGGGCTGGTGACTCACTCTCAATCGGGCAATTTGTCTCGTTCGCTGTACGGTCGCACGCTTTGATACCACTCGCGCCAGCGGCGGATGTCTGCGTCCCGCCACTTCTCGAAGGCTGAATCCTTTTCCGCCTGAGCTGCGTTTTCGGGCAGCTTGGCGATCAAATCATCCGGCAGACCGAACCCGCGCGGCCGGCGACTCAGCACGCACAGCGCGTTGCGAGCCTCCACCGCCGCGTCGAAGTCGGCATCCATCAGACCTTGAATCAATACTGGAGCGACTCGCAAATCGTTGCAGCGAGCGAGTGCCCAAAACGCCGTCCGGCGCACTTCGACTCGCGAATCCTTGGCCAGCTTCAGCAGCAAATCTTTCTGCCCAATGAGTTGTTCCCGCTGACCAATCTGAACCGCCTCGACCAGAGCCGCCTGTGCGGACTCAACTTTCAGAGACTTTGGGTTCTCCAATTCCGCCAGCAGCTTGTCGAGCGGTGTGTCCGTTTTTTTGGCGGTGAGATTGCCATCCTTGGTATCGACGTTGGCCAAGTCGGTCGGCAGCCCACGACCGCCGGCCAGGAGTCCGCCTCCAAACGTCGCCGCTTTCGGAGCGGCTTTCGGAGGCGGCGCGTTGGGAACCAGCTTCTCCGTCGCTCGAACCAGGAATAGCACCGCAAAACACGTCGCAGAGATTTTGCCACCAATGTCGGTCCATCCGCCATCGGCGTCTTGTATCTTCAGCAGCACTCGATAGCCCTCGGCGTACCAATCATGGCTGCCGATCTTCTCGAGGTTCGCCAGCGATGCCGCACGCTCGAGTCCATACAGGTAATAAAGGTGCCAGCCCAAAGCGTTCTTATCGACGGTGTAATTCGAGGCGAGCCACCCGAGGCCACGTTTCATCGCGGCATCAAGATCACGGGACGAAACTTGGGGCTTGTAATTCGCGTCGCTGGGCGCTGCCGGAAAAGGATTGTCGGGAGTCTCTTTCGCAGTGACTCGTTCCAGGATGCCGAAGGCCTTCTCGTTCTTTTTGGTCTTCACTTCGGGTTCTTCAGCGATTGTCTCCAACGCGTGCGCATTGCGAGACATCAATAGTCGAGCGATCCCCAACGACCCGACGCCGGCCATCGTCATACTGTGCTTCGCGCTAGTTTCAACAGCGAGCGGCTGATAGCAGAAGGCACCGTTTTTCAATTGTGTCTGCAAATGCCACGTCGCAGCGGTATCCAACGCCTTCACAGGAATCTCGACTCCTGCGCGAGCCGCCGCCCACAACCCCAACATGCCGTACTGTGAGATACTCGTGTCGCCGCCATTATTCTGGCCGGGATAATCCCACGCCCCATTGACTCGCTGATGTTTGAGCAGGTAGTTCGCGACGAGCTGGATCTGGTCGCGATATTTCTGCTTGTCTGCGGCGGCCAAGGCCATCGCATCGACACCGGCTTCGTAATAGTGGTGGAGTTCTGGCTTGTATTCGTCGGACTTGAATTTCAGCAGAATCTTGTCGATCAACACTTTCACCGACGGATCGTCCGGCGACATCCCCGCAGAGATGCAGGTGTAAGCCACCAACCCAGACTCGTGCGCAGTCACCGTTTGTGCGTTCTTCTGCAAGTAGTCGAGCGCTTTGCGAACTGCGGCGAGCACTTCCGGAGGCTTCTCCGCGCTGAAGACGCGCGATGAGCATTGACCCGCGATGAACACGGCCAACACCACAACGGTGAGGCACTTCCAGGGACGAGCTTCGACGGATCGACACGAACTCCGCCCGCCAGATCGATCGCAATGGGAATTCATCAGCAAATCCACCCGGAATGAAGC
The DNA here is from genome assembly GCA_005798445.1 of Planctomyces sp. Lineage (GTDB taxonomy): Bacteria > Planctomycetota > Planctomycetia > Planctomycetales > Planctomycetaceae > SXKJ01. Next base: position 11,455 of record SYJG01000003.1, read on the forward strand.
GTTGAATGAGCGGCTGGATGCTAGACCTGCCCCCGCGGAGTGTCAACGAGTTGCAGTACCGCACCAGGGCTGGCGAATTCTTGAAGTTGCGGTGTCTGTAGCCCGACCCCTTGTGGGTCGGAGGATTCGATGTTTCCGCTAAGCGTCCGACGAATCTGGAATCACCCGACCCACAAGGGGGCGGGCTACAGTTTGCCTAACACGAGGAACTAGCCAGCCGTGAGTACCGCACGCGATGCCGATTCGCGTCGTTGTTGGGTGCAACGTGCCAAACGAAATCGTCGCTTCCAGCAATTCGGCACCGCAGGACTACGCCGACGGCATCCATTCGCCTTGCAAAGTGAGCACCAGGCGTCGCGAGCCGCCTCGATTGCGATGCTCGCAAAGATAGATCCCCTGCCATGTCCCCAGACAAAGTCGGCTTTCGGCAATCGGCACCCAGACGGAACTGCCGAGCATCGCCGCTTTGACGTGCGCCGGCATGTCATCCGGCCCCTCAACCGTGTGGCGATACGGAAATCGCTCGGGCGCGAGGTGATCGAACGAGGACTCCAAATCCGCCGGCACGTCGGGGTCGGCGTTCTCGTTGATCGTGATCGATGCCGAAGTGTGCTGAATAAAAACGTGCAACAAACCCACCTGCACGCGAGCCAATTCTGGCAGCGCGTCAACCACATGATCCGTCACGAGATGAAATCCGCGTGGGAATTCCGGCAATCGAAGTTGTCGCTGAAGCCACGGCATGATCGAGAGATGTTGGGGTTAGAGCGTTTGGCCTTTCCAGCGGAGCCAATGGTCGGCGAGCACGATTGCCACCATCGCTTCGGCCATCGGGATAAAGCGAGGCAAGAGACACGGATCGTGTCGGCCTTTCGTCTTGATGGTCGTTGGCTCGCCAGCGCGACTCACCGTCGCTTGCTCGATCGGCAGGCTACTGGTCGGCTTCACCGCCGCACGCAGCACGATTGGCAAGCCGGTCGAAATTCCGCCGAGCATTCCACCATGACGGTTGCTCGACGTCGTCACAAGCTCGGCGACAGACGCAGTCGAACCGTTTGTGCTTCGCTTCGGCACGAACAAATCGTTGTGCTCGCTGCCACGCATGGTGACGCAGCCGAAACCGATGCCGTATTCTACGGCGAGTACCGCCGGCAAACTGAAGAGCGCTTTTGCGAGATCGGCTTTCAGTTTATCGAAGACCGGCTCACCCAATCCGGGTGGGATGTTGGTCGCGACGATTTCCGCCACACCGCCGATTGAGTCACCCTCTTTGCGAACCGCCTCAATCAGCTCGATCATGCGAGCGGCTGCGGCCTCATCCGGACAACGGACGATGTTCGGCTCGCCACTCGCCAGCGTTTCCACTTGCGACAACGTGACTGCGGCGGGATCAGGAATGTTGGCTTTCACGTCACCGACCTGCACGACGTAGCCAACCACTTCGCCGCCGAAGGCGGTACGCAGAATTTTTTTGGCGACAACACCAGCGGCGACTCGCACGGTCGTCTCACGAGCACTCGATCGTCCGCCACCGCGATAGTCGCGGAAGCCGTATTTCGCGTCGAAGCTGAAATCCGCGTGACCGGGACGATACTTTTCCTTGATGTCCTCGTAGTCGCGGCTCCGCTGATCTTGATTGCGGATCAAAATCGCCAAGCTTGTGCCGGTCGTCCGTCCCTCGAACACTCCGGCTAGAATTTCCGGCGAGTCGTCTTCCTGTCGCTGCGTGACGATCTTGCTCTGCCCCGGTCGCCGCCGCCGCAAATCGACCAGCAAGTCCGCCTCGCTCAACTCAATTCCCGCCGGCACGCCGTCGATGATGACGACGTTGCCCGGTCCGTGACTCTCTCCCGCCGTTGTGATTCGCAACGCTTGTCCGAAGGAATTGCCTGCCATGATGCGGCCAGTGTAGGACAGGCACTCTTGTCCGTCACTCGCAACGTGTTTGATCGGGCACCGCCCGATCAATCAGTCAGCCGTATTTGCCGCAGCGGACTGTGCTTCACTCATTTGCCAGAAGATGGCTAGAATCCCGCCCCGTTCACTTTCATTCCAGATTGCGGACAAATCACGGATCGATGTTCGTGCCGAGCAAGGGACAGGTTCGACACACCGAGCAACACGGAAGCTCTCACAATATGACGAACTTTTTTGAAAAGCGCGACCCGTGGGGAAACGGATATTCTCTCTGGGTTCTGTTGTTGTGCCTCTTCATCGCCCCATTGTGCGTCTGGTCGCTGCGAAATACGCACATCGAAAACGACATCGAGCACTGGCTTCCGGCGGAAAATCCGAACGCCGTGACGCTGAACTGGTCGATGCGGCAATTCAACCTCGATGCCAGCGACAGCATCCTGGTGTCGTGGAACGACAGCAGCTTGACCGATTCGCGTGTCGAGAAATTGGCCGAACGGCTCGTCGGCAAGCTCGATGAACATGGAGTCCGGCGCAACGACCTGAAGCAAGTCTCACGAGTCACCACACCTCGCGATGCCGTCACGCGCATGGTGGAACACGGCGTCGAACGTGATGAAGCCATCCAACGATTGGAGGGTGTTCTGGTCGGTACGGGAGCACTCAAAGTTCGCCTGACGGAAGCCGGCCGACAACGTCGCAAGGAACTCCAACGCGAACTACTTGCGAAAGCCCACGCCGAATTAGGGCTCGATCTGCAAGTTCTGCCAGCGGCTCAGGAATTTGAATCACTGGAAGACGATCCGCCGGCAGAGTCCGAGTCCGCCAACGCTGCGGCCGGTGAGACTGCGGTTCCTGATCCGGTGGAAACAACCGTCGTCGAGTTTGATCCGATTCCGCAACACGATTTTCAAGTCCGATGGAAGGGAATGCTGCTCGGCAAGCCGAACCCAAAGCTGCGCGATTTGGTGCTCAGTTTGAAAGGCAGCTCGACGACCAAGGCTCCTGATGGCGAGCCGCTCGTTGAGGATTGCTTCCAGGCAATCGGTTCCCCCATCGCGTTGGCGGTGGTGCTCAGTGAAGCCGGCGAAGCCGACAAATCGAAGGCAATCGCTTTGATCCGCGAAGCGGCCGTCGCTGTCGGAATCCAATCCGATCAATTGCATCTCGGCGGTCGTCCCGTCGCCAGCACCGCTTTGAACGAAGGGGTGAAAGCCGCGGTCTGGAACAAGTCCGCCAAACTCAGCCGCTTTTGGGAACGCTCGGTGATTGGGATGTCGGGTCTCGTGGGCCTGCTGGTCTCATTCACGATGCTGCGTAGCATCAAGTTGTCGTTGCTTGTGTTGTTTGTGTCGTACTTCACCGTCTTCGTGACGACGGCCATTGTCCCCTTGACCGGCGGCAGCATGAACATGGTCATGGTTCTGATGCCGACGTTTCTCATGGTGGTCGTGATGTCCGGGGCGATTCATGTTGCTCACTACTGGCGGCACGCCGCGTTTCACAACAAGCAGACGGCGATCGTCGAGTGCTTCAAGATGGCCGCCGCGCCCTGCACGTTCGCGACGATCACAACGGCGATTGGCGTGCTCTCGCTGCTGACCAGCGAACTGCGGCCAGTGCGCGATTTCGGCATGTATTCGGCAGTCGGTTCGGTCATCGGACTGGGAGCCGTGCTGATTCTGCTCCCCTCTCTGATCCAACTGATGCCGTTCCAGCCACCCAAGCCGCACGAAGTCGATTCGACCAAGTGGGAGAACTTTGGACGCTGGTGCTGTCAGAAGCGGCACTGGATCGTCTGGAGCTACTCGGCCATGACCATCGCCTGTTGCTTCGGGCTGAATTGGTTCAAGACGGAAACGAAGGTCATCCGCTATTTCCCGGCGGACGCTCCAATCGTCAAGGACTATTGGTTCCTGGAAGAGAATCTGGTCGGCATCGTGCCGGTCGACGTCATCGTCCGCTTCGACCGCGACAGCCAGACGAAAATGAACTTCCTCGAACGCATGGAAGTTGTCCGCTCGATTGAAACCCGCATGCGCGAGCACAGCGAAATCAGCGGAGCCATCGCGCTGCCTGACTTCCGGCCGGTCTCCGAAGCGCTGGCGACGGATGCCGGGGCGTTGTCCATCATGCGTCACAACAAGACGGCCACCGAGATGCAACGCCGCATCCGCGAAGGTGAAGTCACGGGCACGAAGTCGTTCTATTCCGTCGCCAAAGAGTCGAGCGATCTCAGCCAGCCGGGTGACGCCAAGCTCAACCAAATCGACGACGAACTGTGGCGCATCACCGCGCAGTGCTTCATCATGACCGACACGAATTTCGCCGAACTCCTGCAAGATGTGCATCGGATGACACAGTCCGTCTTGCGACGCCACGCCGGCACGAACCACGTCGTCACCGGCATGGTTCCAGTCTTCTTGCAGACGCAAACCGCGTTGATCGATAGCCAGGTCAGCAGCTTCGGCGTCGCGTATCTGACAGTCGCCATCGTGATGATCTTCGCCGTGAGAAACCTGTTTGCCGGCTTCATGACGATGCTCCCCAACGTCTATCCGATCGGGCAAATCTTCGGCCTGATTTCGTACTTTGGAATCCCTGTCGACATCGGCACGATGATGACCGCCTCGATCGCCATGGGCATCGGAGTGGACGGCACGCTGCACAAACTGACGTGGTTTCGCAAAGGGATCGGCGACGGCAAATCGCGCGAGGACTCGATCGCTCTGGCCGTCGGCCACAGCGGCCCGGCGATCTGGGAAACCTCCGCCGTGCTCGCCCTGGGCATGTTGATGTTGTACCCGTCCGAGCTGTTGCTGGTCAGCCGCTTCGGCTGGCTGATGGCCGCGATCATCGCCGTCGCCGTCGCCGGCGACATCATCTTCCTGCCCGCCCTGTTGGGAGGCACATTGGGAACGATCCTCATCAAAGCCGTGAAGCGCCAACAAGAAAAAGACGCTGGGAAAACCTCGGCCGCGCCGCCGCCAACATCCGCCGTCCCGCAACCGCATTTGGGAATGAGCAACGTCGCATCCCCGCATCGGAGTGGTCGCTGAGACGAGAAAGGCAGAGGATCGCCCCAAAGTCAGGTCGCTTTCCGAGGGCGTCCTCTGGGTCTGGTTGTGCTTTCGAGGCTCAGGCGAACGGTGCTATTCTTGAGCCAGCGATCGTCGCCGAAGGGAAGACCACGTTCTACCTCGCACGGCCATCGGTAAGATGTTTCTGAGCCGGTTCGTCGATTCGGCTAGACCGGCTCAGAAGTCCCAAATTTGGACGCGCGAGGTATAAGTCCTCGCGTTCTGAAACGATCGCCCTCGCTGACGCTGCGGGTACAAGGCTGCGCAGCGTTCGCCGGTTCAAACATTCGGCAGACGTGGAAGCAATGCGGCAGTTGTTCGCGAGGACTTTTCGCATTTCAGTCCCTCCTCTGAGAAGTCGGAATTCGGAGGACGGGACGGCGAGTGACGTCATTTGAGTCGCTGTTCGGCTGGGGCCAGTTCCAGCAACGTGGCAAACGTGATTGCGAAGCTGAGTCCCTCGGCCATGCGTTTGTCTTTGGTCCAAGTGTTGATGCCGATGAGGCGGCCCGATTTGTCGTACAGGCCGCCGCCGCTGTTGCCCGGATTGATCGCCGCGCTGGTTTGAATGACCTTCAATTCGTGGCGGCCGATGTTGTTCAACCGCAGTTGAGACAAGCTGCCGCGCGTCAGTGTCCAGCCCAAGCCATGCGGGTTGCCGACCGCGAAGACGTCGTCACCGATCGTCAGTTGGGGAACCGTGTCCCACTCGGCGGCCTGCGGTTCCGTTGAACTGATCGGGACGCGGATCAACGCCAGATCGATCCCGTCGGGAGCGACCCACACCACAGTAGCTGGCCGCGCGGGCTGTCCGATCAGTTTCACGTCCAGATGCCCAAGCTGATCCAACACGGGAAGCGCCGCGCCGTTGTCTTCGGCGAAGTTTGGATCGACGACGTGTCGATTCGTCACCAGCAAGCCAAAGCCGTCTTGAATCCGTAGCACGACTCCCGAACCGATCGCCTCGCCACGCAAGCGGCTCCATTCAGGGGCCACATGAATCAGCGCGTTGGCGGTCATCGCTCGCAGGATGTGCGGTGGAAGCTGCTTGAGCGCCGCGGGGTCCGGCTCGAAATCGTCGATGCGGATCGCCATGCCCGGTTGTTGGAAGAAGAGCACCAGACCAATCACCCAGCCGGCAACATCGGCAACCCCCAGCAGGATTCCGCCGACCGCAACGCCGATTCCGCGATGCCAGCTTTTGTGCCGAGCGATCGCCAGGCTTCCCAACAGGATGCCGACCAATCCGGTCACCAAGCCGAACAATGGAATGCCGGCGATCGAAACGATCAGCGAGGCGATTGCCATCCGGTTCCAACGTCGTGGCGAGCCGTCGTTGTGGGACTCGTCGTTGAAGGCGAAGGAGGCCGACGAGTTGGCGGCGAACGGGACTCGGCTCGGTAGCGGCACGGCGCGACGGAGATCGTCGGTCGAAATACGCAGCACCTCCGGATTGTCGTGCTCCGTGACTGGCCGGCGACCGTGCGAGCATTCATACGAACCGCAGCCCTCTTTCGCTTCCCAGCAGTTCCAGTGATGCCACTCGCCGCACTCGGCGCAGGCGACCGAGTCGTCTCCCGACCGGAGTTCCGCTTGGCAGTGCGGGCACAAGGCCCCCGCTTCGCGGAGTCCGGCAATGCGACGTATGGGGACGCGGTTCAACACCAGAGCACCTCAATGAGTCATCTCATAAGCGACGAAGATCAACAACAGCACCGTGTAGATGGCCGAGACAATCAGCGACGCGAAAGCCATGACTTGATGCAGCGGTCCACATTTTTGCAACTGGTCCCGCTTGGGAAGAAAGTAGGCCGCTCCGGCAATGCCCGTGAGCGGTGCGACACAAGGGATCAGGATGCTGACGACAAAGACCGTCAGCGTCGTCTGTTTCAGCTTCTTGAGCGTGTCGTCCTGTTTGGCCTGCCGGTGCAGGTCTTTCAGAGTCAGCGGATCAGCGGTGTTGAAGTCGGTGTTGCAATACCGGCAACGGACGGCGATGGACTTGATCTCTTCGCCACAGACGGGGCACGTTTTCGTATCGCCCCAAGCCGACATCGGCGTTTGCGGAGCGGCTTCGGATTTGTCGATCGCCGGAGCCTGCTCGCAGCCGTAGGTGCCGCAGCCGCCCACTTCCGACCAGCATTCGCGGTGATGCACTTGATCGCACTTTGGGCAGGTGACGACGAACTCGTCGGCTTGAATGCCGGTCTGGCAAATCGGACATGTGGCTCCCGGATCGCCCGCCTGCAATTGCCGCGCGGACAAGACCTTCGCATCGACGGTCAACGCCAGCGCGGTCTTGCAGATCGGACAACGAAACGCACGCTTGGCCGAACTCGTCGGCAACCGCACATTCGCGCCGCACTCACAGGAGATGATCGGTGCGGCCATTACGGCTTCCCCGCCTGTTCGATGATCACTCGGACCACTCCCCAAAAGACCTGCATGGCAAGCGAAATGCCCAGCATCTTGCCGCCACGCGAGGTGTCGCCTTTGATCAAGGCGACGATCCCGACGATGCAACCGATGCCCGAACAGAGCACGCAGAGCAAGATGTCCGTCGTTGAGAGTTCGCCGTCGCCGCCGCTGCTGGAACTGGCCTTCTTCTTGGCTCGCTTGCGGAGCGTCGGGTCCAAAATCTCATCGCAAAAGCGGCACTTGGCGGCACTGGCCAAAATCTTTTCGCCGCACAAGGGACACGGTATCCGCTTCTCAGAGCGCTGTGCCGGGGCAGCCGCTTCGTAATCGGCCAGACCCTCAAATGGATTGTCGTATTCGTCCTCGTCCTGAGGTTCCGGTTTGGAGGGCTTCTTGGCGGTCGCTTTGGACTTACTCGGTGGTGCCGAGAATTCGTCGTCGATCTCTTCGGCATCGACGACCGCCTGAGGAATCGGCACCGCCGTTCCGCACTGCGGGCACTTGGCCTTCTTGCCCGCCAACGCATCGGGAGCCTTCAGTGCCTTGCCACACTCCTGACACTTCACCGAAATTGACATGCGGAATTCCTTTCTTTCTGTAACGCGATCGGCTCTTGGACAGTGTCAACGGGCGGCTCTGCGGAATGTCTCCGTCACACAAGTTTGGGTTAGTCTCTGACGACCAAAGTGCTCGCCAGCATGTCGTGTAATGCCTGCTTCTTCTCGGTGAAGCCCGCCATGATGTGGCCGATCCCGCAAATCAATCCGGACAGAATCTTGCCAAAGTGCCGACCGGATGCGCGGCCAAAGGTGATCCGGTTACCCTCGAGATCGGTGACTCGAAGCCCGAGCATCCTCTTTCCCAAGGTGGCCTGTGACTCCGAGCACTCTTGAAGAGCTGAGTACAGCCAGGGAAAAACAATCGAAACTCCGTAGTACAGGATGACGAGGATGACTTCTGCGGGACCAACATCATTGCCGTTACCATCAGCCGGCCCTCCGATCGCGATAAGGATGGCTCCGACGATCGCCAAGAAAACAAACATCACAATCCAGCTGATGAATCCGTCTATCATCGAGGCAACAACCCGTAACCAAAATCCCGCGTACTCTTCAGTCGCTCCACGCCGTCGTCGGCCGCTTCTCGCCACACGCGGATCGAAGATCTCGCCGCAGAAGCGGCACTTGGCCGCCGTCGCCAAAATCATCTCGCCACACATCGGACAGGGTTTGCGTTTCTCTGAGCTTTCCGAAGACACATCAGCTTCGCCGTCGTCCAAATCATCGAATCGGTCGCCGTATTCGTCCTCGGCCTGTGCCGGTTTCTTGGGAGAGGCTTTGGATTGACTGGGCAACGGCGGAGGGCTGTCAATCAGTTCGGCGTCGACGACGGCCATCGGAATCGGCACGACCGCGTCGCAGCCCGGGCACTTCGCTTGCTTGCCCGCCAACGCCTCTGGTGCTTTCAGGCCTTTGCCACACTCCGGACACGACACTGAGATTGGCATCGTGGAATTCCTTTCTGTTTTACTGGCCCATTCAGTTCGCTGATGCGTTCGATTTCACTCGACGAGGAACAACGCTAGCGACACTTGCTATCCGGAGGCGTCACTTGATGTCCGACGAATTGGCACCCAGCAAGCCCACTGTGATTCCGTTTTCTTTGAGAATGCCGGTCGCCTTTGAGTTCACGATCAGCAGTACGATGAGTCCGATACACGGAATCAGAGTCAGAATCCCCAACACGATCCCCACGCCGGTGCTGTAAATTCTCATGGCCAAGCGGAACACAAACACGGTGGAGACGACACCAAGGACCAACACACCGAGTCCCATGATCGGACGCAATTGGGGCGGTAACGCAAACTGAGCACCGACGGCCCCCAGATAGATCAGGATGCAGAAGATGATTCCCTTTTGAAATGAGGCGATCGCTTTCAAGTCCGTCGGTGAACTCCCCGTTCGTCCTTTCGTGCGCTGACGCAGATCGTCATCCAGGAGTTCACCGCAAAAACGGCATTTCACGGCGGACGACTGGATCATCTCACCGCACATCGGGCACGGTTTCTTCTTCGCATCGGATGATGGCGGTGCGACCGCTTGTTCGGGTTCGAGGTCCATCACTTCGGCATCGACGACGTCTGACGGAACTGGGATCACCGTGCCGCACTGCGGGCACTTCGCTTTCTTCCCCGCCAACCCATCGGGTGCCCTTAGACCTTTGCCACATTCCTGACAGGTAATTGAGATCGGCATGAATCGGATTCCTCGAATGGAGTGGGAAGTGGACCAACCAGTAATTGACGGTTTTAAGTCTGCGACTCGCGAAGTGAGAACTCCAGCACTGTCTTGCCCAGCACGATTTGATCGCCGCTTTGCAGGATTTGCTTCTTGATCGCGATGCCGTTGACGTAGGTGCCGTCGGGAGATTCGCAATCCTCGATCTCGAAGCGGCCGCCTCGATTGTGAATCACCGCGTGACGAGGTTCGATCGCGTCGTCTTTGAAGAGATAAATCTCGGACTTCGGCGAGCTTCCCAAGATCGTCGTGTCCTTGAACAACACGAACTGCTTGCCGGCCAGCGGACCTTTGCGCATCAGCAGCCAAGCGGTCTTCGTCCAGCCTTCCACCAGGCCGACGAACAGCCCGACCATGCCGCCGATCACCGTCATCCCGATCGCTCGGCTGGCGGTCGCTTGGCCGTCCGCCGTCACAAAGACCAAGCTGATCGGATCAAACAACAGCCCGCCGAGCAGCCCGCCCAAGACTCCGCCGATCAGGCCGTTCATCACGACCTTCTTCTCTCGCAGCGCGATCCCTTGGCCAAGCCCCGCCGGAATACTGACCACCGCCCAGGCAGACGCTCGGCCCATTATCAAAATCAGCAGAGCCAGACCGGTCGGCATTGCGCCGGGAGCAGGCTGACCTTTCATGAAGCTCGCGGAAATCACCCGCATGATGTTGAAAATGATCTCGGTCGGAATCAACGCCACCAAGCCGCCGCCGAAGCCGACTCCTAAACCGATCACGCCCGACAAACACGCGCGTCGCGCGTTGCGACACATGATCCCCTCCGCCGCGCCCAGAAATAGGCCGATGAATCCCGCGACCGTGGGAAACATCAGCAGCCCGGAGATGATGCGCCCATGACCGATGTCGTTGTCGTCGAAGAACGGCTCCAGCAACGCCCAACCGCAGAAGCCACCCAGAGCGGAGCAGAGCGACAAATAAAACCAACTGGAATAGATGACTCGCACCAGCAACGGCTGCGGAGCCACTTCTCCCGCATCCCGTCCGAGCGCGGTTTGCACCTCCAGATATTCCTCGACCTGCGGCGAGAACAGGTCACGCGAGTCGATTTTCAGAGGGGCGTCCTGGGGCACGGTGGATTCCTTGTGGGGGCAGGGATCTCAAATTTCCAATCTCAAATTTCCAATTTTCAATTTCCAATCCGGCAACTAACTCTTGGGTGATTTCGAATCCTTCGAGGAATTCGATTTGTCAGGCGTGCTTTCGGACGAGGACGGCTTCTCAGATTTCTTATCGCTCTTATCTGGCGATGCTGTCGAACTCTTCTCTTTCGTCGTGTTCTTGGCCGGTGCGTCAGACTGAGAAGCGGACAGCTCTGCCAAGCGTTGGGCGGCCATTCGCATCAGAACAGTTTGCTCTTCCGGGGTCATTGAGTAGCGGTCTTCCATCTGTTTGAGCAACTGCCGCGACGCCGTCAGCGACTCGCGAAGCTGGCTCCACTCTTTGGCCTTCTCTTTCGCGTCGTCACCGGCCAACGCGATGTGTTCGCGAGACAGCGTGTCCATGCGGTCGGAGACGGCGGTCAACTCTTTTCGTAACGCGGCAAGCCCCTCCTCCAAGCCAGGTCGCACTCCTTGCCACAAGCCGTAATGCGCGACGGTTCCTTCGATCAACCGCATCTGCTCCCAGCGCGAACGTTGTCCCGCCAGAACGTATCCCATCAGAAAAAACAGCGCGACCAGCAGCAACGTGGTCAGCGACGACAAGCGAATCGGACCAAAGCCGAGCGACTCGCTGCTACTGGCCGCCGCTCCCGAAGCCAATCCGCTCGCGTGGCGTGCCGCGTCTGCCGACGAGGTGTGCCCGACTGCGGTGCCGCGAGCGGCCGGCTCTCCTGCGACAATCCGGCCGCCGACCCAATAGTGTGTGGCCAACACTGGCTTGCCGTCACGCCATTCGAAAATCCCTTCGGCCTGACGCACGGGATCGACGACGAGCGCGATCTGTCCCGCTCCACCAAAAAAATTTTGCTGGATGAAGACATCGCGATCCGACAAGAAAATGCCGAAATCCGGGTGCGAGTGATACCAGCCGATGATCCGCAGATGCGCAAATTGCGTGTCCATCTCACGATTGATCTGCGTCCAAGACTCGTGAGTGAACGTGACCTCGGCAAACTTTTTCGTCGCATTGTCACAGCGAATGATCTCGGTCACGCGAGCGAACGGGCCGTCGTCGTCTTGTCCCCAATCGCCGACCAGCACACCACAAATTTCGACCGACACATTCTCTTTGGCATGCGCCACGATCCGGCCATGCGGCGCGGGGGCAAAGAAGACACGAAAGTCCGCGCGGCGTTTCGCGGGAAAGTCTGCACGCGGCAACGATTCCGATTGCAGGAGCCGCACATCAAGGGTGTCTGATTGAGTCATGATGGACGCGGCTCCCGTCTTGGTTTCCGTGGACTCAGTGGCTGTCGTCAACTTTCGCAGGCGGCCCCAGCACGGCCGCGCGATCCCCGGCGAACTCAAAGAACACCTGCTGCATGCCGCGACGAGCCCCGACGATGTCCCACGGTGGCACGCCGATCTCCGCCAGAGTCCGTTCCTGGAGTCCCTCGCTGCCGTCGAGCGTATGAAACAGATGCGGCACACGTGGTTCATCGCACTGAGGGCAACGCCCTTGCTGCTCGGTGACTTTGCCCAGCGAAGCGAACAGTGGTTCGGTGGCCTGACAGCGAGGGCATTCGAGCGACTGAAGCAAGTCGTGGTTCAATTCGATCACAGCGCCGTCACCGACTTCGTCCTGCGCGTGTTGCAACAGTTCGCCGACCGTCAACGTCGCGACTGACCACGGCTTGACGAGGATCGGCTCGAAGGCGTCGTGAGACGGACAGTCGTCGCGGCGTGTGTAGGTCACGACGTAACTTTGATGCGAGGTTCCCTCGAAGACGAATCCCCGTCCCTCCAGCGTTTCCAATCCGTGCAGGTGCTTGATCGCCTCTTGGCACTGAATGCCGGCGATCACCGAGGCGGTGGTCGGTGTCGTCGGCACTTTGCCTTGTTCCATTTCTTGCCGAGTCAACAAGGCACAACTGCGGCGTGCCTCCAACATTTTCCAGTCGGTTTCGCTCATCGTGCATTCGTAGCACGGGCCCAGCGCTGGGTCGAAGACCCGAGCCACGCCGTCCAACCGTTCGATGGCTCCGTCGATCCAAACGCGACCGACTCGTGCCGCCGCTTGGTTGATCGCGACGCGGGCCTCGCGATTGTCCAAGCCGCCAAGAATCACATCAGCCCAGCGATACACTCCCAGTCCGAGGTCATACACGATGTTGCCGACGAACGGCTGTGCGTTGATCCCCGGATAAATCTCTCGTGCGCGAGCCGCCGCGACTTCCGCTTTCGGGCGACCGATGTCCGACTCGCGAAACAAGACCGAGCGAGAGAGGTTCGAGTTCTCGACTCGATCCAAGTCGGCGATCACGACGTTGCCGACTCCCAGAAGGGCGAGGTTCTTGATCAGCTCGTTGCCGATCGCACCCGCTCCGATGACCAGCACGCGAGCGGCGGCCAATCGCTTTTGGTCCCACCAGCCCATCAACTCGAACCGAGCGAATCGCCCGTCCTGAGCCGCATCGAGGTCAGTGACTTGCAGAATGTCACTCACCATTGTGCCGCCTTGGAGCGTGGTCGGCTCCTGCGGTGATCTCTGGTTGCAGACGCAGGATGTCACTGTTTTTGACGCCGGCACCCTCCAGCGTTTCCGAGTCCAGCAACTGCCGTCCACTGGCACGGTGATGAAATTTGTAACTCATCAACTGTCCGTCGGGACTGTTTCGGGGCAGATTGAGCTTATCGACCAAGACGGCGATCAGCCGATTGACGGCCGCATCGGCGGGGACTTCGACCACTTGCTTCTTGTTGCCAGTGGCGTCCCAAACTTCGATCGTCATCTGACTCATATGCATCTCCCCGGAAGTGGACGGCTACTCTGGCGATGTCCTCCCACCGATTCAAGCGAACTCGTTCCTGGAATGTCGGAGAGTTTTTTGAGAAGCGATCCTGTTTTTGTCATCGGGAACATTACACTTCTCGCCACATTGCCCGCGCTGTGCGAGCCTCTTTCCGGTGCTCTCGGTTTCGGAGGTCAATCATGCGTTCTCGTCGCGAATTCTTGGCGGATGTTGGTAGCGGGATGTTGGTGGCGGGAGTCGGCTACAGCACGGCTCTGGATTTGGGGCTGTCCACGGCCAGAGCGGCGGAAGGTTCGGACACGAATGCGTTGACGTTTGGTAGCTTCGAACCGCTGGTCGGTCTGATGCAGGACACACCGGTCAAGAAGTTGCTCTCGGTGCTGGTCGAGAAGATGCACAACGGCACGGAACTGAAAACGCTTGTCGCGGCGGCGGCACTCGCCAACGCGAGAACCTTTGGCGGCGAGGACTACATCGGCTTCCACACGATGATGGCCATGATGCCGGCCTATCAGATGTCTCTAGAGTTGCCGACCGAGAAGGCAGCCTTGCCCGTGCTGAAAGTGCTGTATCGAAACACGAACCGCATTCACGATTTTGGCGGACGTAAGAACGAAGTTCTGCATCCGATCAACGCCGGGACTTTGTCCGTTGGTGCTGTTCCGGGTGAAGCCGTTCGCGACGCCGTTCACAGCAAAGACATCAAAGTCGCCGAGCAAACCTTTGCGGTGGCGGCGACCTCCCCGGAGGAAGCGTTCAACGCGGTGATGTACGCCGTCGATGACAACACCGAAGTGCATCGCGTCGTATTGCCGTATCGAGCCTACGCGTTGCTCGATCTGGTTGGCTCCGAGCAAGCGGTGACGATGTTGCGGCAGTCGGTTCGCTACTGCGTAAAGAGCGAACGCCGAGACAATCGCAACGCCGAGTTCGATCGGCCGCGCACGCTGCTGCCGAAGGTGTTCGATCAGCACAAGCTCGCTGGCAAGACGCCCGGTACGCGAGTTCCCGACGACGCTTGGGTCGAGAGTTTCTGTCAGACGCTCTTCAAGGCGACTCCCGACCAAGCCGCTGATTTCGCGGGTGCCGCTTTGGCCGAGGGAATCGCGCCCGATGCGATTTGCGAAGCGATCTGTCTGGCGGCGAATCAACTGGTGCTTCGAGATGTCGGCCGCACCGAACGCGAAGTTCAGCCGGGCAAGCCGCTGGGCAGCGTGCATGGCGATTCGATCGGCGTGCATGCGTCCGACTCGGCGAATGCGTGGCGGAACATGGTCAAATTCAGCAACACTCGCAATCAGTTTGCTTGCACGATCCTGGGCGCGTTCCAGGTCGCCTACGACCGAGTCAATCGGGGCGGCGACTTCCTCAACTGGCAGCCCCGTCCACACGCCGAGCATCTCGAAAAGATTACGACGCGTGATCCGAACAAGTTGCTTGCCGAAGCGGAAGCCGCGATTCGAGCGAACGAGCAAGCTCGCGCCGCCGCTGTCGTGCATCTGATCGGCGAGTTGAAGCACTCGCCCCGCCCGGTGCTCGATCTGCTGTTGAAGTACGCGATCAGTGAAGACGGTGCTCTGCACGCCGAGAAGTACTACCGCACTGCCAGCGAAGAGTTCGCAAACATGCGGCAACCGTTCCGCTGGCGACAACTCACCGCGTTGGCCCGCGTCACGGCCAGCGAGTTTGGTTCCCCGGCCGCGGGCTGCGATGAGGCGATGGAGCTATTGAAGGTGTGAGCATGAAAAGCGGTTGGATCACATTCGCCGTCCTCCTTGCGGGGACGGCGAATTTTTTCGTTCTGGCACAGGACACTTCGTCGAAAAGCGAAGCCACCGCCGCCGATTTCGAATTCTTCGAGAAGCGAGTGCGACCGCTTTTGGTGCAACGCTGCTTTGAGTGTCACTCGGCAAAGGCGGAAAAGCTAAAAGGCGGACTGTTGCTCGACAGCCGCGAGGCGATCCTTTCTGGCGGAGATAGCGGGCCGGCGGTCGTGGTCGGGGATGTCGAGAAGAGCCTGATCGTTCAAGCAATTCGGTTCGACAATGAGAATGTGCAGATGCCACCGGCGGGCAAGTTGCCGGAGGCAGAGATCGCCGTGCTGACCGAATGGGTGCAACGCGGATTTCCGTTCCCAGTGGCCAACGCGACGAAGGTAAGTCGCCGAGCCATCGACATCGCCGAAGGGAAGAAACATTGGGCGTTTCAGCCCCTGAGCGTAGCCCGACTCTCAGAGTCGGGTCTCGAAAAAGTCAGACCCGACTTGGAAAGTCGGGCTACGGAGCGACGAACTCGGCTCGACGGCTTTATTCACGCGGCTCAGCGAAAGCAGGGATTGTCACCAGCGCCAGAGGCATCCAAGGGGAGGTTGATCCGACGATTGACGATTGATTTGCTCGGCTTGCCTCCGTCGCCGGGGGACGTTCAAGAGTTTCTCGCCGATGAATCTCCCGATGCTTATGAGCACCTCGTCGAGCGGTTGCTGGCTGATCCGCGATTCGGTGAGCGTTGGGCGCGGACGTGGCTCGATCTGGCGCGGTATTGCGACATCGGCGAGTCGTGGCGCACCGGGGAAGGGCAGCCGTGGCTGTATCGGGATTGGGTCGTGCGGGCGATGAATGAAGACCTGCCGTATGACGAGTTCGTTCGGAAGCAGTTGGCCGCCGATCTGGCGAGCGGCTGGGCGTCAGCCCACCGAGACTTGCCTTCAAAATCCGATTCTCGCGATCTCGGTGGGCTGACGCCCAGCCGCTCACCTATGAACGATGCGGACATGGCGGCGCTTGGATTTCTCGGACTCAGCCCGACGTATTGGAAGGAACTCAAACTCGACCACAACGTCATCAAGCAAGTCGTTGCGGAAGAGTGGGAAGAGCGGATCGAGGCGATAGGCGGGACATTCCTCGGGCTGACGTTGGCCTGCGCGCGGTGCCACGACCACAAATTTGATCCGATCACGCAGCAGGATTACTACGGCCTGGCCGGAGTGCTCGCGAGCATCAAGATCGACGACCAGCCGATCATCGAAAAGCCGTTGGCTGATCGAGCGGCGGCGGCGCGGACACTGATCAAAGAATCGCAGTCGCAGCTCGACAAGCTGCTGAAGGAACCAAAACCTGGAGACAACGCGACCGACGAGATGAAGGCGAAGGCGGCGGAAAACGCGAAGCAAATCGAATCGCTGCGAGCCAAAGTCACGGAACTTCAAGCGACGCCGCAGCTCAACACGCCGGTGGCGTTTGGCGTCACCGAAGCGGCGATGCTTGTCCTCCCCGATGGGCCGAACCGAACGAAGATCGAATACAAGCCGAGCGAGCCGCAGAACGTCGCCATGCAAATTCGCGGCAACGCGGCGAATGTCGGAGCGGTCGTGTCGCGTCGGTTCGTGTCGGTGCTGTCGCCGAGCGAGCCGGCTCCGTTCAAGAACGGAAGTGGGCGATTGGAGTTGGCGAATGCAATCGTCACTGATGCGGCTCCGCTGACGGCGCGAGTCATCGTCAATCGGATTTGGGCGCATCACTTCGGACGTGGTCTCGTGGCGACGCCGAGCAATTTCGGCACTCAAGGCGAGAAGCCGACTCACCCGGAACTGCTGGACGATCTCGCGGCGCGATTCATCGAGCATGGCTGGTCGCTGAAGTGGCTGCATCGCGAGGTCGTGCTGTCGGCAACGTACAGGCAGAAGAGTGGCGAGTTGTTCGTTGTTAGTGGCGAGCAAGGCACTAACTCACAACTCGCCACTCACAACTCGCCACTCTCCCGTGACTCCGACAACCTCTGGCTCGCTCGCATGCCGGTGCGGAAATTGGACGTTGAGGCTTGGCGAGACTCGATGCTGGTGGCGACGGGCGAAATGGAGCGGCGCGTTGGCGGTGCTCCGCAGGAATTGAGCGAAACGGCGAACGCTCGGCGAACGGTTTACGGTTTAATCCGACGGCGTGAGTTGTCGGACCTGTTGCGGCTGCATGATTTTCCGGACCCGGTGTCTCACAGCGGTTCGCGGATGCCGACGACAACTCCGTTGCAGCAGCTCTTCGTTTTGAACAGCTCGTTCATGCAGTCGCGTGCAGCGATGTTGGCTCGAACGGTGCAAGCCGAGCGACCGGACGACCTCGCGGCTCAGGTGACGCGGGCTTACGAGCGGCTCTTTCAACGCAACGCCGCTCCCGGCGAGGTTGCTGCCGGAGTTGAGTTTCTGAAATCCTCACAAGCGGACGGCGTGACGCTCGACGTCGCTTGGCGGCAGTACGCTCAGGCGTTGTTGGCGAGCAACGAACTGCAATTCGTGGATTGATCATTTTGGAAACGTCCCTCAGCTTGCTCGAACGTTTGCGGAATTCTCCGGACGATGCGGATTGGAGCAGGCTGATCGAGGCGTACTCGCCGCTGGTGCGGGCATGGGTGTTACGGTCGGGTGTGCAACCGGCGGATGCGGATGATCTCGTGCAAGAGGTGCTGCTCGTCGTGCATCGCGAGCTGCCGAAGTTTCAGCACAACCAGCGGACAGGTGCCTTTCGGAGCTGGCTGCGGCAGATCGTCGTTCATCGGCTGCGCAATTTCTGGCGGTCACGCGACCGGCAGATCGCCCCTGGAGATGACGAGCAGCTTCGACAGCTCGAAGACGACGGCAGTCACCTCAGTCAGCTTTGGGACCGCGAACACAATCTGGCGGTCGCTCGCAAGCTGCTGGAGATGATCGAGTCGCGGTTCACGGAATCAACTCGGCAAGTCTTCTGCCGATTAGTCTTGGACGGAGCCGACGCGGATACCGTTGCCGCCGAGACGGGACTGTCGCTCAACGCGATCTTCACGGCGAAGTCGCGAGTCCTGCGAGAACTGCGGCGGTTGGGGCAAGGCCTGCTGGACTGAACGAGATCTCAAATCTGAAATCTCAAATTTCGGAAGATTCGCAGCAAGAATTCGCTGCTGGCTGCACTTCTGCTTGTTAGCGTGTGGCCGCCCTTCGTAGGCCGGCATTCGCCCCGCAACTTGAGTCCTTCTCTGGTGCCGCATGACGGATGGATTGTTGACGCATCCGACGCTCGAACAACTAGCCGCATTTGACGCGGGGCGGTTGGGGGACGCGGATTCGTATACCATCGAGCGACATTTGGAGGAGTGCTCTCAGTGCTGTCAGATTCTGAAGCAATTGCCGGGCGAGGACGGTTATGTCGCACTGCTGCGTGAAGCGGTCGTTGCCGGCGATGTGAAGGTGGTCTCGTCGACACGAGCGATGGCGGTCGACGACACCAACGGCCGGCGCGGACTAGCGACCGAGGGTGCCCAGATCGGGGCGGCAGGTGGCCGGTCACGTCGTTTCGGTAATTATGAATTACTGGCCGAGATCGCTCGCGGTGGCATGGGAGTCGTTTACAAGGCGAGGCAAATCGGACTGAATCGGCTCGTCGCGCTGAAGATGATTCGATCGGGGCAACTGGCTTCGGCCGAAGAAGTACAGAGGTTTCGCGCGGAAGCCAACGCGGCGGCGCATCTGGATCATCCAGGCATCGTGCCGATTTACGAAGTTGGCGAGCAGGACGGCCAGCATTTTTTTACGATGGCTCTGGTGAACGGCAGCGACCTGGCTGAGCGATTGCGTCAGGGGCCGATGCCTCCGCGCGAGGTCGCCTCGCTAGTTCGCAGCATCGCGCTTGCGGTGCAGCACGCTCACGACAAAGGGGTGATTCATCGCGATTTGAAACCGGCCAATGTGTTGTTGGAGGGGTCAGGGGTCGGGGGTCAGGGATCAGGGAAGACGGAAACCGATTCCTTGTCTTCTACGACGCATCGTCCCCAACCCCTCACCCCTCGCATCACCGACTTTGGACTGGCCAAGCTTGTCCAGAGCGATGTGCATTTGACGGGCAGCGGACAAGTCGTTGGCACACCCAGCTTCATGCCGCCTGAGCAAGCGGCGGGACGCACGAAGGACATCCGTGAGACGGCCGACGTGTATTCGCTGGGCGCGATCTTGTACGCCTGTCTGACTGGCCGGCCGCCGCATCAGGCGGCCACGGCACTCGAAACGGTCATGCAAGTCTTGGATGCCGAGCCAGCGCCGCCGCGATTGCTCAACCCGCAGGTGCCTCGCGGCTTGGAAGCGATTTGCTTGAAGTGTCTCCAAAAAGAACCAGCGCGGCGCTATGCCACGGCGCAGCAAGTGGCGGACGAACTCCAGAGGTTTTGGGAAGGCGAGCCGATTCAAGCGTCGTCCGTCCATCTGTTCGATTACATGCTGCATGCGCTGCGAAAGGATCGTCACGAAGAGAACTTTCGGGACTGGGGATTCGGTTTGATGGTGTTTGGGTTGGTCATCGCCGTCTCGCATGTAGCGACGTTTCTGTTGGAGTCGGCGGGCGAAGGTTTACTGACTGCCTATTGGCTGCCGCGCGGTTTGATGGTGGTGCTGCTGTTGCTTCTGCTGCGGCGATTTCGTCGGCATTCGATCTTGCCGACCAATTCGGCCGAGCGACTGGTGTGGGGTGTGTGGGTTGGCTACTTGATTTGTGCGGGAGTCATCAGTGCGACGCTCTCTGCCAGTGGACTCGATCCGCGACTCCTGTACGCCTTTAGCGCGATTCTCGGTGGCCTGGGTTTTTTCATCATGGGAGTGCATGTCTGGGGTGGAGCGTACGTGATCGGCTGGGCGTTCCTGTTGGCGGCTCCGCTGCTGAGTATCGCTCCCAAGTCGGCATCCTTGGCTTATGGAATTTTGTGGGGAGTTTCGTGTTTGGCATTTGGAGGCCACTATTGGCGTCTATCACGTTCCACCGTCTCGACCCAAGGACTCCATGAGGGCCGAGCGGTCGAAGACCACGTTTCCAAGCCGTAGGGTGGGACCAGCTCACGAAGTGAGCGCCGGCACACCTTCAGAATTCGAAATCTGAGATTCGTGAATTGAAGTTCCTGGTGGGCCGGCGCTGCGCTGGTCCCACCCTACAAAGGGAGGCATCATGTCCGAGCAAGCGGTACCTGTGGCGTGGGAGATCATCCTCTCGACGTTCGAGCGAGTTGAAGAATGGTGGACTCGTTGGGCGACCGAAGGCCAAATCCTGCCGGCTCAGCGCGATGAGTTGGTGCGATTGCTGCGCGAGCGAATCGAGCAGGCGAAGACTCTGGCTGGCCAAGGTGTCGATCCTCCGAGCATTCCGGGAATGTTGCAGTTGCAATCGGAAGAGGTGCCGCCGATTCGTGCCTTCCGCTTGTGGCGTTTTTTGGAAGCCGAGGTCTCAAGCCATAAGACGGCAGGACGACTGACGCTCTCGCAGGCCCATGCGTTGGAAGGGGAATGCCGCGAGAGGATGACGTCGCTGAAGCGCCGATTGAGCCAGGACGGATTCACGCTGGTGATGAGTCCGCCGAATCTGGCGAGTGCCGCGCGAAAATCCGAATCGGATTCGGGAGCGAGAAAGTTTCTCGACGATCTGACTCGGATGGGATCGGGCGAAGCGGCTCATGCGTCGAGTGCATCGGACGGCAAGGTCGCGGAGCCTGTCTCAACGCTGGAACTCGCGGAGCCGACACCGCGCCGCAGCATTCTGGAAATGTTGCTCGACCCGCGCAGCATTCAGTGGTTGATGGCGCTGGGCGGAGCCTTGATGGTCGTGGGGATCGTGATCCTGCTGTGGATCAACAAATTCTTCACGCCCCCGGTGATGGCGATGGTGATGGGGGCGACGAACATCGGAGTGCTGATTGGCGGCTGGGGAGTCATCCGGAAGACTCGGTATCAGTTGGTCGGCAAGGGGCTGACGCTCTTGGCGTGTCTCGTGATGCCGCTCAACCTTTGGTACTACCACGCTCAAAGTTTATTGACGTTGGACGGGCATCTGTGGGTGGCGGCCGTGGTCATCAGCGCGCTCTACGCGGCATCGGCTTGGACGCTCAAGGACGAGATGTTCGTGTACGTCTTCAGTGCCGGTGTGGCAATGACTGGAATGTTGATCCTGGCGGACATGCAGAAGTTCGTGGAGATCGCAGCTCCGGCCACGTTGCTAGTGGTCTTGGGCCTGGCGGGAATTCACTCCGAGCGAGCGTTTGGCGAGAACGAGGGGCCGTTCAGCCGGAAACGATTCGGCCTGGCGTTCTTTGCGTCGGGACATGTGCTGTTGGGTGCAGGGCTGCTGATGGTGCTGGGAGCACAGGTTGGTGGCGATTGGCTGTATCAGGCGTGGTTCAAGCCGGTCTATGACTCGTTTCAGGCGGGACCATCGCCGATCTGCGGACCGCTCCGCTGGCTGGCGTTGGTGTTGGTGCTGGCGGGGACGTACGCCTACATCTACTCGGACATCGTGGTGCGCCGGCATGGGGCGTACATCCACGTCGCGGCGGCGCTGCTGATGTGGGCCGAAGTGCTCGTCGTGCAGTTGTTGAATTGGGACTTGGGCCTCGACGAGATCATCTCGGTGCTAGCAGTGACGTCGCTGGTCGTGAATCTGGCTCAGGCGACGGTCACTCGCGATCAGAAACTGACGCGAGCGTTCCCAGTGTTCGGCCTGTTGCTCAGCCTGCTGCCGGTGCTGATGGGTGTCTACGAGTATTTTCACTTCCTCGGCTTTCGAGCAGTGTGGGCCAAGGAACCGCCACGTTGGAGCTACGTCGGAGCAATGGCGCTGACGGCGGTTGCGTCGCGAGTGGGGGCATACCTGTATCGCAATTCGGCGAAGTGGTTGCCGACGGCGTACCACTTCGCGACGGCGGCGGCCACGATGGTCGGTGCAGTGGCCGCGCTGGCCGCGTTTGGATTGGAGACCTGGCAAGAGCACGCTCCGATCATGATGCTGATTCCGATCGCGTACCTCGTGGCCGCGAAGCTGTACGGCGACCGTGGCGAGTCTGAGGCGTTGACCTCGGTGGCTCACACGGCGACGGTGGTGATGTTGATTTCTTCGATGTCGTCTGCGCTCGCAGGCTTCACGCGAATCGTCGAAGGGCAGACGTTAAACCTCGCACTGGCGGCGTTCTTTGCCGAGGCGGCGGTCTTCTACGGACTCGCGACCGTGTTCCAACGGCAGCCGAAGTGCGTGCATTGGGCGACGGTTATGGCGTGTGGATCGCTGTGGCAGTTGATGACGTACTTCGGGTTCTCGGCCGATGCGTACCTGTTGACGTTTGCTGGAATCGGGCTGTTGTTGATGATCGTGTACCGCTTCTCGGTTCTCGAACAAACGGCTGCCGCTCCGCTGGCCGAGGCGGCGTTCAAGGCGGCGAATTCGCTGCTGAGCCTGGCGTTCGTGTCGTCCGTCTTTCGAGGTTTGGGCCGAATTGCCTCCGATGCGATCGGTCGTTCCAACGCGATTGAGTGGGGATTCGTCGGCTTTAGCCTGACGATGCTGGTCATCGCGATGTTGGCCGTGGGCCTCGTGAAAGTTGCCAGTTGGCGGCGCTGGTACGTCGTGCAAGTGGTCGCTCAAGGTGCGCTGACGCTGTTGGCTCTGCACCAACTGATCGACCTCAGGCCGTGGCAGCAGGTCGAGCTGTTCTCGGTGATCGTCGGCTTGCTACTGCTGGCGGTGGGACATCTCGGCTGGTATCGCGAGCAAGATCGAGAGAGTGACTTGGTCAGCATGAGCCCGTTCTTCGGCAGCTTGCTGACGGTTGTGCCGCTGGCGATCGCGACGTTGTATGACCGGTGGCACAACCATTTCTTGATCGTCAATGAGGCAGGGTTCCTCTTCGCCTCGGTGCTGCTGGTGGGGAGTGGCTTGGTCTTCCGGTTGAAGTCCACGACACTGGTTGGCTGCTTGGGCACGGTCGTGTACTTCGTCAGTCTGGCGATGTTCATCAAGTTTGGGCGGCTGAATACGGTGGCCACGCTGATCACTGTTGGCGGCGGCACGATCTTCGGTGTCGGCTTGGTGCTGGCGTTCTTCCGTGACCGGCTGCTCGCTCTGCCTGAGCGAATCAAAAAGCGCGAGGGGATCTTCAAAGTGCTGAATTGGCGATAGCCCTCGATCATTCCTTCAGGAGATTGCGATGATGGCAGGTGAGGCAAGTCAGAGTGGTACAGGCTCGGTGACCAGTGCCCGCTGGTTTGTGGCGGGGGGCGTGCTGAGCGTCGTCTCGGCGTTGCTTCTGGCATGGCAGGGGACGGTCTGCGTCGATCTTTTGAGGATTCTGTCGGCTCGCGATCTTTCCGAATTGACGCTGCTCGGCCAACGGTTGGGCCGAATCAGTTGGTGTCCGATCGGCATTGCCGTGGGAACGACGCTCATCGCGGCGGGATTTCGCAGGACGGCGCTGCGCGGCCGACTTTCGTCGCGATGTCTGATTGCAGTCGGGTTGTACGGAGTGTTGGCCGCTTGCGCTGCGTTCTTTCTCTTCAAGGGGACGAGCGATGCGCGAGGGGCGATGTTCGTGATTGCAACGTCCAATCAACCGATCAAGCCGGCGGAAATCGGCGCGGTGATTTCGCAGACGGCGATGGCAGTCCATGCCGGTTGGGCGTTGTTGGCGATGGCTCAAATCGTGCTGTCGATCGGCGGCTTCTTGTTGCTGGCCGATCAATCGAAATCGGTGAGCGTGCCGCACTCCTGGCCCAAGAGCGTCAAGATGGTCTTGAGTCTCTTGTGGATCTTTGGTGCGGTCGCATCGACGTCGTGGTTCCGCCGCAGTTGGGAGATTCTGGAATTGCGAATCAACGAGCCGATCAAGGCTGCGCTCATTGCCGAGATGCTCGAAGGGGTGCTGTCGATGAGTTGGTTCGCGAGTTTGTTTTTGTTCGGCCACGCGGTTCTCACGACGGTCGTGGCAGTGGTGACGTATCGAACGTTGGCCCGCTCTCGCGCGGTGGGTATTGGGAATCAATGAGTTTTTCACAAACTTCGAAATCGGTGTGCGTATCCAGATTCGATGCCGTTGAACCAGAAGACGTCCTCGATTTTCCAAGGGAATTCCATGAGTAAACGATCAATCTCGTCGTCGAAGCGGCGCTGGCTGCTGGACGAGATGGAATGGTGGCGCGATGCCGGCATCATGACGGCAGGACAGACGCAGGACATTCTCGACCAGTACGAATCGGTTGCGGAGGCGTCCGAGACGCACAATTCGCGAGCTGTCAACGCTCTGATGGGGGCGGCCGCGCTGCTGGTCGGTGCGGGTGTGCTGCTGTTGATCTCGTTCAATTGGGAAGGCCTGCACACCGCAGCCAAGCTGGTGCTGATCTTTGGCACGATCCTGGGGACGTATTATGGAGCGTTCCGCTTGCGGCAGCGCGAGATGATCGGGCTGTCGAATGTGTTGTTCTTTCTCGGAGCGTTCTTCTACGGCTGTGGCATCATGCTGATCGGTCAGATGTTTCACATGAGCGGCCACCCGACGGACGCCGTGTGGTGGTGGGCGCTCGGAGTCCTGCCGCTGGCGGTGTGCCTCGAATCACTGCTGTTGCACGCGCTAGTGGTGGCACTGCTCGCGATGTGGTGCGGCGGCGAAATCCTCGGCTTCGGCAATTTGGGGCTGAACTTCCTGTTTCGATGGAGCTGGGTGCCCAACGGAGCCTACTCGCTGCCGTTGCTGGCGGCTCCGGGAATCATGCTGGCGTACCGGCGGCAACTCGCGAGCGTGCTTTGGCTGTACGTCCCGCTGCTCACTTGGTGGCTGTCACTGCAAAGTTTCGCGTGGGAAGGGATCTGGCATTGGAATCACAACCCGCTGTTCTTCATCGGCGGCGTGGGTGGTCTGCTGCTGATCGCGGCCGAGGCTCATGCTTCGGGGAGCAAGCTGGCGATTCCCTATCGCATGTACGGCGTGCTGATGGTTGGCTCGATGCTAATTCCGCTGAGCTTCAAGGAAGTGCATCACCGAGGGAGTTGGCACGCCGGCGATCCGCATCTCGGAGCGTTGCTGCAAGCGGCGGCGATTGTGTCGCTGACCGTCGTGGCCTTGGCGGTGATGGCTCGCCTACACGGCCGCTGGAAGGCGAAACAAGAATTGGCCGTCGCTTTGAAGGAGACCGCCAAGCGTCAATACGTCCCCGTTGGGGTCACGCTGCTGATGGCGTTCTTCTCGCTGTGGTACAGCCTCGTGCCTGAGCCGATCATTCCGACGATCCTGGCGAACATTGCGATGCTGATCTTTGGCATCTGGCTGATGCTCGTTGGTCTGCGAGAAGATCGGGGCCGGCCGTTCTCGGCAGGAGTTTTGTATTTCCTGCTCTGGACGACGATGCGGTACATCGATCTGTTCGGCCACATTGGCGGGATGCTCGGCGGAGCGGGATTTTTCTTCGCCTGCGGAGCGTTCCTGTTCGGCATGGCCTACTTCTGGAAGCACCGTAAAAAGAAAGAGGTGCTCGCATGAGCGCGATTCCTGACGAACGTCCTCGACCCGGACTTTGGGAATGGGTCCGCTCGCACCAACGACACATCCTTTTCGGGACGATTGCGTTCCAAATGCTGGTGCTCGGCTCGATGATTGTGCAGAGCGCTTGGACGCTGGCCACCGGTGAGACGATCTTGCTGCGCGTCATTCTCGTTGATCCGCGCGATCTGTTTCGCGGCGACTATGTGATCCTGAATTACAACTTCACGAGGTTACGGCCGCCCGGCGAGGATTCATGGAACGCTGCGCATGTCGGCCGCGAGATCTTCGTCTCGCTCGCACCAGAACAAGACGGCAAACACTGGCAGGAGACAGGTCTCAGTTGGACTCGTCCAACGTCCGGCACCTACTTGCGAGGTGAAGTGGGCAATGACGGACGCAACGAATTCAACATCGGCCAATTCTTTCTCCAGGAAGGCAAAGGCAAGGAATACGAACAAGCCGTGCGAGAACGCCGCCTCTCTGCCGAGATCGCCGTCACGCATGACGGTGCCGCCACGCTCAAACGGCTGGTGCTGGAATGATCGCGGTTTGTCGCGGCCGTGAGGCCGAGCTATGCTGCTCGTCCTGCGGAGGATGGCACGATGATCTCAAATGGCCCCATGACAAGTACCGGCTTTCGACTCGACGACGGGCAGATCGAAGTGGTCGATCCATTCGTCGCGGAGTGTCTGCGAAAGAAGACATTTGCCGAGCGGATGGAGATGGTCTTTGAAGCGAACCGTACCATGCGATTACTGATCGCTGGTCGCCTGAAGACCGAACACCCGGACTGGTCCGACGAACAAATCCAAGCCGAGGTTGCCCGGAGAATGCTTCATGGAGCAACCTGAATTCCTCCAACTGGCCGTCGAAACTTTGGAGCGATTGCAGATTCCGTATCTCGTCTGCGGATCGGTCGCCAGCGGTGCATTCGGCGAACCACGCATGACTCGTGACATTGATATCGTCATCGACTTGCGATTTGGCAATGTGTCGGCGCTTTGCGAAGCGTTCCCGGCTCCCGAGTTCTTCGTCACCAAAGAATCGGCCATTCAAGCGATTCGTTCCGGAAAACAGTTCAACGTCGTCCATCCGGAGTCAGGAAACAAAATCGACTTCATGATTTCGCGAGACGACCAATGGTCGAAATCACAGATTCAACGCCGTCAGCGAGCAAAACTGTTTGGCTCGGTGGAAGGCTTCGCAGCCAGTGCCGAAGACATCATCGTCAGCAAAATGATTTACTACCAAGAGGGTGGTTCGGAGAAGCATTTGCGAGACATTACCGGCATCCTCTGCATCCGAGCGGAAAAGATTGACCGCGACTACATTTCTCAATGGGCGACCCGGTTAAAAGTGGCCGAAGTGTGGTCGGCGGTCTTGAGGCGTTTGGAAAAAGTCGGGGAGTGAAGCATGTTCGACCAATTGCTTTCGCGTCGCTCCTTTTTCAACCGGCTTGGCGGCGGGTTGGGAGTGGTGGCGTTATCGCAGGCGTTTGGTTCGACTGATTCGATTCGGGCGGAGAACGTGAAAAGTCGAACAGTCACTCATCACGCTCCGCGTGCTAAGCGAGTCATTCAGCTCTTCATGAATGGGGGGCCGTTTCAGGGGGACTTTTTTGATCCGAAGCCGGCGATCAATCAGTTTGCAGGGCAGCGGCCGAAGGAAGTTGAGTTTCGCACCGAGAACAAAACCGGCGGGCTGATGCCGGTGCCGTATGTGTATCGGCCGCGTGGTGAGTCGGGGTTGCCGGTCAGCGATTTGCTGCCGCACCTCGGCGAGTGCATCGACGACATCTGCGTGATTCGGTCGATGCACTGCGACAATCCGAATCATGGGCCGGCGTTGTTTCAGATGAACAACGGCACGATCACGCCGACTCGGCCGAGCATGGGGTCGTGGATGCTGTACGGCCTCGGCAGCGAGAACGCCGACTTGCCGGGCTACGTCGTGCTCTGCCCCGGCCGGCCGGTGCGGTTCGCCGAATTGTGGACTAGTTCGTTTCTGCCGGGCGAGTTTCAAGGGACGTACATCAATCACACTGATCTCGATCCGGCGAAGTTGTTGCCGAACCTCCGCAATGCGGACACGAGTTTGTCGCTCGCGCAGCAACGACGGCAACTCGAACTGCTGCGGCGAATGAACCAAAAACATCTCGAACAACATCCCGATGAGCCGGCGCTGGAGGCTCGCATCCGTTCGATGGAGACCGCGTTTCGGATGCAGTTCGCGGCGTCTGAGGCGTTCGACATTCGGCTCGAACCGGAACCGATTCGCGAGGAATATGGCAAATCGCATTACGCTCACGGTTGCTTGATGGCTCGGCGCCTGATCGAGCGGGGCGTGCGATTCGTGCAGGTCTACTACGGAAACGGCCAGCCGTGGGACACGCACACAACTCACGACGAGCTGACTCGCAAAAACGCGAAAGACATTGACCAACCGACCGCCGCACTGCTGCGAGACCTCAAGCGGCGCGGATTGCTCGACGACACGCTGGTGATCTGGGGAGGCGAGTTCGGCCGCACGTCAACCACCGAAGGTGGCAACGGCCGCGACCACAATCATCTCGGCTTCACGACCTGGCTGGCCGGCGGCGGCGTTCGGGGCGGCACATCGTATGGAGCGACCGACGACTTCGCCTTCCGAGCCGTCCAAGACAAAGTCCACGTCCACGACCTGCACGCCACGATCCTGCACCTGCTCGGCTTCAACCACGAACACCTCACCTACCGCCACGCCGGCCGCGACTTCCGGCTGACCGACGTCTACGGACGAGTCGTCAGCGAGATTTTGGCGTGATCCGACTGGTTCTAGACCGAATCGACCGCTTCAATGCGGACAAGTCGTGCAACAGAGAAACGAGGCTCACCATGAAGATCGCCGCATTCATCGAACAGACCAAAGGCAACAGCTATCGTGCCTTCAGCACTTCGCCGGCTGAGGTTGAAGCGGACGGTACAACTCGCGAGCAAGCGATCGACCGGCTTCGTGAGACATTGCAGCAGCGATTGGCTCAGCTGGAAGTTGTCGAAGTCGATGTGGCCGCGAAAGTCGAACCGCATCCGTGGCTGACGATTGCCGGATCATGGAAGGATCGCCCAGGGATGGATGAATTCGAGCAAGCGGTGCGCGACTACCGACGACAAGTCGATGAAGATGAGAGCCGACCGTGAGCCTCTACGTCTTGGATACCGATCATGTGTCGCTCCTGCGTCACGGTCATTCGCGAGTGGTTGTCCGCGCGGCGCAGGTTCCCGCTGACGAACTGGCGATGACCGTCATCTCTATCGAAGAACAAGTCAGCGGTTGGTACACGGTTCTCCGTCAGGCTGACAAGGACATCGCTCGACTGGCGCGGGCCTATGACGGTCTATTGGAACTCTTCCAGTGGGCGCCGACGATTCGAGTCTTGCCGTTTAATGAGCCGGCGCTCATTCGGTACTTCGACCTTCGCAGACAGTTTCGAACGCGCGGCAAGCTCGACTTGTCCATCGCGGCGATTGCCTTGGAGCACGGAGCCAAAGTCGTGACACGCAACTCTGCCGACTTCGAGGGAATTCCCGGCCTCGAAATTGAGGATTGGACGGCTGATGTTGCGGCTGGATGACACGATTGCGGCGTTGGCGTCGGCTCCGGGAGTGGGCGGGCGTGGGATCGTGCGCGTGAGTGGTGGCGATGTGCGGCGAGTGCTCGAACAGCACTTCGCGCCGCACGATGGCGAGCGTTGGGAAAAGGCGGCTCGCGCGGAGCGGCATGTTGGGGAATGGCGATTGGCTGTTGATGTGCCGTGGGACGATGCGCCGTTTCAAAACGGGTTGCGGCTGCCGGTTGAGGTTGGTTTGTGGCCGACGAAGCGGAGTTACACGGGGCAGCCGTTGGCGGAGTTGCATTTGATTGGTTCGCCGCCGTTGCTGGAGGCGGTGCTGACGCAGTTGTGCCGCAGCGGTTGCCGAGCGGCTCGGCCGGGGGAATTCACGCTGCGAGCGTTTCTGGCGGGGCGGCTCGATCTGTTGCAGGCCGAGGCGGTGCTCGGCGTCATCGACGCGGCGGATCATGTCGAGTTGGAGCAAGCGTTGCAGCAGTTGGCCGGCGGCATCTCACAGCAGATGGGAACTCTGCGAGCCGACTTGCTCGATCTGCTGGCAGATTTGGAAGCAGGACTGGACTTCGTGGACGAGGACATCGAGTTCGTCTCACGCGAACAACTGCTGTCGCGAGTCGCCGCCGCACAGCGCACGACCACCGAGTTGTGCGATCAAGCGTCGCGGCGGTTGCAGAGTTCGGCTCGGCCGCGAGTCGTGCTCGCCGGGCTGCCGAACGCCGGCAAGAGCACGCTGCTCAACGCGCTGACCGGGCAATCGGCGGCGCTGGTCTCGGAGTTCAGTGGGACGACGCGGGATTATCTGTGCGTGCCGCTGGATCGCGGCGGACTGCACGTCGATCTGATCGACACCGCTGGTTGGGATTCCGAGACGAGCGGGATCGAGGCGTTGGCTCAGCAGCGGCGGCATGAGCAGTGGCAGCAAGCGGACTTGATCGTCTGGTGCAGCGATTTGTCGGATGACGCGGCGATGGATGAGCCGTTGATTGCGGAGTTGCGGAACGAGCAGCGGCCGGTTGTCTGTGTGGGTACGAAGGCGGATTGTGTTTCTGTCGCTTGGACGCCCTCGTCCGAGCGCTCGGACGAGGGCGTCCAAGCGACGGTCAGTGCGCGCGACGGGCGTGGCCTCGACGGATTGTGTTCTCTGCTCGCCGAACTGCTGGCGGTGGAGTCACGCGGGCGTCGGCAGTGGATCGGCATGACGGCGGCTCGGTGCCAGAACAGTTTGCTGGCCGCGAGGGACGCGATCGACCGCACGGCCGAGGCGGCGAGCTTGGGCTTGAGCGACGACTTGGTAATCGTCGAACTGCGCGAGGCGCTCGAACATCTCGGCCACATCGTCGGCGCGGTTTACACGGACGACGTACTGGATCGAGTCTTCAGCAGGTTTTGCATCGGCAAGTAGCGGTTCTTTGGAGTGCGGTGCCCCAAGTCACCGCTTTTCAAAAGGCGTCGTTGGTGACTCGATGACCGACGTTTTGTGGAAGCGAGTGCGTTTTGAAAAGCGGCGACTTGGGTCGCCGCACTCCAAAGCTACTTGGCGGCTTCGCCGAATTCGGTGTCGGGGAAGCGGATGGCGATTTCTTGCAGCAAGCGGTGGGCGTCATCGGATTGGCCGAGGCGTTTGAGCGATTCGGCCGCTTCGACTCCGGCGCGGGCAGCGAGTCTCGCGTCGCCGTCGTCCATCAGCGCGGTCCACAGGAGTGCGGTTGCGGCACGGTCGTGTTCGCGTCGCATCGCCCAGCCTCGGCCGAGCAAGTACGACGGACCGCCGCGCAGCCTCGCGGGCATCTCGTGAATGCGAGCGTCCCAACGATTGAGTTCAAGGTCTCCGATTTCCAAAGCTCGGAGTTTGAGCCGCCAGGACTGAGCCTGAGCGAGCAGTCGCACTCGTTCGTCGGTGCTGCGCTGCAAGGCTTGCAGTTCTTGCGAGGCCGTGTCGCCGCTTGCCCCGTCGTCGAGCAGCAGGCTGGCACCGAGCAATCGGGCCGTGTCGGATTCTTGCTTCAGCCACTCACGGGCCTGCGACTTGGCCGCGCCGGAGACGGACTCAGAGGCCCAGATCAGCGGAATCAAACCAAATTGTTGGGTCGTGGGGTCGCTCTCCAGCATTTGGAGGAATCGTGATCCGGCGGAGGCCCGATCTCCGGTTCTCAAGTGACAACGAATTAGCAGGGCGAGGATCTCTCGGCGCACCCAGGCTCGCTTCTCCGAGACGAACGCGGCTTGCAAGGCTCGAGTCGCCTCGTCCAGTTTGCGTTCCGTAAACAGCTTTCGACCGAGTTCGTACAATTCGTGCCACGCAGTGCGGACTTCGATCACTTGCCCGGCGGGATACGATTTTGGGTCGACTCCACTTTTGAAGAGAACGGTGATTCGCTCGCCGGTGTAATCCACGATCTGGCAGGGCATCGTCAGCCGGCTGCTGGTCCCTTCGGTTTGCAGAACGACGTGATCCTGAGCGGCGAGAGGTGCGGCGAGGAAGAGGAGAACGAGGAGAGAAGAACGAGGAACTGAGAATGAGGAGCTGCGCTCGGCGCGGATCTCCTGACCCCGCCGGTGACGTGACCGCAGGTCTCCATTGACAGGAGGAGACCTGCGGTCGGACGAGTCGGCGGGGTCAGGAGACCCGCGCCGAGCGCGGCCTTCATTCGTCATTCTTCGTTGCCTTCTTCTTGGTCGTCGGCTTTTCTGGCATCGACTCGTCCACGGCGGAGGGGTCGTTGAGAGCTGGCTTGCCAAAGGATTTCGATTTCGTATCTGGATCATCCTCCTCGGACATTTCAGGCGGTTCGTCGGTCTTTTTGGATTTCTTGACGGGTGCCTCGGCTTCGATGTCGACCACGAATCGTCCGGGGAAGGCGAAGCTCCCTTTGCTGTCTTCACGGCCCTGCAACTCGAATTGCTCGGTGCCGGGTGGAATCAGGAAGTAGAGCAGTCCTTGTTGCTCGGCGACGCAACTGTGTGGGATGCGGTTGACGATCGCGATCGCTTCCGCCCCTAGTCCCGAAGTCATCGCGGCGAGTCCGAGTGAATCGTGAAAGCCGCTGAAGTCCAGTTTCTTCTCACCAGCCGCCTCGGCTTTGGCCCACTCTTGAACAAAAGACTTGGCCGAGCGGATGAGCTCTTTTTGGTGCCGATCACCGAGCTTCACCCCCTGCTTTTGCTGCCAAGCGTTGAGCGCTTTGTGGCTGCTGACATCCACCGCGACGAGATCGGCGTGCAGCCCCGGAGTGGCGGTGACTTTGATCCCTTCCGCCGCACCTTGAAACACGAGAACGACCGTGTCGCTGCGGAGTGTGATCTTCCGCTTTTCCATCTGCTTGAGCACGGTGGCGACGGTCTCCTCGTCGATGCCCTCGAGCCAGTCGCGATGCACGACGGCCGGTTGTATCTTGCTCTTGGTGATGCGTGTCCCGGTGAGAGTGCCGCTCAGCGGATTCGGCTTCACGGCAGGCTTCAAGAAGACGAACGCCCCAACGCCGATCACAATGACCAGGACGGCAATGACTCCCCACAGAACTGGATTGCCCCGCTGAGGTCTCCTCTTCGAAGAGTCATTCGAAACCGGCGGAGATTCGGAATTCATCGCCATCGGTGGAGCTGGAACGAATGGCGGTGTCTGAGTGAAACCGAACGGCGCGGCATATCCCGGAGGTGCTGGCATCGGTTGATGAGGATCGAATCCGAACGGCATACCCGGCGCTGGAGGCGTTCCGACCATCGGCATTGTCGGCTGCGGAGAGAACATCGGGGCGGCAGGTGCGGCGAAGTTCGGCGAGGCCGTTGTCGGAGTAAACTCAGGCGATCGCGCCGGAGCTGTCGCTGGCGGAGGCGAGTTCTTCGGAGCCGGCACGAGAACTCTCGTTCCGCATTGCGGACACGTCCCCTTCTTACCGGAGGCGTTGTCGGGAACTTGGATCGTGACCGTGCAGTACGGGCAATTGAATTGGATGGCCATGAGAAGAGGGGTTGGGGGTTAGGGATGAGGGGTTGGCGGGAGGGAGCAAGGCCGTCAGCTTTCTTCGCTAACCCCTTGCCCTCAACTCCTAACTGGCCAAGTGTCAGTCAAAGGTAGTCACCCGCGGCGTTGCGTGGTGACAAAGTGTCAGTCAAAGGTAGTCACTGTTTGCGGTGCTTGTTTTTTGGCTTGTAGTCGATGGTTTTGATCTTGGGGTGGTCATGTGGTTCAC
>SYJG01000020.1 GCA_005798445.1 Planctomyces sp.
AGCCGCAGCCGAGTTCGAGGATGTTCTGGCCTTCCGCGAGCTCGGCTCGCTCGCAAGTGATGCGCAGTGCCGTCGCTTCGGCTTCGGCCAGCGAGTTTGTCTCCGATTCCCAAAAGCATGAGCTGTATTTTCGATGCGGGCCGAGCACTGCCGCGAAAAACTCCGGCGGCAGTTCGTAGTGCTGTTCGTTCGCCTTCTCAGGAAGTGGCGCGATCGGGCCAGAACGCATCGTCTCGACGAATGCCTGCAACGCTCGCGAGTTGGCGACCTCGTTGCCGCGATCGCAGTCTCGCAACCGCTGCTCGCACAAACGCCGAATGGCCGCTCGCGTGATCGCGTCGGGAATCAAGCCGCGTTCAACGGCATCGAGGCTGAGGGAGAGGAGGCTCATGAAACGTAGCTCAGTCATTCCATGACTGAGATTCCTTTGAAGTGCGTCGCTGAAAATCACTTTTGACCAATGAGCCGGACCGCGCTAGCGGCCGGTTCGGAGCGATCCGAACCGTGGGCTAGCGCCCAACGGCTCATGTGTCGAAGAGAGTTCTACATTTGACTTGGTCACGTTGTTGGATTGGTCAATCGAGAATGCGAGTCATGGAATGACTCGCCTACGCGGCGACACATTGGCTTATCGAACTGCACCTGCACGACGCCGGTGTAGCGTTCGTCGAAGGCGGCTTCGCAGTAGCAGAGGTAGTAGTCCCACAAGCGGATGAAACGGTCGGGATAGCCGAGTGTTCGGACATCGTCGAGCCGGGCGTGAAATCGGCTGCGCCATTCGCGCAGCGTCTGCGCGTAGTGAGTTCCGAAGTCTTCGGCGTGGACGAAGCGCAGGTCGGTCACACGAGCGGTCGATTCGAGCATCGCGCTCATCGACGGCAGGCAGCCGCCGGGGAAGACGTACTTCTGGATGAAATCGACCGACTTCAAATACTGAGCGTACCGGCGATCGGGCATCACGATTCCCTGCAACGCGAACGAGCCGTCCGGCTTGAGCAGTTCGCTGCACTTGCGGAAGTAGGTGTCGAAGTACCGATGCCCGACCGCTTCGATCATCTCGATCGAGACGAGCTTGTCGAACTGGCCGGTCAGGTCGCGATAGTCTTGCAGCAGCAGCGTGATTCGGTCGGAGAGGCCCGCTTCGTCGATTCGTTGCCGAGCCACGTCGAACTGCTGCTGCGAGATCGTCGTCGTCGTAACTCGGCAGCCGTAGTTCGTCGCCGCGTGAATCGCGAAGCCGCCCCAGCCAGTGCCGATTTCGAGCAAATGGTCGCTCGGCTGAAGCTGCAATCGGCGGCAGAGCCGATCCATTTTCTCGATCGACGCTTCGCGCAGCGTGCTTGTCGGCGAGAGAAAAATACCGCTCGAATAGGCCAGCGTGTCGTCGAGCATCAGCCGGAAGAAATCGTTGCCGAGATCGTAGTGAGCGTGAATGTTTCGCTGGCTTCCCGTTTTGCTGTTCGCGTGCCAGGCGTGATACAGCCGGTTGCCCCACTTCGCGATTCGCGACACGCCCCGATCGAGCCGGTCGGTCGTGTCGATGTTCCGCACGAAGAGCCGAAAGAACGACGTCAGGTCGTCGCTGTCCCATTCGCCTCGTAGATACGACTCGGCGA
Organism: Planctomyces sp.; assembly: GCA_005798445.1. GTDB lineage: Bacteria > Planctomycetota > Planctomycetia > Planctomycetales > Planctomycetaceae > SXKJ01. Next base: position 1,617 of record SYJG01000020.1, read on the forward strand.
CCGACAGGCTCCCGCCGAGCACCGCATGTCGAAAGAACGCCGCGTCGTGAACCTGCAACGTCGCTCGCAAGTCGCCCCCCTGACCGAGCGTCGTCGCACCGCACGGGTCGATGACTTCAATCGTTCCGCCTCGCAAATCTTGCAACTTGTCCAACATCAGCCGCCGAGCCAATCGAGTCACTCGGCCAACGCCGCTGCCGTGCTGATCGCTGGATGATTTCGAGGAAGGTTGAATGCAAATCGTGCTCATGAATGCTGACTTCGTGATTGTGTGATTCTGTCTTCGATCCATCAGCCGGAACGCGCTAGCGTCCGGTTCGAGTGTTTTGTTTCGCTTCCGAACCGGGGCTAGCGCCCTCCGGCTCATGAGTCTGGTACTTTGATCTGAGCGAACATCAAACATTCACGGCCCTCGGCTTTCGGCCAGCGTGTGTTGGGGATGCGGGACAAACGGAACTCGCTTGAGCCAGAGCCGCAGTGCCTGCCAGTAGATGCCAAGAAAAACCTGCATCGTCATCAGCGGATACCGCAGCATCGCACGAGCCAACTGCCACCGCGTGATCGGTCGCCGCGACATCGTCAGCGTCGAATCAAACACTTTCGAGTCATCGCTGCCTCTCAAAAAGTTCTCGATGTGAACGCACAACCGCTCTCCCGGCTCTGACAATTGCCAGCGATAGGTCATCTCCATCGGCATGAACGGCGAAACGTGGAATGCCTTCGGATGCTCGCAGGAATTGATGAGCCGGAACGCGCTAGCGTCCGGTTCGGATGCGCAATCGACGCTCGAACCGGACGCTAGCGCGTTCCGGCTGATGGCGAAATCCAGCACATAGCAGTGCTTCTCGTTCCAGGGCGTGTTGTTCACTTCGGCAACGACGGTTTCCACGCGATCGCCCGATGCGTCGAAGCAGTAATAGAAACAGACAGGATTCATCTCGAAGCCGAAGTATCGAAAGCTCGTCAGCAGCCCGATTGGTCCATTGGGACGTAGTCCGGTCTGTTGCTCAATGAGATCGCGAACGCAATCTGCCAGTGGCCGAGACGGATCGCCGAGATAATCCGCTCGGCGAAACCGAGCGAGCGCCGGCCAGCGTGTGGACCAGAGACCTCGGCCACCGAACAGCGAATCCAGCTCCGCCAGATCGACAAAGACGAGAAACAGCCGATACGCAAACGAATGCTCAACCGGCGTGAACCGGCGATGCCGTACCGTCCCTTCGTAGAGGCAACTCCTCATCGGCCTGCCTCCTTCGGTGTGAGTGCTTCGCAGACGCGCAGTGCGCTCACGACGCCGTCTTCGTGAAAGCCGTTGCCCCAATACGCGCCGCAGAACGATGTCCGGTTGACGTTGATCAATTCGCGATGCCGAGCTTGTGCGGCGGCTCGCCGGACGGTGAAGATCGGGTGGTGATATTCAATCCGCCGCAGCACCTTCGCCGGGTCGATCTGCTCGTCGCTATTGAGCGTCACGTTGAACGTGTGCCGCGAGCGGATGTGCTGCAACAAGTTCATCTGATAGGTCACGCTCGCCGACTGCGACGCAACGTCAGAAGGCCGTCCGGTGAAGTGATAATTCCAACTTGCCCACGCTCGCCGCCGCTTCGGCAAGACGGACTGATCGGTGTGCAACACGGCGACATTTCGGCCGTATGGAAACTCCGACAACACCTCCCGCTCGGTCGGAGTCGCGTCCGCCAGCATTCGCAACGCCTGATCGCTGTGACAGCCGAAGATGACGTGATCGAACGGCTCCGGCCGCCCGCTTCGAGGAGTCACAGTCACGTCGTTCGGCGTCCGGCGGACTTGATCAATCGGCGTGCTGAGCCGCAGGGCGCTAGCCCCGGTTGTCGGTGGGATGTTGGGCATTGAATCGGCTACTGGCGGATCGAACCGGACGCTAGCGCGTTCCGGCTGATGCGTCATTGCCGCACTGATCGCGATAATCCGCTCGGCCATCTTGGCGACATACGTCCGCGAGCCTCCCTCTACCACGCGCCACGTTGGCCGATGTCGCACGCTGAGCAATCCGTGATTCTTGTAGAACTCAACGATGAAACGGATCGGGAAATTCGCGAACGTCCCCAGCGGACAAGACCAGATCGCCGCTCCCATCGGCAGCAAGTAGTTCTCGGAAAACTCACGCGAGTATTTTTGCCGTGCGAGATACTCGCCGACGGTCGTCTCGTCCGTCACGGAGCCGTCGGCTACAGCCTCCCGATTGAACCGCATGATGTCTGCGAGCATCCGATAAAAGCTCGGCCGCAATAGGTTCCGCCGTTGAGCGAACAGCCCGTTCAGCGACGATCCATTGTATTCGAGATTCGCCGCATCGCACCGCACGCTGAAGCTCATCGACGTCGGCCGCGAAGCAACTCCCAACTCGTCCAGCAAGGCGATGAAATTCGGATACGTCCAATCGTTGAAGACGATGAACCCCGTGTCAATCGCGTGCCGCTCGCCGTCCACTTCAACCTCAACCGTATTCGTGTGCCCGCCGAGATAATCGTTGGCCTCGAACAGTGTCACGTCGTGCCACCGACACAACCGAAACGCCGCCGTCAGCCCGGAAATCCCCGCCCCGATAATTGCGATCTTCATTTCGCGGGGACTCCTGCATCGGTCACGCTGCCCCAACGATGCACGGTCAGCCCTTTGAGATCTCGAACGAAAACTTCGTCGCCGCAGACGGCAATGTGTGCCCAAGTGGGCGAATCGCTGACGTGACGTTGGCCGAGCAAATCGAACTTCTCCGGGGTTGCGTTGATCAACAGCAGGTCGCCTCGTTCGTCGAGGGCCAGAATCTTGCGGCCTTGAGCGACGAGGCTCCAGTACTTGCCGAACGGCGGAGTCGTCCAACGTTCCTTGCCGGTTGCGAGTTCAACGCACGCGAAACGCTGGTTTTTCAGATGCGTGTAAACGTGGCCGTCGATGACGACCGGCGTGGACATGTAGCCTTGCGTCTTGTTCTGCCAACGCTCGGTCACGGAGAGTTGTTTGTCATTCGCCGTCACATCGCCACTGCGGGTGACATCGAACAGCCACGACTTGCCGCCGTAGGTGCTCGTAAAGATCGCGTCGCCAACGACGACCGGCGTCAGAATGTTCATGCCCCGAAACGCTTCGATCTTCTGCGACCAAAGCTCTTTGCCGGATTCTTCATCAACGCCCGCCAACCGTTCGCGAGTCTGCACCAGAAACTGTGTCTGTCCGGCAATCGTCGCTTTGAACGGGGACGAGAACGCGCTGCCGTTCATGCCGCCACTATCTTGCAATGACCGCCAAACGGTCTCGCCGTTTCGTTTGTTGAGCTTCACGAACGAGGCCCCGGCTTGAACGTAAACGTGCTCGCCATCGACGAGCGGCGACGATACGAATCCAAACGTCGGCAACGGCGACTTGAATCGCTCCACGAAATCGACTCGCCAACGTTCCTTGCCATTCGCCGCATCGAGACAGACCAAGACGTCGCGCATGCCAGCGACGAACAAGGACTCGCCATCAAAGGCCGGTGTGGCACGAATCCACTCACCATTCTCCCAAGCGAAAAACGGAACCGACATCGCCCCCGGCCATTCGGCGGTCCACAGCACCTTGCCATCCGCTCGCGACAACGCCTGCACGACCTCCGTCTTCTTGCCGCGAGTCTCCGTCACAAACACCCGATCCGCCGCCACGATCGGTCCGGAGTAGCTCGGCCCCAACTCCGCTCTCCATTTTTGTACGAGCGTTTTTTCATCGACTTGATCGGGCCAAGCCGGACGCATCGGTACCTGCCCGTCCCGCGACGGCCCACGCCACTGCGGCCACGACACTCCGAGATCGGCAGCGGATGCCGACCCCGAAATGATCCCAAAGGCCATCACGATTGCAGTCAGACTTCTTGAAACGTTCATGCGGAATTTCTTCTTTGTCGTCGTGTCGGGAATCTCAGTCGCGGAGCGACTGAGCTACGTAGGTCGGTCGCTCCGCGACCGACATTCCGGTTACGCATTCTTACGTGGTTTGCGGGCTTTCTTCGGAACGGCTTCCGCTTGCCGTCGCAACGTCTTCGCGAACTCTTCCAGATGTCGCATCGTGTCGCAGAAGGCCGAATAGCGGAGCTTCGTTCTAATCTCGGATGTCAGTGCTCGGCCTCCCACCACGATGGCGGTGTTGAGTTTCGACGCCGCTTCAAACAACCGATTGAATCCGGTGATGAACTTGGCCTCGTCGGGAATGAACGAAACGCTCAGCCAGAACAATCCCGGTTCATGCCGCTTGACGGCGTTGATCATCGAATCGAAGGGAATCGACGAACCGAGCGATCGAGCGTCCCAACCGACGGATCGCAACACCATCTCCGACATCGTGATCGGGAGCGAGTATTGGTCCCCCTCGATCGTTGCTCCAAGCGCGACCAATTCGCGTTCCGGCGAGACCTGTTTGGACCGCAACTCGTGCAACACTCGCAGCGCGATCTGGCACGAACAGCGCTCTTGATAGACGTCCGCTTCGTGGCACTCCCATTTCTCGCCGATCGTGCGAAAGGCGACGGCGATCACTTCGTCAAAGATCAGGCTCACTGGCTGACCCGCCAGAAACAAATCGAACACGATCGCATGAGCCGCCGCGTCGTTGTCGGTCAGTAATGCCTCGACGAGTCGCTCGGCACAACCTTCAACGCGCCGAGCCTTCCGGTCTTCGCTGGCCGGCATTGACAGAATGCGTGGTTCGACGACGGCATGATTTTGGTCACGAGCGAATCGCAGCGCTTCCTGAACCGGGATGCGCCGATGTCCTCCTGCCGTCTTCACCGTTTGGATCAGCCCCTGATCGCACCACCGCTTGAGCGACGATTCGCTCGCCCCAATCGCTTCGGCAACTTGTTTGGGTGAGAGAAGCTGTTGCATCGCATTGTCTTGGCTTGGTCGGTCAGGGAAGGAAACATTGAACGTCGTCAGACAGTACCGCAATCACTCTCGGACTGCAACAACAAAACGTCCATAACGTCCTGTTTCCAAAATTCCCACAATCTCGTTGCGCTTGTGTGTGGTCGAGTAAAACGTGCATTCGAGTCCTTTTGAATTAGAAAAACTGCAAGATCGCTGTTGTGTTTTTGATATAAAAACGGTCAAATCGTGCAATCGAGCTGAGCTGACACTTGCCGAGCACCAACGAATCACTGTTACGAAGGAAGACAATGACCACTTTTTGGAATCTGAGTACGAGCGAGACCTTCGTCATGAAACTTACTCTGAGTGTGGCGCTAACAACTGCGATGATGATCGCTTCCGCCCGCCTTCTTCGAGCCGAAGAACCAGCGAAGGCCGGGGCGGACACGGTAGCGCTGATCGACAGGGCTTTGGCCGATGCCAAACCGCAAGCGACGGACGATCGACTGGCCACGTTCCAAGCTGCCGCGAAGGCCGTGATGCAGGCTCGCCCGAACAATTTGCTGATTTCGACAAAGCTGCAAACGGTTCTGGATCAACCGGAATCTAACGCCAGCAAGCAGGTCAAATCGCTGCAAACGGCCTTGTCCGAGTCGGCCACGATTTTGAACTTCCGCATCAAGAAAGAGTCGGACTTGCCCAAGGGGTTTCCCGAGCCGTGCGCACTCGGCGAGATTCAGCTAAAGCACTATCCGTCCTACCGCCTTGCCCGCGCGCCATCCAAAAAAGACAACGCGTTCTTCACGTTGTTCAATCACATCAAGTCCAACAAGATCGAAATGACCGCGCCCGTCGAAATGCGCTACGACGAAGCCGATCAGAAGTTCCAACAGATCGACATGGCGTTCCTCTACGGCGCGCCGGATTGGGGCAAGCTTGGGGACGCGGGCAAAGGCGTGATCGTGGAAGACATTCCCGCGAAGTCCACGGTTGCCATCGGTCTCACGGGGGATTTCGATCCGAATGCTTCCACCTACATCGAGGTGTTGGAATCCTGGCTCTCTCAGAATGCTTCCGAATACGAACGCGACGGCAAGGTTCGCGTGATGGGCTACAACAGCCCGTTCGTCTGGAAGTCACAACGGTTTTTTGAAATCGAGATTCCAGTCCGGAAGCGAGCACGAGCGGCGGAGATCGCCAAACCTTGACACCGCGAGCCGTCTTGAATCCCAAGCTGCCGTTACAGTAATGAGCGACTCCATGAGCAATGGCGCTCCCAATTCTAGAAGAAAGGTCCGAATTATGCAGAAATTGATCCAAGGCATTCACAACTTCCGAAGTCAGGACTTTCGCCCGCTTCAGGGATTGTTTGAGGAACTGGCCAAGGGACAGAATCCGGAGACACTGTTCATCACTTGCTCGGATTCCCGCATCGATCCCAATTTGCTGACCCGATCGAAGCCGGGGGATCTGTTCATCCTTCGCAACGCGGGGAACATCGTTCCCGCACATGGCACCGTGAGCGGTGGCGAGGCCGCCACGATCGAGTTCGCCGTCTCGGCCCTGGGTGTCAAAGACATCATCATTTGCGGCCACTCTCATTGCGGAGCGATGCACGGGTTGTTGAAGCCCGAATTGGTCGCTTCGCTCCCCGCTGTTTCGTCGTGGCTGTCGCACGCCGAGACGGCTCGACGCATTGTCAAAGACAACTATGGTCATCTCGACGGAGATCGATTGGTCACCGCGACGATCGAAGAGAATGTGCTGGTCCAACTGGAGAACCTGAAAACGCTTCCGGCGGTTGCCTCGCGCTTGGTGCGAGGTGATCTGCATCTGCACGGCTGGGTCTACAAGCTTGAAACAGGTGAAGTCTTTGCCTTCGATTCCACGACTGGTCAGTTCGTCGCTATCGCCGAATATCAGTATCCGCCGAGTGAAACGCCCATACGTCGTCGGACAGCCATGACAATTTGAATATGATCGGAATAAACGACAGGAGAGGTAGCATGAGTCCCCCAATCCGCCAAGGTTTTTGGCGTGAGGCATTCGCACTGCACGGTTCGGTTACGCCGCATGTGATCCCCTTTGTCCTGACATTCGGGTTGATCGCCTCTGCTATTTGCGGACTGGCGTGGTGGATCGAGCAGGCGTTTCAAGTGCCGATTGCACTGGAGGTTGCACCGTTCGAGATTGCAGGTGCCGCCTTGGGGTTGCTTCTCGTTCTGCGAACCAACGCGGGCTACGACCGGTGGTGGGAAGCCAGGAAGCTATGGGGAGGCATCGTCAACCAGTCCCGCAACCTTGTTATCAGTGCCTTGGCGTATGGCCCAGCGAATACGGAGTGGCGGGAAAACATCGTCCGTTGGACTGCGGTATTTTCTCACGTCACTCGGAACAACTTGCGTGGCGAGCCAATCGCACCAGAGGTCGTTGCCCTGATTGGCCAGAAGGATGCCGACCAAATCGCGTCAGCCAACCATTCGCCAAGTTTTGTCGCCCTGAAGCTCGGTCTCCTCTTGCGCGAAGCCTGTGACCAATCCAACATGGACCGTTTATCTTTCATTCAGGTGGACAGAGAAAGGGCCTTATTGATCGACCACATTGGTGCGTGCGAACGCATCCTCAAGACGCCGTTGCCCCTGGTGTATTCGATCAAGATTCGGCGTTTCATCGTTCTGTTTCTGCTGACCCTGCCATTTGCATTGCTGCACCGTACCAGTAACGATTGGCTGGTTCCGATGATCACAATGCTGGTTGCGTATCCGTTGATCTCGCTGGATCAAATCGGCATCGAGTTACAAAATCCGTTTTCCGCAGCCAACCTTAGTCACCTGCCTCTCGATGAAATCTCAGCAAACATCGAGCGAAATCTACTGGGTGTGTTGAAGGCTCGTGCCAACATCTGAAAGCAATAGTGACGCTTTTCAACTTGCTGGGCCATATCCGCGCAGTCCCGAATTGCGAAAAGTGGTCGCCGAATTGAGCAACGCCATGAACACCTATCGACTGATCCGTGAGCAAACGATTGACCGACCGCTCGACGAAGTCTTCGCTTTCTTCGCCGACGCACGAAATCTCGAAACGCTGACGCCACCGTTGCTGCGCTTTGAAATCCTCACGCCCGGTGACATCGACATGCGAGTCGGCACGATCATTCAATACGCGTTGCGAGTTCACGGCTTGCCGATCAACTGGACGACAGCCATCACGGTCTGGAACCCGCCGTTTGAATTCGTCGATGTCCAGTTGCGCGGCCCGTATGTGCTGTGGCATCACCGACACACTTTTGAAGCGGTCGGTGACTCAACGCGCATGATCGACGAAGTGAATTACCGTCTGCCGCTCGGCTGGATTGGTCGAGCGATGCATCGATTGATGGTGCGACGCGACTTGAAGGCGATCTTCGACTATCGCGAGCAGACGGTGAATCGGCTGTTGGAATCGGTGCCGAGCACGGCAGGGAACGGCTCGGCCATGCGGCGAGCGTTCGCCGGGTCGCGATAGCCCTTGGACATTCAGAGAACCGCGAGCGAACGCCCCGCGATTCGCTGAATGCGGTCTTTCGAGAATTCTTAAAAATGTGAGTTAAGACGCCGGACTCTTTCCGGTTTGGTTGGAGTGAACGAATTGAACGATTTACGAATTAGCGAATTCTGTCGAATTGGCGTTCGCAAATCAAAAACCCCAGCAAGGAGAGTGTGTGATGTTGAGTCGAAGGTTTTTCTTGAGTGTGGCGGCGATGGCCGCAATGGGTGTTGTCCAAGGATCGGTCTCGAACGCGAATGCCGCTGAGAAGGACATCGTGACGACGGCGGTCGAGGCCGGTTCGTTCAAGACGCTGGCGGCGGCCTTGAAGGCGGGAGGACTGGTGGAAACTCTGCAAGGCAAGGGACCGTTCACGGTCTTTGCTCCGACCGACGAAGCGTTCGCGAAGCTTCCCGCCGGAACGGTCGAGACGTTGTTGAAGCCGGAGAACAAAGCTCAGCTTGTCTCGGTGCTGACATATCACGTCGTGGCCGGCAAGGTGGCGGCGGCTCAGGTCGTGAAGCTAAATGCGGCAGCGACGGTGAATGGTCAGCGAGTCAACATCAAGGTTGAAGAAGGCAATGTCCAGGTCGATCAAGCGACGGTCGTGAAAGCCGACATTCATTGCTCGAACGGGATCATTCACGTCGTCGATCAAGTGCTCCTGCCGTCTGGCGACAACATCCCAGCGACGGCTGACAAGGCGGGAACGTTCAAGACGCTGCTGGCCGCCGCGAAGGCCGCCGGATTGGTTGACGTGCTGGCTGGTGACAAGCCGCTGACCGTGTTCGCTCCGACGGACGAAGCGTTTGCGAAGCTGCCGGCCGGAACGGTCGAGACTCTGCTCAAGCCAGAGAACAAAGAGAAGTTGGCAACGATCCTGAAGTTCCATGTTGTCGCCGGTCGCGTGTTCTCAAACGACGTGCTCAGCAAGAAGGAGTTGAAGACGGTTCAAGGAGGCATGTTGACCGCCGCGATGAAGAACGGTGCGGCAACCATCAACGGTGCGGGACTCGTCGCGACGGACATCGACGCGGCCAACGGAGTTATCCATGTGATCGACAGCGTGATGCTGCCTCCGGCGGCGACCACCAAGACATCGCATGTGGCTCCGGTAAAGGCTCAGTATGTCACTCACGTCTGCCCGTCAACCGGTCGAGTGACGTACTCGGTGGCTCAGCCGACTTGTCGTCCGTAATGGCGATCGAGTGTGATGCCCTGTGCTGGGACTCTCGGAGTTTCAGCCGACTCCGCGAGGACGCCTGAGCCGCAGTTCGGCTCAGGTGTTTTTCGCATTGGATGTGCCGATCGTTCGTCGTCAATCAGCCGCAGGGCGATAGCCCCCGGTTCGGAATGCCGACAGACGCTCGAACCGAACGCTAGCGCGTTCCGGCTCATTGTCTTTTAGGTTTCAATATGTCTGTTGCTTCGCGAATTCTGGTCACTGGTGGCACGGGTTACGTCGGCGGGCGGCTGATTCCTCTGCTTGAGCAGGGTGGGCATCAAGTCCGTTGTCTGGCTCGGCGGCCGGAATTCTTGAGGTCACGAGTTGGTCCTGAAACTGAAGTCGTCGCCGGGGATGTTCTGCAAATCGAGACGCTGGACTCGGCTTTCGCGGGGATCGAAACAGCGTTCTATCTCGTGCATTCGATGGGCGCGGGCAAAGATTTCGAGGACGAAGATCGCCTCGCCGCTCGCAACTTTGCCGAAGCCGCCAAACGGAATGGAGTGCGTCGCATCGTTTATCTCGGCGGCTTGGGGGACGATCAGCAGTCGCTGTCCAAGCATTTGCGCAGTCGGCAAGAAGTGGGAGCCGTGCTGCGCGAGTCCGGCGCCCAGGTCATCGAGTTCCGGGCGTCGATCGTGATTGGTTCCGGCAGTCTGTCGTTCGAGTTGATTCGAGCACTCGTCCAGAAGCTGCCGGTGATGCTCTGCCCGAAGTGGGTCTCGACGCCGTCGCAGCCGATCGCGATTGAAGATCTGTTGAGCTACCCGTTGGCGGCGATCGACTTGCCTGACGGCCCCAGCGACATCTTTGAGATCGGCGGCCCCGATCAAGTCTCCTACGGCGACATCATGCAAGAGTACGCTCGGCAGCGCGGTCTGAAACGCTGGATGATTTCGGTCCCGTTTCTCTCGCCGCGATTGTCGAGCTTGTGGCTGGGTCTGGTGACTCCGGTTTACGCCCGCATCGGCCGCAAGCTGGTGGACAGCCTGCGGAATCCGACCGTCGTCACGAACTCACACGCCCGCGATCTGTTCTCGATTCGCCCGCGCGGCGTCCGTGAGGCCATCGCGAGAGCGCTCGTCAACGAGGATCACGAACTGACGGCCACTCGCTGGTCCGACGCGCTCAGTTCATCGGGGCATCCCAAACGTTGGGGTGGAATCCGATTCGGAACGCGGCTGGTTGATTCGCGCGAAGTCGAAGTCACCGCTCCGGTCGAAGCGGCGTTCGCTCCGATTCAACGGATTGGCGGGCAGACCGGCTGGTACTACGGAAATTGGATGTGGCGACTACGCGGCTGGCTCGACTTGCTGGTCGGTGGAATTGGTTTGCGACGTGGACGGCGAGACGCCATCGAACTGCGAGTCGGAGATCCGGTCGATTGCTGGCGAGTCGAATCGCTGGAGCCGAATCGCCGCCTGCGACTGTTCGCCGAAATGAAACTCCCCGGCCGAGCGTGGCTCGAATTTGAAGTCGAGCCGACAACGAGCGGCTCGCGAATTCGACAGACTGCCATCTTCGATCCGGTCGGCCTGACCGGCTTGGCCTACTGGTACACGATCTATCCGCTGCACGAGTTCGTCTTCGGCGGCATGTTGCACGGCATCGCAACGACCGCTCGCGAGTCCGCTGAACCCGCGGCAGCGTGGCGGCCTTCAGCGTTGAAACAAGTGGCGTGGCTGATCGGCTTCATCGCGATCTGCTTCGCATCGGCTGGCTTGGGGGCAGCCGCAACGGCAACGTCCGTCGGCGGCTGGTATCAAACATTGGCAAAGCCGAGCTGGAATCCTCCTGACTGGCTCTTCGGACCCGTCTGGTCCGTGTTGTTTTTCATGATGGCCGTCTCCGCTTGGCTTGTGTGGCGAAGTCACGGCTGGCGTGCCGCTCGACCGGCGTTGACTTGGTTCGGCATTCAACTCACGCTGAACGTGACGTGGTCGTTCCTGTTCTTCGGCCTGCACCGCCCCGGCCTCGCCTTCGCCGAGATCATCGCACTGTGGCTCTCCATCGCAGCCACCTGCCTCGCCTTTCGAGAGAAATCCGTCGCCGCCGCGTTGTTGCTGGCACCGTATCTGGCTTGGACATCGTTTGCCGTCATCTTGAACTTCACTCTCTGGAGATTGAATTCCTGATGAACAATGAACGCGTGCCAAAGATCCGCATTCAGAGTTGCAACACCGCGCCGATCCGAGGTGATGGCGAGTTCGTCCTGTATTGGATGATCGTGTTTCGGCGACTGTCGTCGAGTTTCAGTCTGCAACGCGCGGTCGAATTGGCCGTTGAGTTGCGAAAGCCGCTGGTGATCTTCGAGCCATTGCGAATCGGCTATCGGTGGGCGAGCGACCGGATACACCGTTTCGTGATCGACGGGATGGCGGAGAATGCGGTGCGAGTTGCCGGGCTGAAGAATCCAGGAGTCGTCTATTACCCGTATGTCGAACCGCGAGCCGACGTGGGCAAGGGGTTGCTCGAAGCGTTGGCCTCGCGGGCGTGTGTGGTCGTGACGGATGATTTTCCGTCGTTCTTCTTGCCTCGCATGGTCGAAGCGGCGGCGAGTCGCTTGGCGGTGCGGTTGGAAGTGGTGGACTCGAACGGCTTGCTGCCGCTGCGAGCGACCGACCGAGTCTTCACGACGGCGTTTTCGTTTCGAGCCTTCCTGCAAAAGCAATTGCCGCCGCATCTGGTCGAATTTCCGCAGTCCGATCCGCTGAAAGGCTTGAAGCTACCGTCGTTGAAAGGAGTGCCGAGCGACATCACACAGCGGTGGCCGGTCGCCGCACCGAAATTATTGAGCGGCTATGCGGCGATGCTCGGGGCTTTGCCGATCGACCATTCGGTCGGAGTTGTCGAGACTCGCGGCGGCACAACGGCCGCGTGTGAGAAGCTGGCTCGGTTCCTGAACCGCAGCCTGCCGCACTATGCCGCCGGGGCGAATGACCCGGATGCCGACAATCGGAGCGGTCTGTCGCCGTATCTGCACTTCGGGCAAATCTCACCGCATGAGCTGTTTCAGGGATTGATGACGCAGGAAGAGTGGTCACCCGCGTCGCTGGGCGAGAAGACCGGCGGCAAGCGCGAAGGTTGGTGGGGCGTCAGTCCGGGGGCCGAAGCGTGGCTGGATGAATTCGTGACGTGGCGCGAGCTGGGCTACAACATGTCGTCGCACCGTGACGATTTCGATCAATTCGAGTCGCTACCCGATTGGGCACAAGCGACGCTCGCCAAACACGAGAGCGATCCGCGCGAGCACGTCTATTCGCTCGAAGATTTTGCGACAGCGGCGACTCACGACCCGCTCTGGAACGCCGCTCAAACGCAACTCGTTCGCGAAGGGCGCATGCACAACTACCTGCGAATGCTGTGGGGCAAGAAGATTCTCGAATGGTCGGCCACGCCGCGCGACGCGCTGGCCACGATGATCGAACTCAACAACAAGTACGCGCTCGACGGCCGCAACCCGAACTCGTACTCCGGTATCTTCTGGACCCTCGGCCGTTACGACCGAGCCTGGGGACCAGAGCGTCCCATCTTCGGCACCGTCCGCTACATGAGTTCCGACAGCACTCGCAAGAAAGTCAGCGTGCGCGGTTACCTGCGAACCTACTCCTGAAGCACCTCAACTCGGCTTGCTGTGTTTTCGTGAGTGAAGTTTCACACTGGCTGTTGCAGAACTCGCGTGAGCTCCGATCGGACGCTGTCTTTTGCCTGAACTGCTTCGCCACAATCTGGAATCTCACCATTCGGAGAATGAATCTGTTGAAGCAAAAAGGCCCGCCATACGCGTCTGGATCTATGATCCGGCCAGCAATTTCACGATCAGTTCGACCTCAGTCTTGATCGGCTGATTGCCAGTCAGCGGATCGGCCGGCCCGGTGGCGATCAGTTTGATCCCTTTGACTTCTCCGGCCATGAAATTAACTGGGAATCGCAGTTCGAGGGCGAAGTCCGTTTGATCCGCTTTGACGGCGGCGTTCGTGATCGCGACTCCGCCGGGTTGGCCAGTGAGTGTCAGATTCACATCCCCTTTGAATCCAGCGAGCCGTTCGATCTTGCCGGTCAACTTCACGACCGCTCCCGTTTTGGGATCGAGCGTTTGTTCGATCGTTGTTGGGCCGCTCAGCTTTACCGCGATCGGGTTGAGGACCGGCAATCGACGCACCGTCGAGTACGCCGTTCGCAACACGACGTTTCGTTCGGGATTGAGCAGCTCGGCTTTGATCGCGACGTCGCAAGAGCTTTCTGGCAGGACCGACGGAATCACCAGCGCGAGCTCGCTGGCCGACGCGGCCTTTGCTTCGGCGTCACGCACGGCAGCTTCGGCAGCGGCCTTCTTGGTCGTGAGATCGGCGACCTTCGCATCAGCCGCGACCTTGGCATCACCCTGAGCAGCGGCCGCTTGTTTGATCGCTTCCGCCAATGGAGTTTCGAGAACCTTCAGCGCATTGATCGCAGCAGCGACGGGCGGATCGACGGGGACTTCGACGACTCGTTCGGGACGCAGCGCGAGCACGAGGTTCGGTTGGTTGTTGACTCGCGGTTCAAGCTGCGACGTGGTGAACGTCAGCCGCAACGGCCCCAGCATTCCCGACGGACGCACAAACTTCACCGGGATCGCCGGCTTGCTCATCAACACCAGTTGCGTCATCGGCTGAGCGTCGGCCCAGGCGACTTGAAACGGCGTCACCGATTTCGGAGTCGTCGCGATCGCGAACTGCTCGCGCAACCAAACGGGCGTGCGGTCATCGAGAGGCAAATCGGTGCGGACTCGGGCAGCGATGGAACCGTCGGCGGATTTCACGGACAGAGACGTGACGAGTTGAAGAATCGTATCGCCTGCACCGGCCGAAACTCCCGTCAGCATCAACAACGTGCCGCTCGCTCCCGCTGGAATTTCAGTTCCCGCCACCATGACTCCCGGTGGCAGTTGGCCCAGCGACAATTGCAACGGGCCGTCGTAGCCGCGTCGGGCAACATTCACCTCAAAGATTTGCGACTCGCCCGCCGCGATGTTGGCGACTTCCGATTTCGCGGTGACAGTCACTTCAGGCGTCGGCTTGTCAGTATTGGTCACGACGAGCCGATAGATCGCCTGATCGTTGGCAATCTCCAGCGAGTCACGCAGCGCGACAACCAGCGTGTCGAGCCCGGCCGGGACGGTGAACTCCAATCGCGGATCAATCGACGTCGGCCCGTCATCGTTACTGGCGAGCACTCCGCCATCCTTGTTCCGAATCTCCAATGCCGCGTCGATGCGTGAACCAAGCCGTTCGGCAAAGACGTCAAACGTCAGCTTCGCTCCGGGCATGACGGCGAACTTGTACTGATCGAGTTGCCCCGGCGCATCGAGCCGCCCACTGATGGCGACCGGCATCGTAGGCACAGGCGGCTCGCCTGTGCTGCTGGCTTGAGAAGCGGCAGGCGAGCCGCCCGCCGCCACGGTGGACTCAATCAACTCGGTCATCGAACTGAGCAACACGCTTGGCGGCGATCCGCTCGCCAATTGCGGATTCGCAAACGGAGTCGGAATCACATCACCATCCATCGGCGCTTTGAACGGCAATTTTCCATTGCCCCCCGCACCGAGTAACTCCAGCGCGACCTCCTGTCCGCGCGTCACCGCCGGCGGAAATGCGAGATCGGCGAACTGCCACTGCCCAACCTTCAGCCGAAAGAAGCTGACTCCCGGCGGAGCATATTGCAGGTCATGAATCTCAATCGTGTACTGCCCCTCACGCGGCAACTTGGTTGCGATGCGGCAATCTCCCGCCAACGTCCGCGACGGCATCGCCCAGGCGACTTGAGTTCGCTGAGCGTCATAAAGATGCACCACCGGCCGCAGCTTGCTGCCGAGCCGTTTGGCTTCGACCTCAATCAACACGTCCTCACCCGCCTTGCCCGTGAACGACGTCTTCGAGACCCCGCTCCCCGGCACCGACCCATGCAAGCTGGCCGGCAACGCAGCGATCGTCTCCGAGATCGGCAACTGCGGCAGCCGATCAAGCGCGACCGTCACGCTGTTCGAGACACCGTCGTTCGTCGCCAATCGCAGTTGAGCGACTCCGGGAGCAGTTTCATTCGGCAACGTCGCCGTCAGCACGAGGCGATTCGCGTTGCTCTGCTTGTCATCAATCGCGGACTGGACAGCGTTCGCATTGAGCCACAACTTCGGAGCCGGCAGCAAATCAACTCCATCAATCGTCACAACCGTCGGTTGGCCGATCTGAAACCCGCGCACATTGACGTTTCGAATCTCCGGCGGACGAGCCTCCGCGATGGACGACATCGACGACACAACGAATGCGAATACGGTCCAGAAGATCCAGAGTCTTTGTGAGCCTCTGCGTTTATCCCGAAGGGATTGCGTCACATAGCCCAGGGTTGCCCGCGAACGCGGGCTACCCTGGGATGAGGAAATCCTCGCGGCCCTACCCTGAAAGGGTTGTGTCAGGCGAAGACGTCCTATGACGGAACCCCTTCGGGGTACATGCACGATTTGGTTTCGCAACCCAGGGTAGCTCGCTGCGCGAACAACCCTGGGCTGTGAGACGCAACTCCTTCGGAGTAAGACCAAGCCCCGGTCAATTAGACTCGGAAAAACGGTAGTCAGGAGCCGTGGTCGCCATGTCGTCATGCTCAATGTTCCGAATCTACGTTCGCAGGGACTTGAGCGATCGGCTCAAATCGTCTTTCATCTGTTTCCAACTCGTCTTCCAGCGCATGCGTGGCATGGCTTGGCGATCTACTTCATCGAAGTCGGCGAGACGATACAAGACGTGAGCCACGTCGGCGACGTCGAACGTCCGTTGGTAGGCCGTCAACATCGATCGCAGCGATCGCCCGGAGTTGAGCAACGCCCACACATCCACGAAATCCTTCTTCGAGCTGCGCTGGCAAACGGCGGCCAGCTTCATCGCGGCTAGATCGTCCAGAGCGGCGACATCACAGTTCAGTTCGGAGCAGCGGCGAACTCGGCGAATGCGCAGGTAGGCATACCACATCAACGTGACCTTCACTTGTCGCGCCGTGCCGTGAATCGCCTTGTCGGTGAGTTGCCGACTCTGAAATGGAACGCCGGCCTGCTTGATTTGCTCGACCAACTCATGGGGATCGCCAAGCGTACTGTTCTGGAAAAAGTCCAGATCGACGGAAACTCGATGCCCCAAGTGCAATGCGATCGCCGTTCCACCTGCGAGATACGCTCCCTGACCGCACAACATCGGCCCCAATTCGCGGAGCACTCGCTGTTGCCTCAAACCCAGAACATCGCAATGCCACTCTCTCATGAGGCCGCTCGCTGCGGAGACTTGTCGAAGCGATGCGGTTCTCTCGCGAGCCATCCATCCACCAGCCGCTTCGGTAATCCCCAACGAATCTGCCAAAACCGAAGCTGCCCGCGCGACAAACCGCGACCACAACGGTGTCGCACGAGTTGCTGCAAGGCGTCATCTCCCGCCGCTCGGCAAAGCCAAAGAATGCTCTGCCAACTTCCCGACTCCAGTACCCGAGCCGCCACGAAGTCTCCATCGCGCCGCCCATCGAGCTGCTCAAACCGCACATCCCAAAAGTACGGCCTCAGCGACGTCGGCAACTTGCGAGGCAGGAGGACAAACGACTTGGAGGGCATGAACTCTTTCTCGCTGAAGACTTACCCGAACAACTGGTCGATCGGTTCCGCTTCGACCAAGCGGATCGGGCGGTTGCCGGGGCCGGGCATCATCGTCGTTTCGAGGTCGATGCCCATTGCGTGGTAGATCGAGGCGAGGATTTGGGGTGGCTCAATCGGGTTGTTTTGCGGGCGTGCTCCCTGCTTGTCCGAGGAGCCGATGACTTGGCCTCCCTTGATCGGGCCGCCGGCCATGAAGTTCGTCCAGACGCCAGGGTGATGGTCTCGGCCGCCGCGGGGGTTGATGCCGGGGGTGCGGCCGAATTCGCTCAGTACGCAGACGACGGTGTCGTTCAACATCCCGCGATAGCCGAGATCTTCGATCAGCGCGGTGAAGGCCCAGTCGAATTGCGGGCAGAGCATTCGTTCGTAATCGAGATAGGTGTTGTTCAAGCCGCCGCCGTCGGCGTGCATGTCCCAGCACGAGAGATTGAAGACCGTGTCGAAGTGGTTGATCGTGATGTAGCGAGCACCGCGCTCGATCAATCGCCGAGCCATCAGGCAGCTCTGGCCGAGCGTGTTGCGGCCGTAGCGGTCTTGCAGCTTGGCGTTCTCTTGAGTGAGGTCGAACGCCTGCTTGGCTTCGGGGGAGGTCAGCAGGTTGAACGCGCGAGCGTAC
>SYJG01000195.1 GCA_005798445.1 Planctomyces sp.
CTGACGACCGCCCATGCTCTGGCCGTTCAATCCTCTCGCAGGTAAGACCATCAACCGGAGAGCCGGATGCGGGAAACCCGCCCGTCCGGTTCGGAGGGAGGGGCGACTGAACTCAATCAGTCGTTCCTACCCCTATCGGTTCTGCGATGCAGTAAAGATGTCGCTCGCCGCGCAGGAACAATTCGCGGCCGACGATCGCGGCGGAGGCGGCGAAGACGTCGTTAAGCTGATTCAAAGCTAGGACGCGCGGTTTGTCTTCGTGGCTCAGGACGATCGTGTTGCCGTCGAGGTCGGTGACATACACGCGGCGTCCCGCCGCGACCGGCGAGGCATAGACGTTGCCGATGCCGCTCAACCGAATCGCTCCCGGTTGGTCGACACCGCTCTTCGCGTCCACTCGCGAGAGGATGCCTTGATAGTGCGTGAGGAAGTACAGCGAGTCGCCGTACAACAGCGGCGACGGCACATACGGAGTTCCGCGAGAACGGCTCCAAGCGACGCGGTCGGAGCCGGTGATGTCCCCCTTGGCGCGATCGAGGCGGATCGCCAGCAACGACCGTTTCTCGTAGCTGCTGCCGGCGAACAACATGCCGTCGGCAGCGACCGGCGTGGCGACGACATTCGAGGAGAGGCCGCCGCATTCCCAGATCACTCGGCCGGTCGCCAGGTCGTAGCCGCGCACGCGATTCGTCCCCGCGACGATGAGTAACGGCTTGTCGTCGTGCTCGATGATGATCGGCGAGGACCACGAGGTGTCTTCGTCGCGGTCCACTTTCCAAAGTTGCCGGCCGGTTCGTTTGTCGAACGCAACGACAAAGCATGGTCCATCGTGATCCCAGTTAATGACCAGCGTGTCGCCGTAGAGTGCGGGCGAAATGCTCTCGCCATGTCCGTGCTTGGTCTGCATCTCGCCGAATTGTTTCTGCCACTTCACCTCGCCATTCAAGTCGAGGCAATACAACCCGTGCGAACCAAAGAAGGCGAAAACGTGCTCCCCGTCAGTGACCGCCGAGTTCGACGCCAGGCTGCCGGTGTAATGCCCTCCCTCATGCGGAAGTTTCTTGTTGACCGTCTTCTGCCAAACAATCTTTCCGTCGCGGCGATTGATCGCCAAGACAACGAACTCATGCCGCTGAGTCACCGGCACGCCGTCATGCGTTCCCGGAGCCGTGCTGTGTTTCGGAGGCAGCGCCTCACCGTATGGCACCGCCGTCGTGAGAAAGATCCGATCGCCCCACACAATCGGCGTCGATTGTCCTTTGCCCGGTAACGCCACTTTCCAGCGAACGTTTTTTGTTTCGCTCCACTCGATCGGCGGATCGGCGTTCGGTCCGACGCCCGTCCCCAACGGCCCGCGCCATTGCGGCCAGTTGCGTGCGGCCACTTCGTCTTGATTGCGTTCCTCCGCAGTCGCAATCGTTGTTGTGAGACAGCAGATTGCTACGAGGCAAAACATCCGTGAATTCATTGCGTGCTCCTTCGGCCCGATCACAGTTCGACGTCATCTGTCATCTAAGGGGACTTGGTCCGCGTGGACTTCATATTCTCACATTGCATCAGTTGGCAACTTCGCTGGCTGCGATATTGACCGAGACGCAACCGGCAGACGATCCCAACGCCCTGCAAAAGACGCGGCTGTATCACGCTCACGATGCGACGGGCGAGCCGACGCCGGGGTCGGCGGCCACGCCCTGCTGCGCCGCAGCGTCCGCCGATGATCGTTGCGTTCGGGCGTTTCCAACTGCTCAAGCGGCTGGGGGCGGAGCCTGTGGCGAAGTCTTTTGGGCGTACGATCCGCAGTTGGACCGAGACGTGGCGATCAAGCGTCCGCATCAGCGGCGGTTGCTGACAGAGTTGGCCGAACGGTTTACTCGTGAAGCGAGATCGGCCGCGCAGCTCCAGCATCGACACATTGTCGGCACCGATGAAGTGGGCGAGGTGGCCGGCCGGCCGTACATCGCCAGCGAGTACATGTCGCCGGAGCAATGGCAAGACAGCCACGCGTCGATCGCCGCACAGACTTATGGGCCGTGGGGGTGATTTCTTTTCGAGCTGCTGACCGGCGAACGGCGGGAACGAGCCAGGAAGTGGCGCCAACGCAACATCGAGGTCGCGTCATTGAGTGCGGCCGTGGCCCTCGTCTTGCTCATAAACAACCTGTACTAAATGGGATATATCGACTTTCAGGACTCCACCGACGATCTTGGCATCGCTAAGTTTTGATTTCGATCAACTTTTATTTCGATTACTCAAAATTATTAATTGCATTAATGAAATTCTCTCGATACAAGCCGCCTCCTGTGTGAGCCGGTCGTCAATCTCCATTCCAGCGGGCAAGAGAAGCATGAAGAGAAGTCTGAGCAAGAATCGTCGAGGATTCACCCTGATCGAGTTGCTGGTGGTGGTCGCAATCATCGCGATCCTGGTCGCGCTGCTGCTCCCGGCTGTCCAGCAGGCACGAGAGGCGGCTCGCCGCACGCAGTGCAAGAACAATCTGAAGCAGATTGGATTGGCCGTGCATAACTATGAGACCTCGCACAAGGTCTTCCCTGGAATTGGCCGGGGGTCCAATCTGATTTCCGTGCAGACGGCGGTCCTGCCTTTTCTTGAGCAGGAGAATCTGAAGCGTCTCTACAATCCCCAGCAACCGCTCTTCCTGCTCGTGGGCGGTGTTCCGAACTTCAATCCCAGCCAGCTTCCCGCGGCAGTGACAGTCGTCAATACATTTCTTTGCCCCAGCGAGTCGCAGTCGCCGAGGTTCACCCGCTGGGGGGCCAACAACATCGCCGGGACGAGTTATATGGTCTGCACGGGGACCGGGACGGGAACCTACTACGACCCGAGATTTCCCACCGACGGCATGTTCTGGAACGCTTCGAGTACAGGGTTTCGCGACATGCGCGACGGCGCTTCCAGTACTCTGCTGATGTCCGAAGGCTTGTTGGGATCGAATTTCGACACGCTGGGAGCAATTCCCGCCGTTCCTGATCGACAGACCGCCTCTCCGCAGGGAACGCTCCCCAATCCGAACGGCGGAATCACCCCGCCCATGACCGACGCGTTGTGTGCAGGCACTCTGCGCTGGGCCGGTGATCGCGGGCTGTCTTGGATTTACGGCATTGCTCAGAGCACCACGTTCAACACCTATCTAACCCCGAATAGCAAGACACCGAACTGTCACTCCAATGGTCAAGGCCGATTCAAGGCGGCCAGTCTCCATGACGGCGGAGTCCACGTCTTGATGGGTGATGGGGGCGTCCGCTTCATCGGAAACAGCATTGCGCTGGCAACCTGGCGCGGTCTGTCCACCCGTGCCGGACGCGAGGTGCTCGGTGAGTTCTGAGTCGTACCGGGACTATTCCGAGTTTGAGCACGCGGTCGATTCGCCCTCACGCGTGCCATCGGCAAGTCATTTCACACGAGGGTGTCCTTTTAGGGAGCTGGGATCATGCGATTTCTCACGATAGTGTTCGGGTTGGCGATGGCGACTTCTGTCAGCGCGGCGTATGCACATTTCCCGTATGTGGTGCCAAAGGCCGAGGGCGCGAAGGTTGAGGTTGTTTTCAGTGACTCGCTGGAAGCCGACAAGAAAGTTCCCATCGACCGAATCTCGAAAACGACATTGTTCTGGGTGAACGCCACCGGCAAGCCGATCCCGCTTGATTGGACCAAAGGGGAGCATTCGCTACTGGCCGATCTGCCGGGACGGGAAGCGCAGGTCATCGGCGGTGTCAGCGATTACGGATTTCATCAGTCCAAGCACACTCAGAACAAACCGGTCTGGCTGAAGTACTATCCCAAGGCAATCCTGGGCTCCGTTTCCGCGAGCGAAACGGCTCGGCTGGGGGACAAGGTTCCGCTGGAGATCCTGCCGGTCGTTAGCGGCGGCTTCATCACCTTCCAAGCGCGACTGAAAGGCAAGCCGCTGGCCGATGCCGAATTCGGTGTCCTGGTACCGGGCGAGCCGGCCGGACAGAAAATCACGGCCGATGAAAAAGGGCTGCTCGCCGTTCGCTTCGACAAGCCCGGCCGGTATGGCGTTCGGGTCGCCTACTTCGAGCCGTCCGTCGGCGAACTTGACGGCCACAAGTACGAGGAGATTCGCCACTACGCCACGCTCGTGCTGGATTTTGTTCCGAGTGGCCGCTGACATCCGCGTTGGGAAGAAAGATACGCAAATGATCGCTTCCGGTTCCGAATGCGAAGTCGAACCAGTTGTCACGACGAGTCTATCGCGAGTCCGCCGCCCTCGTTCACGTTCGGTCATGCAGTGGATTCGTCGCGTGCATCTGTACTCGGGATTGTTCATGTTCCCGTGGGTCATGCTTTACGGCATCACGGCGCTGCTCTTCAACCACCCGGGGGCGTTTCCCGACCGCGTGCGGCGAACGCTGACTCGCGCCGACTTTGCCGGCACCGCCTTGGAACAATTGGCGAATCCGGCGGCCGACGCCGAGCAAGTGGTCGCGGCCCTGAATGCCAAGTTCGCGGCTGACGATGCAACCGCAAGTTCGTTTCGTCTCGTGCATGCGGATCAGGCGCTTTACACCCGCGATGTCGTTGTGGCCCGAGCGCGCGGGGCCGGACAGGAACACTCAGTCTTATTGGACCTGCCGAGCGGCACGGCTTCGATCAGCACGATGCAACAAGACGACGCGCAACGTCCGCCGTTTGCCGTCCGTGGCCTGAAGGTTTCCAGTTCTCTGAGCGAGCGTGTCAAAACGGGAATTCCAGAAGCGCTGGCGCGACTGAATCTCTCGGCCGACGATGTCAGCATCTCGGTGGGCAGCAACCTCGCGTTTCTAGTCGAAGCCGAAGGACGACTCTGGCGCGCACTCTACAACGTGCAGACCGGTGCCGTGACCGGTCGCCCCGCCGACGCTCCTGGCCCCCTTACGGTGCGGCAGTTTCTGACGCAATTGCACATGTCACACGGCTACCCTTCCCAGAACACGACGCGTTGGTGCTGGGCGGTCGCCGTCGATGCCATGTTCGTGGCGATGGTGTTTTGGGGATTCTCTGGCCTGCTGATGTGGTGGCAAATCAAGGCCGTCCGATTCACGGGAGCATTGGTGTTCGTCAGCAGTCTGATCGTCGCCGCGATGCTGGCGCTGGGCATGCATTCCACGATCGGCGGATAGTCGAATGTAACTTGCGAGCGGAGGGTGAGTCGCTGAGTCTGATTCACATCCTGCGGGACAAGGGCCAACCGCAGTCCGAATGGCTCAACGCCCTCGCGGCGGATCAGACCCTCAGCGAACCCGTCTGCCAACGCGCCCAGCAATTCGCCGGCGATTGGAAATGTATTTGTTTTGCGCGGCCAGCATGGCCAGCGCGGAGAGCAGCAGCCCCATCAAAAAGAACGAGATGCTCGACAGCCGCGCCTTGCCCACTTCCGTCAGCACCCACATCGGCACCGGCATTCCTGCCAAGATTGCGTTTTGCATGAGACACCTCGGTATGAATTCGCCGCCTGATGGATGGCAAGATCATAAACGACCGGAACTTGCCACAGCACTCCCAAAGGCCAGCCAAGGGACGCTACAACTCCCATCGACTTGCCGACGCGGTTCGCCCTTCGTACCGGCGGCTGAGGCAATTCGTAAGTAGGATGGGCACTCTTTCCCGTCTGCATGATGACGGGCAAGAGTGCCCATCCTACGTTTCACGATGAAGGACCGACTAGACCCATGATCCAACTCCAACTTCCCGACGGCAGTGTGAAGGAATACCCGGAAAACTACACCGCGATTGATGTCGCCAAGACGATCGGCGAACGGCTAGCGAATGCGACGCTCGCGGCCGATGTGAACGGCACGGTCGTCGATGCGACGCGGCCGTTGGGTGACGTCGTCGGGTCGCTCCGCGACGCGAAATCCGAGTCGCGGAGCGACTCGGCTACGGGGGTAGCAACGCTCAAACTCATCACCACGAAAGACCCGAAGGCCCTGGCCGTGATGCGGCATTCGGCGGCTCACGTCATGGCGCGAGCGGTCATGCGGCTGTATCCGGGAGTCGGCCTGGCGTTCGGCCCAACGACCGGGCACGGGTTTTATTATGACTTCGATCTCGACACGAAGATCAGCGAGGACGACTTTCCTCGCATCGAAGAGGAGATGAAAAAGATCATCGCCGATGCCGAGCCGTTCGAGCGGTTCAGCGCGACGCGCGACGAGGCGATCAAGTTCTGCGGAGACCTGAATCAGACGTTGAAGGTCGAGCACATTCAAACCGGACTCGCCGATCACTCGACGCTCAGCTTTTATCGGCAAGGGGAGTTCGTCGATCTCTGCCGCGGGCCGCACGTGCCGGATGCCGGTCGCATCACGGCGATCAAATTGATCTCGATTGCCGGCTCCTACTGGAAGGGTGACGCGAACAATAAGCAGCTTCAGCGGCTGTACGGCACCGCTTGGTTCAGCCAGAAAGATCTCGACGAGTACATCAAGCAGGTCGATGAAGCCAAGAAACGCGATCATCGAGTGCTCGGCAAGCAACTCGGATTGTTCAGCATCTCGCAAGACGTCGGGCCGGGACTGTGCCTGTGGCTGCCGAAAGGCTCGACCATCCGCGCCACGCTCGAAGAGTTCATCAAAAAGGAACTGCTGAAACTTGGCTACACACCGGTGTACTCGCCACACATCGGTCGCGTCGAAATGTACGAGACCAGCGGCCACTTCCCGTACTACCGCGATGCCCAGTTCAGCCCGATCTTCGGCCACGATGCCGGAGCACTCGTCGATTTCTGGATTCGCAAACTCCGCGAGCACAAAGAGGGAACCGCCGTCTTCTCACTCGATGACGAAAAGAAGCTGCTCGAATCGGCCAAGGTCATGGGGGCGGCGTTGACCGATTACCCGCTCAGCGGCAGCGTCGATGCCAAGATCGACACGCTCCGCATCTGGGAGAAGAACCAGGAGCGTTACCTGCTCAAGCCGATGAACTGTCCACACCACGTCCAGATGTACGCCAGCCAGCAGCGAAGCTATCGCGACCTGCCAGTGAAGTTGGCCGAGTTCGGCACCGTCTATCGCCACGAGAAGACCGGCGAACTGAACGGCATGTTACGAGTCCGTGGCCTCACCCAAGACGACGCGCACCTCTTCTGTACGCCGGACCAAGTCGAAGAGGAATTCAAAACAACTCTGGAGCTGGTCAAGTTCGTCCTCGCCAGCGTGGGCCTCGACGATTACCGCATGCAGTTGTCGCTGCGCGACTCCAAGAACAAGACGAAGTACGTCGGCACCGACGAGAATTGGGATAAGGCCGAATCAACGCTGCGCAAAGTGCTCACCGAGATGGGCCTGCCCTTCACCACGATGGAAGGCGAAGCCGCGTTCTACGGCCCGAAAATCGACTTCATGGTCCGCGACTGCATCGGCCGCGAATGGCAGCTCGGCACCGTGCAGCTCGACTTCAATCTGCCAGAACGGTTCAAGCTGGAATACATCGGAGCGGACAACAAGCCGCATCGTCCGGTGATGATCCACCGCGCTCCGTTCGGCTCGATGGAACGCTTCACCGGCATGTTGATCGAACACTTCGCCGGAGCCTTCCCGCTGTGGCTAGCTCCCGAACAAGTCCGCGTGCTGCCAATCAGCGAGAAGGCTTACGACTACGCCGCCTCGGTCGAACGCCGCTTCCGCGAAGCCGGCTTTCGAACCACGACCGACTACAGCAGTAATCGAGTCAACGCCAAAGTCCGCGAAGCTCAATTGCAGCTCATCCCGTACATGCTGGTCGTCGGTGAGAAAGAAGCGGCGGAAGACGCCGTCGATGTCCGCGACCGACTGCTCGGAGACGCGCAGCGCGAGAAGCTCACCGTCGCCGCTGCCATCGCAAAACTGCAAGAGGAAGCCACCGCACGCCGAGTCCGCCAAGTCGTGAAATCCAGCTTCCGCTCGTTCGAAGAATCGAGCGAAGGTGAGAACGAATACTGATCACAACGTCGGCGATCATGAATCTCAGGCGGGACCGTAGCTCAACGGTTAGAGCAGAGTACTCATAAGCAAATCCGGGCGTTTTTGATCAGACTCCGAAACATTCGAAAAGTTCC
>SYJG01000196.1 GCA_005798445.1 Planctomyces sp.
ATCGGCCGCACCGGCCGAGCCGGCAAGAGCGGCAAAGCGATCAGCCTCGTCACCGGTCGCGAGTTCGGCCGCTTGCAGCAAGTCTTGCGATTCACGAAAGCAAAAATCGAACGCATCTCCGTCCCGCGCTTGGAAGACCTCGAAGAGAAGCACGCCAACCGTTTGGTCGAGTCGCTCCGAAATACGATTCAAGCGGGACAGTTCAAACGGCAAGACAAGCTGCTCGAAGACTTGATGGAGTCCGGCCACGCACCAGGCGAGATCGTCTCGGCATTGATTCACCTGCTCGCGGGTGAAAGCGGGCGGTCTCCGGAACGCATCCGCGAAGACGATCCGCGACAGTATCGTCCAGCGCCGCGCAGCGATTCCCGCCAGCCGCGCGGCCCGCGAGACGAATCGCGTGAGCCGGCCGACCGCGCTCGGCGTGGGTCTCCCGACCCCGCCGATTCTCACGCCGCGAAACGGATCGACGAGTCCGGCGTCTGGCTGAAATTTAACGTCGGCCACAATTACGGCGCTGCACCGGGGGACTTCGTGGGCTGCATTGCCAACGAGAGCGGCTTGCCGCGCACGGTTATCGGCCCGATTCAGATTCTGCCGACGATCAGTTTTGTGCAAGTTGCCGCCGAGCATGCCGAAACCATTCTGAAAGCTGTCATCGGCACTCGTCTGCGCGGCCGCAACGTCAACGCGATGGTCGCCGCTCCTCCGCGCCCTGACTCCCGTCCCGATCGCCCACCAACCCGCGAACCGTACAAACCGAAACGCGACCGGAAGCGCGAATGAATCGCTTTCCAGGTGAAAACTGCATTCGACAGACATTCGAAGTCTTCGAGCCTTTTGAAGTCGCGGCAAACGTGTGGACCATTTACGCCAGAACGAACGCTGAGTCACGGACATCAAGCGGGCTTCGTGGTGATGACGGGTCAGAAGCTGCCGATTCAGCGACCTCGTGTGCGACCGACTCAGCGGCGTGGCGAAGAGACTGAGTTGCAGAGTGACGCCTGGATGCGATCGTCCGAGGCGATGCCACGCTCGGCGTTGGCCAAGCTGGCCGGTGCCTCAACCGCATTCTCGACGAGGACGGCAATGGAGTGGCTGACGTCCAAACTTCGTCCACAGAACAACTCACTGAGTCGGCCCGTCACCGCGTCGCATTTGGAACGGTTCGCTGAGCACGATCTGGGTGATGAGCGTCGAAAACCGGTCACCGTCGTTGGCGTGAGTGTCCAAAAGCTTGTTGATCGCACAGCGGTCGTAGTATTCCAGCCCTCGACCGATGGCATAGGTCATCAGCTTTTCGGTGAGACAACGACTGAATTGTTTGCGGCGGCCCTTGAGGATCGCGATCAGTTCGGTTGAGCCGTTGAATTTGTCGCCGCTGGGCAGGATGCCGGAGGCGTCCACGTCGTACTGGCCATCGCGGTCACGCCAGCGACCGATCGCGTCGAAGTGCTCGAAGCCGAAGCCCAGGTCGTCCATCTGGCGGTGGCACGAATTGCAGATCGGTTTCTCGCGATGCAGCTTGAGTTGCTCGCGGAGCGACGCGCCGGGCTGAGCCTTTTGCGTTTCTTCCAGGCTCGGCACGTTCGGCGGAGGTGGAGGCGGAGCGGTGCCGAGAATGTTCTCCATGATCCACTTGCCACGCTTCACGGGCGACGTGCGGCCGGGGTTCGAGGTCACGGTGAGGATGCTCGCTTGAGTCAGCAACCCGGCTCGGCCACGAGCACCGTCGAGCGACACCTTGCGGAACTCATCCCCCTGCACGCCGGCGAGACCGTAATGTTTCGCAAGCCGCTCGTTGACGAACGTGAATTTGCCGTCGAGCAATTCCAGTGTGCTGAGGTCTTCGCGCAGGATGTGATCGAAGAACTTTGTCGTCTCGCGGAGCATGTCTTCGCGAAGCTGCGGCGAGTACTCGGGAAACTTCTCCGGATCAGGCACGAGTTCGTCGAGGCTTCGCAGGTTCAGCCATTGCAATGCGAAGTTTTCGACCAGCGCCGCCGAGCGCTGATCCTTCAGCATCCGTTTGACCTGTTTGTGAATCACGTCCGGCTTGCGGAGTTCATTCTTTTCGGCCAACGCGAGCAGTTCGTCATCGGGCATCGAACTCCACAGGAAGTACGACAGCCGAGTTGCCAACTCGAACTGCGTGACTTCATGCCGAGCCTTTGGGTCGTTCGGGTTCGCATCGGTTTCGACTCGGAACAAGAAGTTCGGCGAACAGAGCACGCCTTGCAGCGCGAACTGCATTCCGCGTTCAAACGTTTCACCTTGCGAAACGGCATTCTCGACGAGCGGCACAAAGCGATTGATCTCCTCGTCGGAGACTGGCCGTCGGAAGGCTCGCCGAAGCAGCGGTCGCAAATTCTCGCGGGCGGCATCGGCCAGCGGCCGAGTCGCGGTCGGGGTAGCAGCAACCAATTTGCGATGCGACTCCGGCAGATCGTCTTCGCGAAAATCGAGCGGGCCGGCGACTTCCAGCCACCCGATGTAGAGATTGCGGTCTGTGCCCCCCTTCGTGGCCTTCGGATCGTAGAAGTCATTGGGAAACGCGGCGGAGAAATTGTGATTCCCGGAGGTCATTCGCAGTTTGAATTCGTACTCGGCAGGCTCGCGTTGGCCTTTGACCTGGAACGTGTGAATTGGCTTGTCGTCAATCGAAAAGACCATTTTTGCGAGCTCGCCTCCGGCTTGATCGGCGGCGGCGCGGCTGCGCAAGAGGTACTCGCCATCGCGTGGAAACTTGTGTTCCGCGGAGACGTAGCCAGTCGAATTGATTCCGTAAAAATCACCCTGGTCCTCGGCCGCTCCTCCCGGTTTCAGTTGATTTCCGGCGAAGCGAATCTTGCGGGACTTCGCGGGGTCAGTGGTGCTGATGACTTTCTCGCTGATCTTCTCGGCGGCATCGAGGTACTTCTCCATCAACACCGGCGAGACCGAGAGCACGTCGCCGATGTTGTCAAAGCCGTAGCCGACATCGTCCGACGGGAAATCGTTCGCCGGCTCGAAGTCCACGCCGAACAGATCTCGAACGGTGTTGTTGTACTCAGCCCGGTTCAAACGCCGGACGGTGACTCGGCCGGGATCGCGTTCGAGCTTGCAGTCGATATTGAAGAGCTTGTCCTCCAGCCACGACGCGACCGCCAGGTAATCGTCGTGGGTCGGCCGCTCGCGTCCCTCTTCGACGGGCGGCATCGCTTCGATCTGCAACATCGGGAGCACCTTCTCCCAAACTTTGCGAGCCTTCTGCACGGACTTCTCGCTATCGAAGTTGTGCAGCGCGATGCCTCCTTCGGGATCTTTCTCGCCGTGGCATTCCACACAATGCTTTTTGACGAACGGCGCGACCTGCGTTTGAAACGTGTCCGGCTTCGCGGCTTCCACTCGCTGAGGCTCGACGGCTCCCGTGCCCCACATCACGACGCCAACGAGCAGGACGGCTCCGACGCCGCACGCGCTCCAGAGTGGCCACAATCGTTGAGCGACTGACCGCGCGGGACGTTTCGCCTTTTGAACTCGCATCGGGAATGCCGATTGCGACTTGACGGCAGGCCGCTTCAACACGGCCGCGTAATTGCGTTCCACAGCTCGTTCAAAAGCAGTCGCGGCTGGCACCGTGTAGGCCGCTTGGCATTCATCGACGGGGCAACGTCCCTGCTTGCCGGTGTGCCGTGCATCGACCTTAAACGTGACGCCGCATTTGGCACAGGTGATCGGGATCAGTTGTTTGGTGGGCTTGGCGGACATCAGGCTCACACATGCGCGGGGGTGGACGAGAGCAGTTTACCCGGTGATTTCCGGTCAGGACAGCAGGTTGTCGCCAAGTCGGGACTCGGCCTGACGGCCTCACCGGACAACCATTAGACTCCCACCTCCCAACATTCGGCCGCCATTTCTTCACGATGGTATTCATGCCTCAAGCCGCCACTTCGCTTCGGTCGGTCTCAGTCCTGACGTTGCTGACGCTGGGGCAAATGGGACTGCAATTCACGTTGCAATTGCTGCTGGCGAAGTGGTTCGGCACCGAGTCGGAAATGGAGGCGTTTGTCGCGGCCTCGACGTTGCCGCTGGTCGTCAGCGGGTTGCTAGCCGGCTCTTTGGCGTCCGCATTTGTGCCGGTCTATGTCGAAACTCGTGAGCGTGCCGGCGAGACGATCGCGTGGTCGATGGCGGTGCAGCTTGTGTGCTGGCTGTCGCTGTTCACACTCTTGCTGTGGCAAGTCGCGAAACATTTTGCTGAGCCGTGGATGCGAACCCTGCACCCCGGCTACGACGACGAACAAATTTGGCGCACGGCCGAACTGTTTCAAATTCTGTCGAGCCTGATGGTCTGGAACAGTTTGTCGGGGTTGGCGCGCGCGTGGAATCACTGTCACGGACGATTCGCCGTGACTGGATTCGCGGCTCTGCTCGGCAGCGCGGTTACGGTCACGCTGGCTTGCCGCGCTGGGCAGAACGGCGACATGAACCAGATCGCGCAAGCCGTCAGCATCGGGGCGGTCATCACCTTCGCGATGCAGATGCCTTGGATGCAAATCTTCTCACGCGGCTGGCCAGTGACGAAGGAGTCACAGTCGGCCGTGAAGCGGTGCTTGCTGTTGATGCTGCCGCTGGTCATCGGGCTGTCGTGCAATCAATTCGATCCGCTGCTGGATCGGTATCTGTCTTCCGAACTTTCGGTTTCTGTGCCGGGCAGCGTTTCTCGACTCGGTTTCGCATCGCGTCTGGCGGCGGCCGTGCTGACTCTCAGCACAAGCGGTCTCGCGGTCGTCGCGTTTCCGGCCCTCGCGCGTCACGCGGCTGAGCGGGATGACGACAAGCTGCGAGCCGAGATCGCTGCCGCGTTGAGATTCCTGACGTTGTTGCTGGTGCCGATGATTGTCGCGTTGATCGCGTTCGGTGGCCCATTGATCCGAGACTTGTTGCAGCGTGGCCGGTTCTCAGCGGAGGACGCGCGCGTGGTGTCCTCCACGTTGGTGATGCTGTGTGGTTTGATTGTCGGCGGCAGCTTGGGCGAGATCGCCGCGAAAGTGTTTTATGCGTGGCAGAATACTCGAACGCCGGTGATCATCGGACTGATTGGCTTCAGCATCGGTGCGGCGTTGAAGTTTCAATGGGTTCAACCGCACGGCGTCCAGGGCTTGGCGGCAGCGACATCGGTTTATTACCTGCTCAATGTGGTCGTCATGCTCGGATTAATCGCCATGCGGCTGGGGTTGGGCATCTTTCGCGGAGTGCCCGGCACGC
Organism: Planctomyces sp.; assembly: GCA_005798445.1. Classification (GTDB taxonomy): domain Bacteria; phylum Planctomycetota; class Planctomycetia; order Planctomycetales; family Planctomycetaceae; genus SXKJ01. Next base: position 5,251 of record SYJG01000196.1, read on the forward strand.
TGATACGAGCGGCAATTGGCTCGGCAGCGGCAGCGGGTGTCGGTTCGTTGCTGTTGCGGACCTCGCTGCCGTGGCCATCACTCTGGGGAGCGGCGGCTGGCGGTGTGACGCTGCTGATCGTGCTCGTGCTGCTGCGTGACGACGTCGCTTGGCGAGCGGTGCAGATGGCGCTTCCGGCACGGAGGCAGGAGCCGCGGTCGTGACGACGTGAAAAAATTAGCTCGTCGATACCAACTGCCCCGTTTGAAACATTGGCCCCGGTCGTGAGTGACCCAGCCTCCAAACAACAACAACCCGGCCGCTCGAAAGCCGCCGGGCTGTTGCCTTGAATTGATTCGCGAACCAAACTTCAGACCGCGCCCTCGCCGGATTCTCCCGTGCGGATGCGGACCACGTTCTCCAGGTTTGAGACGAAGATCTTGCCGTCACCGATCTTGCCGGTACGTGCTCCCGCGACGATCGCGTCGATGGCTGCTTGAGCTTGACCGTCAGTAACGACGACTTCGAGCTTCGTCTTCGGCAGGAAGTCCACGGTGTATTCCGCACCGCGGTACTGCTCTTTGTGACCTTTCTGGCGGCCGAACCCTTTGCACTCGGTTACGGTCATGCCGAGCACCTGGATCTTGGTCAGTGCTTCCTTGACGTCTTCCAATTTGAAATGCCGGATGATGGCTTCGATTTTTTTCATGGAGTGATTCCTGCAAATGTCGCCGACATCGTTTCCATCGGCGATGAGAATTGTGATGTTTGGTGAGTGAACTCGATGGGTCCTCGACCTGGAGCGGCGGCAGCCAGCGACGGCTGCCGCCACGTCCCTGTCGAAATCGCGTCAGTGAATTACGTCAAGCGGTAGGCCGTCTCGCCGTGCTCGGCAAAATCGAGACCCTCGGCTTCGGTCTGCTCATTCACCGTGAAGCCGATCGTCTTGTGAATCAGCATGCCGATGACGATGGTGCAGACAAAGGCGTAGATTCCGGTGGCCAGAAGACCCTGCACTTGCAGCATGAATTGGTCCATGCCGCCGATGACCGGACGCACGGCGAAGAGGCCGACGAGCAACGCTCCCAACGCACCGCCGAATCCGTGAACACCCACCACATCAAGTGAATCGTCGTACTTGATCTTCTGCTTTGCGAGCACCGCGAAGAAGCACGCCACGCCGGCAATGAGGCCGATGATCAGCGCCGATCCCGGACTCACATGTCCCGCACAGGGAGTGATGACCACGAGTCCCGCAACCATGCCGGAACCAACTCCCAAAGCCGTTGGTTTTCCAAGGACCAGCCATTCCGCAACCATCCACGATCCAGACGCCACGCTTCCCGCAATCGCGGTCGCAGCAAAAGCCATCACAGCGGACGCTCCGGCAACCGGTAAGTAGTCTTTGCCAACAGCAACGGCCGAACCCGCGTTGAAGCCGAACCACCCGACCATCAGCATTCCGGCACCCAGCAAAGTCCACCCAATGCTGTGCGGAGCGAACTGTGCTCCAGGATAGCCACGTCGCTTCGGCAGGATCAGGATCAACGCCAAAGCCGACACGCCCGCCAGCACATGCACCACCGTACCACCGGCGAAGTCCAGCACTCCCTTCTGGAAGAGCCAGCCGTTGACGTTCCAGACCCAGTGACACACCGGGTTGTAAACGACCGTGGCCCACAGCACGACGAATAAGCACCACGCACCGAATTTCACGCGCTCGGCAACCGCTCCCACGATCAGGGCCGGCGTGATGATCGCGAACATCATCTGGAACATGGCGAACAAGAGCTCCGGGACGGCGGTGGAAACCGCTCCCGTTGTGTCACCGCTGGTCACTGTCTTGCCGTAGCTGTTCGGGCCATCGGCTGGAATGGCATCACCGAACGACTTGAACAACACCAACCCTGGATCCCAGCCGAGATAGCTGAGTGCAGGCTTATCGACCCCTTTGTCGTCTTTGCCACCATCAGCCGTGATTGCCGAAGGAACGGCGAACGCCATGTTGTACCCGTAGGCGACCCATTCCAAGCAGACGATGGGGACACAGACCATGACGCACATGAACATATTGAGCACGTTCTTCGCGCGGCACATGCCGCCGTAGAAGAGTGCGAGTCCCGGCATCATGAAGCAGACGAGCGCCGCACTGACCATTAACCAAGCGGTCGATCCCGTGTCGTACGCCCCAGCGAGGTGGGCCGGAGTAGCAGCCGGGGCTGCGGGGGCCGCAACTGGTGCCGCTTCAGGAGCGGCTACCACCGGCGTTTCGGCCGGCTTGGCATCCTTGGCTTCTTCTTGAGCGAAGCCATTCACGGCTCCGACAACCAGTAACACTCCGAGAGTCAATAAAGTCAACAGTCTCTTCGTCATCTTGGTTAGCTCCTTTCGTTAACGAGGCATAACGGAAGTTCGCGAACCTGCGACATGCAGCTTCTACGAATTGTGTTCCACTCGGCAGGATGACATCCGCCGAGCAGATTCTCAAACAGCTCCGTCGCCGGACTCGCCGGTACGGATACGGACAACGTTCTCCAAGTTGGAGACGAAAATCTTTCCATCGCCGATCTTGCCAGTCCGTGCTCCGGCCACGATTGCGTCGATCGCGGCTTGAGCCTGGTCATCGGCGACCACGACCTCCAGCTTGGTCTTGGGGAGGAAGTCCACAGTGTATTCCGCACCGCGATACTGCTCCTTGTGACCCTTCTGGCGGCCGAATCCTTTGCACTCGGTCACAGTCATGCCGAGCACATTGATCTTGGTCAGGGCTTCTTTCACGTCTTCCAATTTGAAATGCCGAATGATGGCTTCGATCTTCTTCATGGCTGGGTTCCGAGGAGTGTGAGTGAATCAGAAAAACGACGCCCACGATCAAGCCGTGGACGTCGTCTCAGAAAGTTGCGACTAGCGGGTGATGAAGTCTGGGTAGGCGTGAGCGCCCATCTCCGGGACATCCAAGCCTTCGATTTCGGTCTCACGGCTGACTCGCAACGGAGTGATCTTGTCGCTGATCTTGAACCAGATGTAGGCCATCGTGAAACCGAAGACCCACACCACCGCGACGGTGATCAACTGCGCCCACAACTGCGACGTGTCACCAAAGAAGGCTCCACGAACGCCGTCGGTCAACAGGCCATCGTCAGCACCATTCGCGTCAAACTTGGCTCGGACAACATTGTTCCAGCCGTTGCCGTACTTGCCGTTGGCGAAGAGGCCCAACGCGATCACGCCCCACGAACCGTTCACACCGTGAACCGAGATCGCTCCGACCGGATCGTCGATCCCTCGGCGTTCCCAGAAGAAGACGCTCTCCACAACCAGTACGCCGGCGATCGCTCCGATGACAACAGCCGCCCAGCTATCCACGAACGCACACGGAGCGGTGATCGCCACCAAGCCGGCCAACATCCCGTTGCACAACATCGACGGGTCCGGCTTGAACCCCTTGCCCATCATCCAGCACATCGTGGCAATCGCACCGGTGATCCCCGCCAACATCGTGTTGACGACGATGGCGCTCATCCGCAGGTCGGTACCAGACAGCGTCGAGCCGGGGTTAAACCCGAACCAGCCGAACGCCAGGATGAACGTGCCGATGACCACCATCGGGACGTGATGTCCCGGCATCGCTTGCGGTTTGCCATCAATGAACTTACCGATTCGAGGCCCGATGACAATCGCACCGGCCAGAGCAATCGCTCCACCCATCGAGTGCACCACAGCCGAGCCAGCGAAGTCGACGGCTCCGTGGCCGAACCCCATCGTGCTCCCCAAGTTGGCCAACCAACCGCCACCCCACACCCAGTTCGCAAACAGGCAGTAAGGCAGAGCGACCCAGATGCCGTACAGACAGAAGTTCTTCCAGGACCAGCGCTCGCACATCGACCCGGTCGGGATCGTGGCAGTCGTGTCCATGAAGACCATCATGAAGAAGAACAGTGCCATGACGCTGACGTCATCCATGCCGTTCAGGAAGAAGCCTTTCGTCCCCATCAAGCCGTAAGCGAACACTCCCGAACCGGGAGCGGTCTCGCCAATGCCGATGCCGCTGTTGAGGATTGACGTTCCAGGGCCGAGCGACGAGTACCAACCCGGAGCCACCGGCCCGTTGAACCAGTTCCCCCAGCCGATCGCGAAGCCGTAAGCCCAGAAGGCGATACAGCCCAGCGGGTAAATCATCATGTTCATCGTGATGGTGTGAGCCGCATTCTTGGAGCGACCCAAACCTGCCTCGACCATCGCGAAGCCCGCTTGCATGAACATGACCAGGAAGCCCGCCACCAGCACCCAGACCATGTTGATCGAATAGGTGTTGTGAGCGATCCGGTCATACAGCTTGTCGGGAGTCATCGCCTTGGGATCGCCGTCGCCGACCGGTCCAGCCGACGGAGTCGTCCAGTAACCGGCGTTGCCGCCGCCCGCATCCGGCCACTTCGGAGCCTTCGGGTCGAGGTTCGTCCCCGTGAAATAGTCCGGCACAGCGGGAGGAGCTGCCGGAGCCGCAGCGTCACCTGCCGGCGCAGCAACCGGAGCCGCCGCCTCAGCGGGAGCCGCCTTGTCCTCTTGGGCAAATCCAAACGTGGCTCCGAAGGACAGCAGCAGTCCCAGAGCCATCAACGGCAAGTACCTTCGCATCATTTTGGTCAGCTCCATTCGTTCACGAGGCAAAACGGAAGCTCACGAACCAACGGCGCGAGGTTCGATGCCCCGCCGCTTCCGTTGGCGACAAGGCTGAGCCGAAACTTTCAACGACCCAGGCGAACGGCAGCTTGCGCGGCTGAGCGAGACCTCGGCAGGACTCTTTCGTCCGAGGTTTCCACCGGCCAATTTCGATCCATCGAGGCACCGGTCCTGTCCATTTCCTACAGCCGCCGCGCAATGAGGCAGCAGCCCGTCGGGCGGTTTTGCAAGCATCGTGCCGAAGATGCCGTGCTGCCTCAGCACTAGCCGCTCACCGGCAGACCAATCGCATTTTTCTGCGAGATTTCCTCAGATTCTCACGTTCGGAAATCTTCCGCCCAGGCCCCCACGAACCAGCAACCTGCCCGCCCACTCAACCGCCACTGACTATTTCCAAGGCAAACTTGAGGACTCCGGCCGCTTGAAGACTCGCCGCCGCGAGGTCATGCTGCCGCTCGTTGCGACCCGAATTGGGCGGCTTCGGGCGCAGCCGGGATTCGCCGCCGGACACGACTCGCAGGAGCCTTCGCCATGTCCAGCCATCCCACGTTTGGTTCGCACTACAGCCGTCGCAAAATCCTGGCCACCGCCATCGCCGCCGGAGCCGCTTCGGCCCTGCATCCCATCACTCACACCACCGCCGCCGAGAAAGTGAAAACCGTCGTGACCAAAGGAAACATCAAGCAGTCGATCGTCTTCTGGTGCTTCAATGTCGGAGGGGACAAGTGGGACATCGAGAAGCAATGCCAAGTCGCCAAGCAACTCGGCTGCGTGTCGATCGAGCTGGGTGACCACAAGGACTTCCCGGTCATCAAAAAGCACGGCCTGACTTGTGCGATCGCCGGCAACCGGATGCCAGGTGCTCCGTTCATGCGCGGCCTCAACAACCCGGACTATCACGCCGAGTGCATCGCTCGCACCAAAGAGGCCATCGACGGCTGTGCCGAGTACGGCTACGGCAACGTGATCGCCTTCACCGGCTACAAATGGCGGAAGGCCGAGGACGACAAGAGCGGCGAAATCTCGCTCGAAGAGGGTGCCGATAACTGCGTCAAGGCGTTGAAAGAACTCTGTGCCTACGCCGACAAGAAGAACGTCAACATCTGCGTCGAGCACCTCAACACGCGCGACGGCAGCCACCCGATGAAAGGTCATCCCGGCTACCAGGGGGACGACATCGACTACGTCGCCAACATCGCTCGCCGAGTCGGTTCGCCGCGAGCGAAAATCCTGTTCGACATCTACCACGTCCAGATCATGAACGGCGACGTGATCCGCCGCATCGAAGAGTGCAAAGACGTCATCGGCCACATCCACACGGCGGGCAATCCCGGCCGAGCGGAACTCGACGACAAGCAAGAGATCAACTACCCGCCGATCATGCGCAAGCTGCTGGAGATCGGCTACAAAGGCTACGTCGGCCAGGAATTCATCCCGACTCGCGACCCGTTCGTCGGCCTGACCGAGGCGGTCAAACTCTGCGATGTCTGATTCTGCGTTGCTACTCCGCCGCTTCGAGCAGTCGCTGCCAACGAGCCATCAGCATGCGGTGTCCGCCGGACGCTGGATCGTCTTCGTCAATGTCTTTCAAAGCGCGGACGGCTGGCTTGAGTTTTTTCAGCTTCACCAAAGCCATTGCCATCAAAGACTGATTGTTGGCCACCCAACCGCCACTGGAATGTTGGTTGGCGTAGATGACGCACTGATCGACGACGGCTTGCATCCGGTTTTGTTCAAATTGACACAGCGCCAACCAGTAGCACGCATCATCGCCCGCCAGCAGGTGTAGTTTGCGAATGTGAGCATATTCCGGCTGCATCAAGATCGATCGCAACGTTTGAGTTTCTGTCGTGCCGACGACTGAGAGGCCATCTTTTGTCTTTCCATCAGGAGCCACCAATTGCAACTTTTTCGCAGTGGGAGGGTCCACATCGTACAATTGCGCCGCCAAATAACCGGGGATGACGTCAGACCAACGACCCATGACATGTTCCATTCTTCGTTTGAACATGGTCCGTTCCGGCTTGGCAAACTCCAAATCAAAATTACGGCCATCCGGTTTCGCCAGAAACCGTTCCACGCGAACTGGAGCGGCCAGCGACTGCGACAGCTTGTTAATCTCCTTTTTCTGTTCCGGAGTCATCCCCATTGTCGTTTCACGCACGATTTCCGGGTACGGCCAGATCGCGACATCGTCCGCCGACCAAGCGGCCGCCGGATGTTTGGCGACTCGCGACCACAAGCCTGGTTGATCCTCCGAATCCTCCAACGAGTCGGACACGATTAACGAATTCTCGCCGGTCAGTTCCTGTTGCAGCCGCTTCATGCGAATCGACAGTTGCTCCGAGTGACAAATCAGCTCGACCTGCGGAGCTTCCAGCATTGCCGCTGTCAGAGCGAACGTCTCACCGCTGTCCTGGGCGATTGCCTCCAATAATTTCGGATCGCGCTGTGCTTGCCGCAATGACATTGGCAAACGAGGCAGCGCGGATTTCGGATCGGCGGTGTCGGCAGTCAATGGCAGACCCAGCGTTGGGTCGAACAACAAAATATCCTTCTCGAACAACACACCGATCAAGAAATGGTCATTGCTCGTAGCCTCTCCGGCCGGGCGGCGTGGCGAGAGAATCACGGAGTCCACGTTGCGTTGGCGCAATAACTCCGCGAATGCCCAGGCTCGATCGGCGGCCGTGCCCCGGCCGAGCAGCATCACGTCAAACGGTCCCATCGGAACTCGACGGCTGCGCGCCGAAACCAGCGCGACATTGCGAACGACATAGTCAAACAGATTCACGACGACGTCGAGGTCTTTCTCCGCGTCTCCCGCAGCGAATTTCGTCGCCTTGCTGGCCCACAAACAATCTCGCAGGTACGGCGCGTCGCGTTCGACGAATTGCTCCAGCGAGACCTGCTCGATCCACTCCTTCGGCAACGACTTCAGCAGACCGTGCGGACGATGTGGCTCCCAACCTTCACCTCGCTTTTCCGCTTCGGCTTTCGCCCCCTTGGCCCACTCATTGAGCACCGCGATCGCCTGTTCGGGCCCCGACGCGATACCGAGTTTTTCCGGCCGTAGACCCTCCATGGCGTTTTGTAAGTTCCGGAGAATGCGTGACTCCGCTTGCTGATCTGCTTGCTCGCTCTGCGGCTTATCGGGCTTGCTGGTCGTCGCCTGCGGCGTGCAACCAGACCAAATCAGGACCAGGCTCAACAACGCACTCCGCGAATTCCATCGGAACAGCCTGCGGGAACAAACTCGATCGGCATCTCGCATGAATACAACCTTCGGCCAAGGAACAGAAAAAAGAATCACTGACGTTTACTCGCCCACGGCGGTCATTTCCAGGAACAGCGACCGCAGCCGAGTCAGTTGATTGAGCAGCCGTGTTACGTCGGAAAGACGCAGCATGTTGGGACCGTCGCTGAGTGCTCGATCAGGATCGGGATGCGTTTCCAAAAACACCGCGTCACAACCCGCCGCGACGGCAGCCCGCGAAAGAGTTGGAATCATCTCACGCTGACCGCCGGTCGTGCTGCCTCCCGGCATCTGGACACTGTGCGTCGCGTCGTAGCAAACCGGGGCGCCGCTGCGCTGCATGATCGGGATGCACCGAAAATCGTTGACCAGTCGGCCGTAGCCAAATGTCGTTCCGCGTTCGGTCAACAGCACGCGCGGGCAGCCAGCCTCTTCGCACTTCTTGACGATGTGTGTCGTGTCCTCAGCAGCCACAAACTGCGGTTTCTTGACGTTGACCACCCCGCCGCTCGCGGCACATGCCGTCGCGATCGCGTGGACCAAATCCGTCTGCCGCGCGAGAAACGCCGGCACTTGCAGGATCTGACAGACCTTCGCGGCCGGCTCGGCTTGCTGCGGTTCGTGAATGTCCGTTGTCACCGGCAACCCAGTCACCTCGCGCACCTTCGCGAGAATGTCGAGGCCACGCTCCAAACCGGGTCCACGAAAACTGTGAAAACTTGTCCGATTGGCTTTGTCGAAGCTCGATTTGAAAACCAGTTGCCAATCATTCGCATCCGCCCATTCGGCCAATTGTTTGGCGACGTCGAGCACCAATTGCTCGCTCTCGATGACGCACGGCCCGGCAATGAACAACAGCGGATGCCCTGCACCGCATTGCATGTTGCCAATTCTGATCGGGTTGTCTGGCATCATCACCTCCCTGCGAATCATCGATTCGGCGCGACCATCTCCAGAGCCGCGGGCAGCACTTCCAACGTCACGGGAGTGAATCCTGCCGGGTCGCCGTCCATCTGCCACGGGACGACAACATCGGCTTCGATTCGCACTCGCGATGCCTTCAGGCAGGTCACATCGGTCAGCTTTTGATGTCGTCCGGCGACCACATGCCCCAAGTACCGCAGCATTTGAAATGTCGAGCCTCGCTCAAAAAGGCACAAGTCCAACTGGCCATCTTCGGCAGTCGCTTGCGGAGCGAACGGAATTCCGTAGGCGTACTTTGGCACGTTGACAGCGATCAGTAGTCGCGCGAGTCGTGGTTGCGGCTCGTCGTTCACGAAGACTCGCACGGGCGGATGATCGTACTTGCGGATCGAGTGCCAGATCGGCGCAGCGTAGTGCCATTTGCGGATGTTGCCGCGCCGACTCGCGTGCGCCCGCTGCAAGACAGCCGCATCGAAGCCGCAGCTCGCCATCAACGTGAACCGTCGCCCGTTGAGTTGTCCAAGATCGAGTCGGCGTCGTGAACCGCTGGCAATTAATGCGGCGACTTGCGTACCCGACGGCTGAATTCCGAGATACTTCGCCAACAGATTCTCCGTCCCCAGCGGCAACGTCGCGAGCGGCAATCCCGGATACCGATTCACCACGTCGCCAATCGTCCCGTCGCCCCCCGCCGCGACCACACAGAGGAGTTGCTCTCGCGCCGCGGGATCGGCCAACTTCGCCTGCATGCGTTCACGACTCGCAAATAACCGCGGCCGAATGTCGCGCCGCTTCAACTCGCGAATCAACTCGAGCAACACGCCACGTCGAGCCCCCGTCCCTGAGATCGGATTTCGCTGAATGGCCACCCACGGACGCTTCATGGCAGCATCTCCAGCAGGTCGCTGAGTTGCCGCAATTCCGAGTGGTCCACATCTCGCTGCAAATGGACCGCCGCAATGCCGGCCGCTCGTGCTGATTCGACATCGTTGACGAGATCGTCACCGACCATCAGCACTTCGCTTCGATCGCATTCCGCAGCCTCGACGACGGCAGAATAAAAACCACGATGAGTCTTTCGATACCCGACCAGCGAGGAGATGACTCGGCAGCGGACATCTCGCAATTCGGACAGTCCGTCGCAGATGCGATTCAGCCGCGCGTCGAAATTCGATGCGATCAGCACTCGATAGCCACGTTGGCCGAGTTCCTTCAGCGTTACGGCGACATCGTCAAAACAGCGCCACGATTCCGGCTGCCCGAAGTGCTCGAACAATGACTCGAAGCATCCCGATGAATCGGTCGCATCCGGTAAGACGTCCTGCACGACTTGTCGCCAGAAGTCGCGTTCAAACTCTTCGTTGGTCCTGCCGGGCTCGCCAAATTTCGCGACCACCCATTCGTCCGCGCGGCGGAAAGCCGCCGCAAATCGCCGCCGAACTTCTTCGGCAGGCAGTCGCGATCCAAACCGCTGGCCATGCAGCGCGTACGCCGCAGTGACCGACGGCTCGGCATAAATCAACGTCCCCACCGCATCCAGCGCGATGCACCGAAACCGTTTCGCCGATCCACTCATCCGCATCTCCTTGATGTTCAAGTTTCGCAGTCTGTCGCCACTCGCACGGATCGCCAAGCCCAAGATTAGCCAGACTCCGTTCCGGTTCCACGACAACTCGGTTCCGTTTGGAGTACGCTGCGACTCGCAAACGACGAACACGGAATCCGTCAGCGAGCCTGCTCGTGAATCATGAACCCGTACCAAAACTCAAGGTCTTGTTCGAGGACAATCATTGCCTCGCAGTGCTCAAGCCGGCGGGTCTTTTGACGATGGGGGACCGCACCGGTGACGTCTCGGTGGTCGATCTGGCACGCGAGTACTTGCGGCGGAAATACGACAAGCCTGGCAATGTGTTCGTCGGAGTCGTGCATCGCCTGGACCGGCCGGTGTCGGGAGTGCTGTTGCTGGCTCGCACAAGCAAAGCGGCGGCGCGGCTGTCGGAGCAATTTCGGAAACACTCGGTTCGCAAAGTCTATCACTGTGTCGTGGAAGGGCGTCCGACGAAGCCGTCTGGTGAGTTGGTCGATTGCCTAGTCAAGGACGAGGTACGAAATCTGACTCGGCCAGCTCAGGGGGCGGAAGAAGGCAAACTGTCACGGCTGTCGTATCGCTGTCTGAAATCGGTCGGACCGCTGAGCGTGCTGGAGATCGAGTTGCTCACCGGCCGCAGCCATCAGATTCGAGTGCAGTTGTCGTCACGCCAATGGCCGATCTGCGGCGATGCGAAATACGGTTCGCGGACGAAGCTCGACGGCTGGCTGGCTCTGCACGCCGCCGCGCTGACCTTCGAGCATCCCACACAACGCGAACCGATCACCGTGACCGCACCGCATCCGACCGAGTGGAAACGGTTCGGCGTGTAGCCACGTTCGCCAGAACGTGGGCAGGCAGCCGATCCCCACGTTCTGGCGAACGTGGCTACGACACCGCCGCTTTCGAGACGATCGGCCCTCGTGCGGCGATGGCCGCATTGATTCGAGCGAGTTGAGCGGCCGTGAGCGACCAGCTCATCGTCTCGGCGTTCTCGCGGATTTGATGGGGGCGTTTGGCTCCGCAGAGCGCGACGGTGATGCCGGCTCGCTGGATCGTCCAGTTGAGCACGATCTGCGAAACCGGGCGACCGATTTCAATCGACATCGCTCGCAGTTCGTCGAGGAAGTCCTGGTTCTTCTGCCATTCGTCGCCGGAGAACATCGGATACTTGCGACGACCATCCTTCGCATCGAAGACATGCTCGCGCGGCAGGTGACCGGCCAACAGTCCCTTCATCAGCGGCCAGTAAATGACGACGGAGACTCCCCGCTCGACACACCACGGCAACTGTGAATCCTCGATCTCACGTTGCAGCATGTTGAAGTGCGGCTGATAGGCCGTCAGCGGACAGACCGCATGAAACCGTGAAAGCAATTCGGCGCTCGCATTCGAGAGTCCCGCGCTGAGCACTTTGCCCTGCCGGATCAATTCGCCAATCGCACCGGCCGATTCTTCGATCGGGATTTCTGGATCGGGAGCATGCAGGTAGTAGAGGTCAATGCGGTCCGTTTGCAGCCGCCGCAGGCTCTCGTCGCATTCGCGTTGAAGTGTCTCCGGCCGGCCGCATCGAGCCTGTTTGCCATCGATCCAATGGATGCCTCCCTTGGTCGCTAACACGATCTTGTCCCGATCTTGCCGCAACACACGGGCAATCATTCGCTCGCTTTCACCGTTGAATCCATAGCAGTAAGCCGTGTCAAAAAAATTGATGCCCGCATCGAACGCCTCGCGAATCGTGGCCAAACTGTCGTGCTCATTGACGTCGATGCTGGTAATCCCGGAGATCGGCCAGCAGCCCATTCCCAGCGGCGTGACCGTCAAAGAAGCTTGACCCAAGGTGCGAAGTGTCATTTCATCCCCGCTCGAAATGCGAAGGCAATCGCATTTTGGATCGGATGGTAGAGGACTCGAATCGGTCCGCAAGTTGTCCCGGATGTGAAAGGCTATCCGAAAAGCCCGTAGCCCGACCCCTTGTGGGTCGGAGGATTTTGAATGAGCGTCAATTCCTCAGGAAAATCAAATCCTCCGACCCACAAGGGGTCGGGCTACAGAAGAAAGAACCACTTTTCGGATAGCCTCTGAATTGGTGGTTGATGATTGCCTCCGCATGTGCGTCGCGCTCTAAGGCAGCCGGTCTGAAATGTTCTACCGGTTATTGCGGGCGGATTGTCAGGCTCCATTTGGGCAAGGTGTCGGAGCGTTGGATGTGAGGAGCGTATTTTTGGAGGGCGGTCTTGGTGAGTGTCACGCCGCGTTCGTA
>SYJG01000197.1 GCA_005798445.1 Planctomyces sp.
AAATACCTACCCCGAAGGGGTTGTGTCATTCGGAGATTGTCGACGACGGAACCCCTTCGGGGTACATGGTCGGATTGGGTGAATTTCCCAGGGTAGCTCGCTTCGCGAGCAACCCTGGGCTATGTGACGCAACTCCTTCGGAGTAACAAAAGACGGAACTCAACCCGCCAAACATAGAACATTCTTCAATCAACAAACATCAACTCGTTGCTCATCAACAAGACTTGGGCGAGTTGTTCCAGCGAGCCGGCTTGGCGGAACTCGTGGCACCACGCGAGTTCGTCCGCTGTTGGCTCGCGGCCATAAACGGCAAGGTACAGGTGCGAGATCGCGTTCGCGGTTTCCGTTTTCGATGGACGACTCGCCAGGGCTTTCGCTCGCCCCAGCACGAAGGGTGAGTTCATCGCGAACAGCGCCTGTTGCGGAACCGTGGTCATCACGCGGCGCGGTGTGGAGGTGTCGGCGTTGGCGAAATCAAAGTTCTGGACCATCGCCGGGATGTTTTGGCGTTCGACGAAGGCGTACACGGTGCGGCGACGATTGTTCTCGTCGGTGATGAGCGGCGGGCGGCCGAACATCGTTTCGTCCAACTCGCCCGACGCGACGAGTAGCGTGTCGCGCATCTGCTCGAAGTCGAGCCGCCGGCGGTTGGCTCGCCACAGCAGCGAGTTTGCTGAGTCGGCTTCGAGTTGCTTCGCCATCTGCGGCGTCTCCAGAATTCGCGACGCTCGCTGATAGGCTCGCGAGGAGACGATCAACTCATGCAGCGGCTTCGTGCGCCAACCGTTGCGGATGAAAAAGTCGGCCAGGAAATCGAGCAGCTCGTGCTGGACCGGGCGTTTGGTTCGCAGGCCGAAGTCGCTGGGGTTCTCGACCAGCGGCTCGCCGAAATGGTGCATCCAAACGCGATTCACCCAGACTCGCGCGGTGAGCGGGTTGTCGCGCGACGCGATCGCGTTGGCGAGATCGAGTCGCCCGCCGCCGTCGGTGAAGTTCGCTCGGTCAGCTTTCGACAACGTGCTGAGGAAACGTCGCGGGACCGGCAAGCCGCGTGCGCTGGGATCGCCGCGCTGGAAGATCACGGGATCGCACAAGACTTCGGAATCGGCGACGACCATCGCTCGCGGCGCGGCGTCTTTGTGTTTGACAGCGATGGTATCAAGCTGCCCCAGCAATCCGCGAAAGGCGTCTCCCGGTTGTCGCGAGAGATAAACCGTCACGTCACGCTTCGGAAACCAGACCGGGCCGTCGCGCGAAATCAGCAACGCGGCGAGCGGGTCCGCTTCATCGGCACGGCTGTGCGGGGATGAGCCGCGCCCGTTAGGAAGCGGTTGTACGTCATCGCGAATCACCGCTCCCTCACGGTCGCGGCTCAATTCTTTCAGAGCCACGTCGCGGATGATCGTGCCGTAGGCTCGCGCGACCTCGGCTGGCGTTTGCGGTTTCGCGGCGACGAGTCCGTCGATGATTCGTTGGTCGATGCCGCGAGCCTTCCATTCCTCCGGCTTCAGCACCGGTTCGCGCATCAGGTCGTGCCACGGGCCGAAGAGCGTGTCGTCGGCAAACGCTCGGCGAGCGATCAGTTGCCGCCAGCGTTTCGTGATCTGCGGCCGGAGCTGATCGGGGATCAACGACAGAAAGAAGATCGTGGTCTCGGAGACATCGGGTTCGGTCGTGGCGACCTGCACCAGATAATCCGGCGTCCGCTCGCGAGCGGTCTTCAGCGTCGAATCGTAATGCGCCTGCTGCTGGTCATAGACCTCTTTCAGTTTGGCGGTGAACTCTTGCTCGAACGGCTTGCTGGCTTCGATGACAGGAGCGATGCGCGGCCGTTCCAGCGGCTCGATGCAGCTCGCGAAGACGCCGTACAGCGAGTAGTAGTCGGCGGTCGGGACCGGATCGAACTTGTGGTCGTGGCAGCGGGCACAACTGATCGTCAGGCCGAGGAAGCCGCGAGCCACCACGTCGATCTGGTCGTCGATCACGTCATGCCGATTGCTGTCGAACATGCGTCCGAGCGTCAGCAGCCCCAGCGCCGCGAGGTCCGGCGAGTCCTCCGGCAACTTCAATCGGTCGGCGGCGAGTTGCTCGCGAACGAACTGATCGAACGGCTTGTCGTCGTTGAACGCGCGGATCACATAATCGCGATAGGTGTAGGCGAACGGCCGGATGCGAGCGTCGCCGTACATCAACACGCCGTCCTTCGCGTCCGAGTACCTCGCCACGTCAAGCCAATGCCGGCCCCAGCGTTCGCCATACCGAGGCAACGCGAGCAGCTCTTGAATGAGCCGCGGATAATCTTCGCGAGCCGTCGCCAGTTGCTTCTCCGTCGGCGGCAGGCCGATGAGATCAAACGTCGTCCGCCGCACGAGCGTCCGCATGTCGGCCGGTTCGGTCGCGACCAAGTTGTTCTCGCGCAGCTTCCGTTCGATCAGGAAGTCTATCGGATGAGTATTCGCTTCGATCGCAGGCGGCGCGATCGGCTGAAAGGCCCAATGCCGCTGCGCCGCCGCTTCGATGTCGGTGACGATCTTGGTTCCCGTTCGCGGATCGTGAGCACCTTGTCGAATCCACGTCGTCAGGTCTTCGATTTGCGCGTCGCTCAGTTTGCCGCCCGCCTCCTTCGGCGGCATCTTGAGCTGCGGATCACGATGCGATACCGCTCGCATCAGTAAGCTCGCCGACGGATCGCCCGGCACGATCGCTGGACCACCTTGGCCACCCTTTTCCCAGCCCGCTCGCGAATCCAGCCGCAACTTGGCCGACGCTTCCGCCGGACCGTGACATTCATAGCAATGCTTCACGAGCAGCGGCCGAACCTTCTTCTCAAAGAACTCGACGCCGCGCGCCGTATCGTCAGCGCGTACGACGCCGTTGGTCACGGCACCGACCAGCATCACGCTGAGGAACAATCTGACGGCCAACCGCAGCGGATTGTTACGTCGGCGACTTGAAGGGAGATTCATTGTGGCTCCGGCAATCAATTTGCGAACTTGTAAAGTGTCTCGTCCGTCCGCAGATACATGGCACCGTCCAGAAACGCCGGGGTCGCAAAGGTGCGGCCGGGAAGTTCATTCGTACCGAGCATGGCGAATTTCTTGTCGGCCTTCACCCAGGTCGCCAAGCCGGTTTCGTTCAGGAAGAGCACACGACCGTTGGCGAACGTCGGCGATGCCGAGTAATTGCCGTTGAGCCGCTCCATCCAATGACGCTCGCCGCTTTTGGCATTCACGCACGAGGCGATGCCGTCGTCGGAAACGAAATACAACTCGCCACCGACCAGCAGCGGTGACGGAGTGCTCGGTGCCCCGCGCTTGATCCGCCACACGACGTGCGAGTCGGTCACGTCCCCCTGGCCGCCAAGCTTGACTGCCATCAGTTCGGGATGATCGTAGTCGTGGTTGTAGAAGACCAGCCCATGTCCGATCGCCGGCTGAGGGACCACCGACCAGCCGGGAGCGAGCACTCGCCAGAGTTCCTTGCCGCTCGACAAATCGTAGGCCGCGAAGTGATCGGGGCCGGGAGCCATCACCTGAGCCTTTTCGTCAACGACCGCGATCGTTGGCGTCACGAACGAATGCGTCAACCGAGCTTTCACGCCGCGCGGCGTTCGCCAAGCGACCTTTCCTGTCTTGGCATCGATTGCCGCGACGAACGGATCTTTGCTGCCGTCGCAGACCACGACCAACTTCCCATCATGCAACACCGGCGAACCACCGTTGCCGTGCAGAGGCGGATAATCCAACTCCAAGCAGGTCCATTGCAGCTCCCCGTCGGCCGCAGCCAGGCGAGCCATCCCTTGTGCTCCGAAGTGGACGAACACGGAACCGTCGCGCACCAACGGCGTCGGACTGGCATGACTGTTCTTCGTGTGAATCGACGGAACCTTCTCGATGGCTCGCACCTCGCGATCCCAGATGGTCTTACCAGTTCGGGTATCCAACGCCATCACCCGCAGCGACAGCCCCTCGCCGCGAGGCACCGCCGTCGTCAGGTACACCTTGCCATCGACGACGACTGGCGACGACCAACCCAAACCAGGAATGCTCGCCTTCCAAGCGACATTCTTCGTGTCGGACCACTCCACAGGAGTCGCCGGACCGACCGCATGTCCGTCCGAATTCGGCCCACGAAACTGCGGCCAGTCACTGGCCCCCGCGCTCAAGACACACATCGCAAGCACTTCGAAGATCATCGGAGAGGTACCTCATCGTTACAGAATCGGATCGCGTCGTTCACCGCAGTAGTTTGCAGTCTCACATTGGAGAGAGCAACTGGCGAGCCGGAAGATCAGTCGAACCAGTACAACTACGGTTTGGCGTGAAGTCGCGTGATGCGGAGTTGGGTCGGCGTTTGGCCCGCGAAATTGATTCGTTGCCGATCGTCAGATTGGCTACCGCGAGTTCGTCGCTGCTTCGCGTAGCAAGCTGATCGCGGACTCGACGAGCATCTCGCCCTCGCCCCGTTGCACGTTCGAGTTCGTGTCTTCGTAACTGCCTCCCGCGTAGGCCGCGCGGTGCGAGACGTAGATCGACTCGACGCTGTTGCAGAGTTCGATTGCTCAAGCCAGCCGGCGACGCGCCTGACATGGGAAACAAGTGGCGGCAGGTCACTCCGAGCGAACCTTGACCGAAATAGTGGTTTGAGGACTGAGATCGATCTCGGCATCGATGACGGTTGTTGTTCCTGAGTCCGATGGGAAGGCTTGCAAGACTTGTCCTTCGTCCAGTCGATGGTTGCCGACGCGCATCACGAAACGAACGCGGGAGTTTAGAAAGCGATGTGGGTATCCGGCGGACCTGGAACGCGATCGCATAGCGAATGTGACCAGCCAACCGGCGGTCGAGTTATCGGTCACGCCTTCTGCAGATCGGGCAGCTCTCATGAAGGGGTAACACCGACTTGCATCCTCAGCAACTCCGCCGGCAGAGCGAGCGTGTATTCGTTGGGATGTTCACGCTGCTGGTACAGCCGCAAGAGTTCATCGTCGGCGAGTTGTGCGGTGGGTTTTGAGATCTCAACGGACTTTGGCTTTGCTGCCGCGACGGCTTCTGTGGTTGCTTTGGGACGTGAAGTCCGTCGGCGTCGGCTCTTGGAAGCGGGAGGTATTACGCGCCTCGATGATCCGCGGCTGCAGCCGCCGGAGGATCGCGAGTTCTCGGATGGCCTTCAGCAGCCCCCGCTGGCAAGTCTCCATGCGCTGAGCGAGCAGATTGATGGTCTTGTCGGCAACATTCGGTGCGCGTCGGGATGCTGCCTGCAACATGTCGGCGTTGTAGGTTTGCAGTCGTGAGCGTTCATCGACGCGAGCCGTCTGCTTCAAGTTCTCCGGATTCTTGACGAGCAGCCAGCGGACGCCCTTGAGCACGTCGCGTTGCTGCACGTCTTTGAGTTCGCGATACCTCTCGCGGCGGAGTTGGCTGAGTTTCTCGTTCATCAACCGTTGGACGTGGAAGCGATCGAAGACCAACTGGGTCGGCCACAGATGTTTCATCACGGCCACGGCATAGCCGCCCGCCATGTCCGTGGCCACGGCGCGAATGCACACGCCGGCCCGTTTCAACCGGGAAAAGACGGCCGTCAACGCCTTTTGGCCGCGGCCCTTCGAGACCGACACGATCGTGCCGCGGTCCAAATCATAGACCAACGTGAGAAACCGATGGAGC
>SYJG01000198.1 GCA_005798445.1 Planctomyces sp.
GCTCGTGGCGGACATCGACGAAGAGACGGCGATCAAATTCATCGACCGCTTCTTCATGTACTACATCATGACCGCCGACCGCCTGACGCGCACATCGGTCTGGTGCGAGAAGCTCGAAGGGGGCATCGACCACATTCGCGACGTCGTCGTGAATGACAAGCTGGGCATCGCGGCCGAACTCGAAGCGATGATGCAGCGGCTGGTGGACACCTACGAATGCGAATGGGCCGCCGTCGTCCGCGACCCCGAAAAACGCCGCCGCTTCAGCCAGTTCGTCAACACCGACGAAACCGAATCGTGCATCGAGATCGTCCCCGAACGAGGCCAAGCTCGCCCAGAATTCTGGCCGAACGAGTTCGTGTCGCTGGAACAGTTCCGCGAAATGAACGTCCCCGACGCTGGTAGCCCTGTCGCTCCACGACAGGAATTGCCGAGCGTGGACAACGCGTTCGATTCAGAAGAGGTGTCATCGACAGGTTCGGAGGTCGATGGCGATTCGGCTTTCCTGTCGCGGAGCGACAGGGCTACTTGGCACACCATCGGCAAGACGTGGGACTTCCCGAAGGACGGCGGGGCGACGATCAAGTACGGCAAAGTTCAGATCGCGGTCTTCAACTTCGCGTCGCGCGGTGAGTGGTACGCGACTCAAAACATGTGCCCGCACAAGAAAGCGTTCGTGCTCGGACGCGGTATTCTCGGTGACGCGGCCGGGACTCCGAAGGTTGCCTGTCCGTTGCACAAGAAAACGTTCTCGCTGCAAACGGGTGAGTCGTTGCAAGGCGAGGAATACCACATCCGCACGTTCCCGGTTCGCGTGGACGGCGACGACGTGCTGCTCGAACTCCCGCCGACCGAAGTGCTCGACAGCGAGCTGGCGACTGAGATCGGCTGCCGGTTGGCGACGTCGTGCCAAACAAGTTGCTCGACCGCGAAGACACCCGCGCAACCGCGCGAACTGTTGGAAGTGTAGGTCGAGCCATGAGTGCGACACTTCCAGAAGCTGAGAAAGGCTCGCCGCCTTTGCAGCCCCAAAGGGGCGACCATAAGCCAGCCCAGGGCAACGCCCTGGGTGGCGGTGGCAAACATTCATCGGAAGCCCTGAAGGGGCGAGATAGTGATCCGCAATTTGGTGTCGCCCCTTCAGGGCTATCCGCATCAGCGGGATCACCAACCCAGGGCGGCGCTCCCGATGGTCGCTTGCCCTGGGCTGGCTTATCGCTGCCCCTTCGGGGCGAAACCGCAGTCACAAGCACGTCAACTGCGTCACCGTTTCAGGCATCAACCTCGACTGATCTTCGGCAATCAACTGGCGATTCACTACTTGCTCAACTGCTGGCCGATCAGCAACAGCTCACCGCCGTTGAAGAATTTGCTCGGCTGCATGACGACCATCAACTCCCCGCTCAGTCGCGGTTCTACAAATCGCTGATCCCCGCGAGTCCTCCCGGTCCCGGCCAGCAGTACGCCTTCGAGGTCGATCTCGATCGCTGTTCCGGTTGCAAGGCGTGTGTGACTGCGTGTCACTCGTTGAACGGACTCGACCACAACGAGACGTGGCGGGATGTCGGCATGTTGATCGGCGGGACGACAGAGCTGCCGGTGTTGCAACACGTCACGACCGCCTGTCATCACTGCCTCGAACCGGGCTGCATGAGTGCCTGTCCGGTCGATGCCTACGAGAAAGACCCGATCACTGGGATCGTGAAGCATCTCGACGATCAATGCTTCGGCTGTCAGTACTGCACGCTGGCCTGCCCGTATGACGTGCCGAAGTATCACAGCGGACTCGGCATCGTTCGGAAGTGCGACATGTGCTCGGATCGGCTGTCTCACGGCGAGGCCCCCGCGTGCGTGCAGGCCTGTCCGCACGAGGCGATCGCGATTCGGATCGTCAGCCGCGCTCAAGTCGTCGAGGACTGTGAATCGAACACGTTTTTGCCGGCCGCTCCCGAACCGCAGATCACATTGCCGACGACGAGTTACAAGTCGAAGAAGGTTTTTCCACGCAACTTGCTGCCGGTCGATTTTCATTCGGTGAGCGCTCAGCATCCGCATTGGCCGTTGATCGTGATGCTGGTGCTGACGCAGTTTTCGGTCGGAGCATTTTTGGTCGGTCTCGGTTTGGAACGGCTTCTCTCTGCGGAATTGATCTCGGCGATCCGGCCGCTGCATTCGCTCAACGCGCTGGTCTTCGGACTGCTCGCGCTGGGGGCGAGCACGTTGCATCTCGGCCGCCCGCAGTACGCTTGGCGAGCGGTCATCGGCTTGCGTCACTCGTGGCTGTCGCGTGAGATCGTTGTGTTCGGAGCGTTCGCCGGAGCGGCCGTTGTGTACGCCGTAGGCAATTGGTTCGGCTTCGAGTCGCTCGGCTTGGGGCCGCATCTGCACGACGCGGTCGGCTGGTTGGTCGGAGCGTTCGGACTGCTCGGCGTGTTTTGTTCGGTGATGATCTATGCCTTCACGAAGCGAGTCTTCTGGAGCTTCCCGCTGACGGCGACTCGCTTCGCGCTGACGACCGCGCTGCTGGGAATCGCCGCGACCTGGGTGACGCTGCTGGCTCTGGCGGTCATCAACAACGGCCCGGTGACTCGATTGCTGGTCCGTCGCGGCGATTTGATCTGCCAAGCGTTGATGATCGTGACGGTGACAAAGCTCGGCTTCGAGGCGTTGGTCTTCCGACATCTGTTGCTCAAGCAAACGACACCTCTGAAACGCTCCGCCCTGCTGATGACCGGGCCGCTGGCTCGCTGGACACAAGCCCGCTTCGCCTGCGGAGTGCTCGGTGGAATCCTGATGCCGCTGGTGCTGCGAGCCATCATCGGCGACGTCGCACCGTCGTCGGCCTCGATGCTGGTGTCCTCGACTGTGCTCGCGAACGCCTGCTTGGTCGGCGAGTTGTTGGAACGCTACTTGTTCTTCGCCGCCGTCGCGTCACCACGAATGCCGGGGACGATTCGATGACCGAAAGTTCCTTGATGCGTGCGTTCGATGGCCCGCTGACGCGTGATCTGTTGTTGTCGCCGGGTGGGTTCGGGCTTGGGCAAGTCCCGGCGAAGTCGCAGCCGGATGCGGTGACGACGTCGGTGTGCGGCTATTGCTCGACGGGGTGCAGCCTCAACCTGCACTTGAAAGAAGGCGAAGCGATCTCGCTGTCGCCGAACACGAATTACCCGGTGAATCACGGCATGGCCTGCCCCAAAGGTTGGGAGGCGTTGACGGTGCTCGACGCGCCGGATCGGGCGACGACTCCGCTGTTGCGAGACGCCGGCGGCAAGCTCAAGCCGGTCGATTGGAACACGGCGTTGCAGACGTTCGTCACGCGGATGCAGGGGATTCAATCGCGACATGGCGACGATTCGATCGCGTTCATCAGCACCGGGCAGATGGCGACAGAGGAGATGGCGTTTCTCGGAGCACTCGCCAAGTTCGGCATGGGGATGAAACACGGCGACGGCAACACTCGGCAGTGCATGGCGACCGCCGTCGTCGCGTACAAACAAGCGTTCGGCTTCGACGCTCCGCCGTACACCTACGCCGACTTCGAGGAGTCCGACACGATCGTGCTGGTCGGCAGCAACCTGTGTCTCGCGCACCCGATCATGTGGGAGCGGGTGATGCGGAACAAACACAAGCCGGAGATCATCGTCATCGACCCGCGTCGCACCGAGACCGCGATGGCCGCGACGCTGCATCTGCCGCTGGCTCCGAAGTCAGACATGGATTTGTTCTACGGCATCGCTCACATCTTGATCGAACGGGGCTGGATCGACCGCGAGTTCATCGACGCGCACACGACCGGTTTCGATGCGTTCGCCGAGTTCGTGTTGCCGTTCACAATTGAAAAAGTCGTCGCCGCGACCGGCTTGTCGGCCGAATCGATCGAACGTTTCGCGACGCTGATTCACGAGGGGAAGCGCGTCTCCTTCTGGTGGACGATGGGAGTCAACCAGAGCCATCAGGGAGTCCGCACGGCTCAGAGTCTCATCAATCTCGCGCTGATGACTGGCAACATCGGCAAGCCGGGAACCGGAGCGAACTCGATCACCGGCCAGTGCAACGCGATGGGATCGCGGCTGTTTTCCAACACGACCGGATTGCTCGGCGGCCACGACTTCGCGAACGCCGATCACCGCGCGAAGGTCGCGGGGATTCTTGGCATCGACGAGGCCCGCATCCCGCGCGAGGCGTCGTGGGCGTATCACGAAATCCTCGAAGGGGTGTTGAAAGGGAAGATTCGCGGACTGTGGATCATCTGCACGAACCCGGCTCATTCCTGGATCAACCAGCGGCTGTGTCACGACATTCTCGACCGAGTCGAATTCCTCGTCGTACAGGACATGTACCACACGACCGAGACCGCTCAGCGAGCACACCTCGTGCTGCCGGCCGCCGGTTGGGGCGAGAAGGACGGCACGTTCATCAACAGCGAACGCCGCCTCGGAGTTTTCAAGAAAGTCCGCCGTGCTCCGGGCCAAGCGCTCTCCGACTTCTCCATCTTCCGACTAATCGCCGACGCCTGGGGTTGCGGCAAGATGTTCGAGAAATGGGACTCACCCGAAGCGGTGTTTCAAATCCTGAAGCAGCTTTCCGCCGGCCAGCCGTGCGACATCACCGGAATCGAGGACTACCGGATGATCGAGGCGTGCGGTGGGATTCAGTGGCCGCTGTCGGAGCGCGGAACGGGGAACGCGGAACGCGGAGTTGAAAGCGATGTCGTTCACTCCGCGCTTCGCGCTTCGCGCTCCGCACTCCAAGAACGTCGCTTGTTTGAGGACGGCCGCTTCTACCATCCCGACGGTCGTGCGAAGTTTTTGTTCGAGGCTCCTCGGCCGATGCCGGAGCCAGCGTCCACGAAGTATCCACTCGTGTTGCTGACGGGACGCGGCACCGCTTCGCAGTGGCACACGCAGACTCGGACCTCGAAGTCTGAAGTCTTGCGGAAGCTCTATCCGCAGCGGCTGTACGTCGAGATCAATCCCACCGACGCGCGGGCGCTCAGCATCACTCCGAACGAAATCGTCACTGTCGAGTCACAGCGCGGCCACGTCACCGCTCAGGCGTTTTTGACTCCCAGCATTTCCGTCGGCCAGGTTTTCATCCCGATGCACGAGTCGAATGCCAATCAGCTCACCGACGCCGTGTTCGATCCGTACTCCAAGCAGCCAAGCTACAAGTCGTGTGCGGTGCGAGTCACTCGGATTGGGACGTGAGTTTTCGGTGCTCCAAAAACGAAACCGGCCGAGGAATCCTCCTCGGCCGGTTCGTTGTCTGCCAATTCAAGTTGTCGGTCCAAGACAATTAGTCTTGGTAGTCCACTTCGATGTAGCCCTTCTTGCCACGGATATCGACGGCGTATTTGCCGAAGTCGTAGCGGACGTTCTTGCCGTCCTTGCTGCACTTGATCGTCGGCGGGCAGCAGCTGCACTCCGGCACGCAAATCTGCACTTTGACGCACGGAGGCTTGCAGCACGGATTGCACGGATCCGGCTTCCAGCAGGGGTCACGGACCTCGACGATCATCGGCTTCGCGCAGGGAGCCATTTCGTCGCGATCCACATACTTCACACAGTGAAACAGCTCAACCGGGCCACCTGCAGCCGCCGGGGCCATCGGTTCCGGCTTCGGGGCCGGAGGTTGTGCATCGCTCACCGCTGCTGACATCGCCAGGACGCCAGCCACCATCAGGCTCAACAGATTCTTCATGCTCTCGCTCCTTGTTTGTTCTTTGGACACTCGAGTCCCGGCTAACGGTACTGCAACGTCAGCCACTGAAACATACCTCACCCGCCTCGGGACGAGTCGCCCAACAACCATTTTTTTTTCGGCACTTTGCGGGCTATCACGAGCTTGCCGGTTCCATCCGGTAAGCACGGCCGAATAATGAGGACATCGTCATTCATTCGCAAGGAAGTCTCCAGAAAAGTCTTCCCAAGTTCCCCATAATCGCACAACATTTCTTGATAGATTCCGATGCAGTTGAAGCGTGGACATTCGAGCTTCTTGGAAGTGCCGTCGGAATCAGGGCAAGCCAATCTGTGAAGCTGTGCGGACTGTTGCCCGCCCCCTCGTGGGTCGGACGATTCAAGTTCTCATTGGAATCGTCGGTGAATCACGAATCACCCGACCCATGAGGGGTCGGGCTACAGATTGCCTAATCCGACAAGCTGGCATGCCCTGCCATCGGAATGGTGATAGTTGGCGGATGAGTCCGGACAAGCTACGCTCCGCCGACTATGAGCAAGAAACCGCAACTCGACCAACCTGCCGATGACTGGGCAGGTTTGGCTCAGAATCTTTTTGGCATCAATCTGGATAAATCCACCGGCGATGAAGACCTCCTCGATGAGGACATGTTCAAGGTCGAGCTTCCCAAGCCGCCAGAGCCGCCGGCTTCGATTCCTCAATCCGAAGTGGAATTTGCTCCTGCGGCGGTGTCCGAGGCGATACTTCCGACTCCCAACTCGCCGCCGGTTGTGGCCTCGAAGCCGCCGATCAAATCGGTTCACCAACGAGCTGCCAAGTTGAGTGTCAGCAGCGATGACGCGTTCGGATTTGGCATTGTCGAAGAGGTTGAAGTCGCTGGCAATTCGGCTGCCGAGTGCTCGACTGTTGAAGCCCGTTTGATCTCGGATGACGATGGTCTCACCTTGCCCGAGGACTACGACGCTGAAGGACTGACATTGCCTGCAGACTATGACGATGGGATCACTCTGCCTCCAGAAGGGATCGCGGCTGGTGTCGATGTCACGGGCACCGATGATGAGGAGGACGAGGAAAGTGATACCGAAGTCCTTTCGCCTGGGCTCGGCGAAGCGGTCGGAGTAGGGCGGTCTGAGCCTCGCCGCAGCAGGAAACCACGGCGCACGCGTGAGGATGCCTATTGGGACTTGCTTGAGAATTGGGAATGGGAAGAGATTCCCGACACGGATTCGCCGCGCGCCGAAGGTGAACGACCTCGATCGCAGCGGGGTGACCGGGGAGATCGTGGTGGACGCAGCGGAGGAGACCGTAGCCGTCGTGATCGTGGTCGAGAAGAACGTCCGCGTTCTGAGAATCGCTCGCCAGCCGAGCAACGACCGCCCCGAGACGAACATCGCTCTGCGGAGGCCGTTCCCAATTCGACAAGCAATTCCGGCGAACGGCCGCCTCGTCCGGGGCGCGGGGATCGTCCCCGCGACGATCGTGGTCCACGAGAAAATCGACCGCGCGGCGAGCGACGCCCCGAACGCGATGATCGGCGACGCGACGAACCTCGGCAGATCGCGCCAGCCAGCCAACCAACGATTCAATCCGCCGCACGCTCGGAGGGTGGTTTCGAGGATTTCGGGAGCGGAATCTTCGACGAGCAACCGAAAGTCACTCCGCCCTCATCGAACGTGTCCCATGCGGTGTCTGCCCGTCAAACTCGTGAGGAGTACGTTGCGCAAAGTTCTCAAGCGCCAGATGCCGTTTTGAAAGACCAAAGTGAATTGACCGGCCGGTCGATCGATCATGAACTCGTTTGGCCCGACGAGGATTCGGACGTGCGACCTGCACCTGCCGGTCGTGTGGTTGAGACTTCGTGGCTTCCACCAGCCGAGGCGGCCGGTGAATCGGATGAGATGGTCTCTGCCTCGGATGTTGAACCGTTGGGCAAAGAAAAAGAAGATGACGCGCAGCGTCCACGTCGTCGCCGTCGTCGTCGAGAGCCTCGTGAGGAGTCGCGAGCGATGCCGCCGGATGGCAATGAAGGAACGACGTTTGATCTGACTGATGCCTTGGCGGCAGCGAACGAGTCTCCCGATTTTATCCCATCGGCCGTCGCGGGTGATTCCGCTGTGAGCGATGAACGTGGCGACGAAACCGCGGCAAAAGGTGCCCCCCACTCGGATCGTGCTTCATCCGAACCGCGAAGTGGTTCTCGTCGCCGTCGTCGCCGTCGGACTGGTGAAGGTCCAGCAAGAGACGCAGCCTTCAGACCGAATGGCGAACCAGTCGCACAAGGAATTGCTGCTGACGTCGTCGAGGCTGTCGATGGGGACGCCTATGTGGTGACGCCGATCGCCTACTCGAACATTCCGTCATGGGAAGAGGCGATCAAGTACTTGCTGCAACCGCAGCTTGTCGGCCGAAATTTGGGGCCGGAAGACGCCGATGAAAGCTTGGAAAATGATCCGCGCGGATCGGGCGGAGCTGAACCGATACCGCCACCTCCCCCCCAACGCCGTCGCGGCGGTGGTGGCAGAGGTCGACGGCCGTAATCGGTTAACCACTAGAAGCGGTTGCAGAACCTAGCCCGACGCGCGAGCGTCCATGAGGAAGTCTTCGTCAAGATTGGGAGCGAGACGGAAACGGGATTTCCATGCGTCCATTCGGCGTCATCCGCCGGGGGGGAGCGCCAGGAGAGACAATGCGGTGGCTCCCATTCGAGTGGACGGCGTTGGTTCGCCAGCCCGCGCGACGGGATGACACCGGAATCCCGCTCCGATCCCGACGTGAATCGTGTTCGGAGTTGTTCGTGAAATCTCTGGAGGCTGTCAGGCCACCAGAGCCTGTTCCTGTTCCTTCCACAGTGTGTCATTCTTGAGCAGTGCCCACATCACGCGGACCAGGTCATGAGCCGTGGCCACGATCGCGATCTTCTTGCGGCCGGGGTCGTCTCGTTGAATGCGGGCTTGATCGACGCGCACGGTCGGTGAGTGTCGAATCGCCTGCCACACGGCTTTGGTCA
>SYJG01000199.1 GCA_005798445.1 Planctomyces sp.
ATGAATCCCTCATCCGGCCTTCGGCCACCTTCTCCCAAAGGGAGAAGGACCAAGTGACGTCCCGTATGGACAATAAGGAATTGACGATGACAACCGCAGTCGCCGAAGTCGGCAGCATGACAACGACTCTTCTGCCCGATGCCGTGATGTGGCACGCGGAGCTCCAGGGCGGCGGGATTCTGAAAGTGCGCATCGACCGGTGTGACAAGTCGGCGAACGCACTGTCAAAGGGGATGTTGGAAGAACTGGAACGGCTGATTGCCGAGATTCGGCGGGACGCGGCGGTGCGCGGCGTGATGTTTCTCAGCGGCAAGCCGGGGAGCTTCATCGTCGGGGCCGATGTGACCGAGATGAAAACAATGTCCGGCGGGGCCGAGGCGGCCGAGTTGTCGAAGCTCGGACAGCGCGTGTTCGAGTTGCTCGAAACGCTGCACGTTCCGACGGTCGCTCTGATTTCTGGAGCGTGTCTCGGCGGCGGCCTCGAATTCGCGATGTCGTGTCGATATCGCATCGCGGACGATCACACGAAGACGTTGCTCGGCCTGCCGGAAGTGAAATTGGGGCTGATCCCCGGCTGGGGCGGCACGGTGCGATTGCCGAAGCTGGTCGGATTGATCGAGGCTTTGCCGATGATCCTGACCGGTCGAATGCTCAGCGGGCGGCAGGCTCGATCGAAGGGACTCGTGCATGACATGGTGCCAGTTGAGGCGTTGCCATTTGTCGGAGAAGACTTGTTGCGGGCGGTGATCAGATTGGGATCAGCCAGCACTCTCTTCAAGCGGCCGAAGCGATCGTTGATCACTCGGCTGACGGAGTCGATTCCGCCGCTGCGAAATTTCGCGTTCCGCAAAGCCGAAGGCAAAGTTCGACACGAGACGAAAGGCCATTATGCAGCTCCGCTCGCGGCCATCGAAGTGTTGCGCGCCGGATTTCGGCAGCCGCCGTCGATCGGCTTCGCGGCCGAATCAGCAGCGATTGGGCGACTCGCCGATGCTCCGGTGACTCGTGAATGCCTGCGGCTGTTCTTCTTGCAGGAGGATGCGAAGCGGCCCGTCGAGTTGACCGACATCACCACCAAACCGATCAGCAACGCGGCGGTCCTCGGCGCGGGAGCGATGGGAGCCGGCATCGCCCTGTTGATGGCTCAGAAGGGAATTTGGACTCGGCTGAAGGACATCAAGCCAGAGTTTCTGGCGAAGGGAATCGCGAACGCTCGCCAATGGGTGAAGAGCGATGTACAGCGAAAAAAGATGACGCCGCTCCAGGCCAGCGACACGCTCGATCGTCTGCGGCCGACGACCGATTTCTCTGGGTTCCAGCAAATGGAATTGGTGATCGAGGCGATTGTCGAATCGCTGCCGATCAAGCAGCAGGTGTTTCGCGAACTCGTGGAGGCGACCTCGCCGACGACCGTGCTCGCGACAAACACCAGTTCGTTGCTCGTCACCGAGATTGCCGAGCGCGTGCCAAACCCGGAACGAGTGGTCGGCTTGCACTTTTTCAATCCGCCGTTGCAGATGCCTTTGGTCGAAGTGATTCGCACCGATCAAACCAGTCCGGCCGCGCTGGCTACGGCATTCGCGCTGACACAGCGGCTCGGCAAGACGGCGGTGATCGTGAAGGACTGCCCCGGCTTCTTGGTCAATCGGTTGCTCGCGCCGTACATGAACGAAGCGGGGTGGCTGCTGCAGGAGGTCTCCGATCCGCTGGAGATCGACCGAGCCGCCGTCGCGTTCGGACTGCCGATGGGGCCGCTCGAACTGACCGATCTGGTCGGGTTGGAGGTCGCTCAGCACGTCGCCGCGAACATGCACACGGCCTACGGCGAGCGAATGCAGCCGGCTCCGCTGTGGGCCGCGCTCAAAGAGCTGGCGGCGAACGATCCGAAGGCTGCGAAATCGCTGCTCATCGGAAAAGGCTCGCAGAAAAAACTGAACCCGGCCGTTCACAAAGCCATCGACAAAGTGCGGCAGTCGGGAACGTACTCGGTTCCCGGCGGGACACCGACACGCGAGGAACTGACGCAGCGCATGATCTTTCCGATCGTCAATGAGGCTGCGCGCTGCCTCGCGGAAGGGATCGTCTCGAAGTCGGAAGACATCGACCTCGCGATGGTTTTCGGGACCGGCTTCGCCCCGTTTCGTGGCGGCCCCATGCGATACGCCGAGAGTGTCGGCTACGCCAAAATTGTCGAGATTTTGGAAAAACTCGCGAACGGACGTCCGCGATTGGCACCGTCGGACGCGCTCAAACGGATGTGATCCGGGTCCCAATTGAAAACCGCGCCTTTGTTCGGGAGGGCGAGGCTCCCGCCGAGCCGGTGCGTGAATCACGCGTTCTCTCCGACCCGGCTCGGCAGGAGCCTCGCCCTCCCCCGCAATGAGCGCAGTTTTTTATCGGAACCCGGATGAGGGGACAGTTCTCTTCCGGTTTTCGGAGCGGTCTGTCATTCTCCCGCCGCTTTCCTCACCCCTTTTGTCCCGCAGCCCTGAGTTCTTCAATGCCGTTTGGTTTTTTCCGTCGAGCCAAGAAGCGAGTGACCGGAGTCGTCAAACAGGCGATCATCCGGCACCACAAAAATTCCGGCGTGGTGATGTTCTCCGACACGACGCTGCGTGACGGAGAACAAATGCCGGGAGCCACGCTCGATCCGGACGACAAGCTGCGGATCGCGCTGGCTCTCGAAGAGGCGGGAGTGCATTCGCTCGATGCTGGTTTTCCAGCGTCGTCACCAGCGGATGTCGAAGCGATTCGACGCATGGTCGGCGTCGTGAAAAAGCCGGTGCTGACCGCGCTCTGCCGAACCGTGCGCGGGGACGTGGATGCGGCCGACGAGGCTCTGGACGGCAACCCCACCAACAAGCGCGGCGTCAGTTTGTTCTGCGGCACCAGCCCGCTGCATCGACTGCACAAGTTGCAAAAATCGGAAGCGGAAGTTCTGAAGATCATCACCGACTCGGTCGCGTACGCCACCGAGAAATTTGAGATCGTCGCCTTCAGCCCGGAAGATGCCAGCCGCACCGAACTGCCGTACCTGTGTCAGTGCTATCGCGAGGCGATCGACGCCGGCGCGACGACCATCGGCTTTCCAGACACGGTCGGAATCCTCACGCCCGAGAAAGCTCGCGACTTCATCCGAGCGATTCAGGACAACGTACCCAACCTCGACAAGGCGCTGCTGGCGGTTCACTTCCACAACGATCTCGGCCTCGCTGTCGCGAACACACTGGCGTGCGTGGCTGAGGGAGCGAACGTCGTACAATGCACGATCAACGGCATCGGTGAGCGGGCCGGCAACGCCTCGCTCGAAGAAGTCGCGATCGCCCTCGCGCTGCATCCCGATCAGTACGGCGTCGAGTTCAAGCTCGACACGACGAAGTTGCACGCGCTCTGTCAGTTGGTCAGCGAGTTGACCAACTTGCCTCTGGCTCGGAACAAGCCGGTCGGCGGCGAGAACATCTTCGCGACCGAAGCAGGCATCCATCAGGACGGGCTCCTCAAAAACCCTGACACATATCTGCCGTATCGTCCGGAAAAAGTCGGGGCTAGCGGCCTCACGTTGGTCATCGGCCGTCACAGTGGCCGTCGCGCCGTCGCTCACCGATTGCATGAACTCGGCTACGAGTTGTCCGAAGAACAGGTCTTGGCCGTCTTGCAAGCCATCAAAGATGTCCCCAAGGATGCGCGAATTACTGACGAATTGCTGACCCAGTTCGCTGGTCGAGTCACAAATTCGGTGTGACGCGCGGGCCACACATGCCGTCGCGATCTGCCGGCGAAACTGTGTTGTCCGATTTGAACAATCGCTGATATTCTGCCGCCGCTGAAATGTCGGGCGTCATTTCCGCGTTCGAGTTTCTAGCACCGACCAAGTCAACACGATGTTGACGGAGGGCTCGACGATGGCTGCCGATCTCGAAAGCCTCTGCAAAGCTGGCCGACAATTGTTTCGACAAGGGAAACACGCCGAAGCAATTCAGGCATTCGATCAAGCCTTGCAGGCGGACCCCGATCAGGCCGATGTGCATGATGCGATCGCCGCTGCCTATTTCGTCGTCAAGCAATACGACAAGGCCATCGAACACTTCACACGTGTGACGCAACTCAAACCGAAGGACGCCAAGGCCTACATCAATCTTGGAGCCGTCTACAATCGCAAGGAGGAGTTTCAGAAAGCTGCCGACATTCTGAAGCGGGCGATCTCACGCGACGGCAAGGCGGTCGAAGGTTACTACAACCTCGGCATCGCCTACCGCGGGGCGAAACAGCCGGCGATGGCGATCAACTCGTACAAAGAGGCGATCAAACTCAATCCGCGCATGCTCGACGCGATGCAGAACCTGGGCAACACATACCTGGAGATGAACAACCCCAAAGCCGCGATCGAGCAATACAAAAAGGCGTTGGAGATCAATCCCGATTTTGAGCGTGCCAAACGGGGATTGGCTCGCGCCGAGGAAGCCATCAATCAGGCCAAGGAGACCGTCAACCCCTTTGGTCGGCTGGTCGATCCGCAAGCGCTCAAGCAGGCGACCGTCGATGTGCGACTCAAAAAAATGACCCCCGAAGAACGTTCTCGAGATCGGCAAGTGATCCGTCGTCTGGCGGTCGAAACCCAAGCCGTTTCTCAGCAATTGCTCGAACACCTGCGCGACCACCTGCAAGATGATTTAACGCAACTGGATCGTGGAGTGCAGTTCAGTTTGCGGGAGATTCACAAGTCGATCTTCGACGCCAACGAACGCTATCTCACTTCCTTTGAGAAGTTTCAGGACTTGCGAACTCAGTTGCAGCGATTGGCAAAAGAGCTTCGTTCCCATGAGGCCGCTCTGAAAGAAGCCAATTGAGGCATCGAGTCCGGTGATGTTGCAACTTCCGTTATTCGTCTTTGGCACACTGCGTCGAGGTGAATGCAATCATGCCTACCTTGCCGGAGCCTACGACCGAGTTCTACCGGCGAGGCTTCCCGGTTTCTCCCGAGTCGCACCGCTGATGATTGCTCGCGAAGCGAATTCCGTGGTCGATGGAGAACTCTACTTTCTCTCGCCAGCGACTTACGAGAACACACTGTCTGGTTGCGACGGCCTGGAAGAACTGCCAACCGACGGCTTGATCGGTCACGAATATCGCCGCTTCGCCGTGCGAGTTCAGACAGACTCGGGCGAGGTCATCGCCTGGGCCTATGCTCGTCCCGACACCGAAGGTGACACCGACTTACAGCCGCTGATCGTTGCCGAACTGCAACGCATCAAGAACTCGTAGCGCGGTAAAGGCACCATCCGTGACTGGATCGACCCGTGACACCAGCACGACGCGCCAGCGAGTGGTTTTTTCGAACAACCACTCGCTGCGCGTCGTGCTGGGGCTTCCAGGGAAAACTTTTGAGGTATCGGCTGCGCATTCCCACAATGCGGAAAAAAATGATTGCCACCGACGACATCTCTCAAAATCGTGACCTAGTTTGAAGATGGTTCTCTCCTGAATCGGTGACCGTGGTCAGGCCAAGTCATGGCCGCTTTGGACCACCGAGGATTCCATCCCTCCTCAGCGAGTCACACTCCTTAATGAGAGGGTGTCTCGAAAAGGCAAACCCGTCGCAAGGCGGAGACGCAAAGCCCAGGGGCTGTCTCGGCACAGCGTGTGTCGCGTCAGATGGCCCGGCTACCGAAAGTCACCCGTCGTATCAAGGAGATTGTCATGTCGTCGTTCAATCGACCCGTAATGACCCGTCGCGCCGCTTTCCGTCGGTTGCTGGGAATCGCGGGCGGCGCACCGCTGGCTTTGGCTGGGCTGGAGAGCGTTCCCTCAATCCTTGGTCAGGAGGCAGGTGCGACCGGGAACACCGTTCGCGTCGAGGAGGACTGGTATGTGAAAATCGGCACTCCAGAACCGGAAGCCGATTCGCCACAGATCAGCACGGTGATTGCGCCATCTTGGACGCTGTGGGGTAGGTATGCGGTGTTCGATATGAACTGCGCGACGCAACCCGGATTTTCATCGGGTGGAGTCCAACTTCAATTGTGGCAGGACGACGCCATCATTCAGACGTGTAGCAACTCCAATTGGGACTCGTTGCACATGGTCGATGAAGAGATTCGCTACACGTCCGCCATGAGCATTGAGAACGGCAATCTCGTGTTCGAGATCCTCAACGGCAGTTCGGAAACCTGGGGCACGTTCGGAAGTGGCGAGTTGAAGTTGCAGGTCGAAACGTGGCGAGACCATCTCAATTGGTACGACCCGAATTTCACGACCTGGAACTCACGGATCGGTTTTGCATCACATCGCGTGCGACGATTCATCCTCGAACGCGTGCGCTATTACAAAGCGAACGGCAACTCTACTCTCGACGATACTCCGCGCGTCTTGCACCAATACGATCCAACGGCCTGACACAGACATTGCGGATGATCATCACGGCTCACCGTGACGTGATTCCGAGTCGAAAGCCCACTTTGTGCTGATATCGCGAATTCGGAGAGACTTCATGTTTCGCAAAACAAACGTTGTCCGTTCGTCACGATCGATGCGTCACACGCGGCGCGGCGGTATCGTCACCTGGGCGGCAGTCACCATGGTCGCTGTCTTGGGCTTCACCGCACTGGCGGTGGATGTGGGGTTCATGACGCAAACCAAGGCCCAGATGCAGGCGGCTGCGGACGGCTCTGCGCTCAGCGCCGGGTTGGAATTGCCGAATGGGTGGGGAGCCGGCAAGGTGTTGACGCCCTATCAAGTGGATTCGGCTGGCAAGTCCGCAGCTCAAGCGGTGGCCACGACCTATCGTGTGGGCGAACAGGCATCAGCCTATTTGGACACGACTCGCGATGTGCGATTCGGTCAACGAACCAAGAACGCCAATGGAGCCTGGGTCGAGAACTGGGGGAGCACACCCTACAACATCATTGAGGTCACGATTCGCCGAGACCAGCCGTCATCGGGCGGCACCGCGACTCGTGGTGACCAGGAGTTGCCTCTGTTCTTCGCGAAGGCACTGGGGAACCAGACGGCGTCTCTCATCGCCAAAGCGACGGCCACGCTTTCACCCGGCGGAGGTTTCTACATCCCTCCGGGGAGCGGTCTCACCTGTCCGCTGTTGCCAATCGCGATCGACGAGACCTCGTGGGACAATCTGATTCTCAACGGCGTTGGCTCCGACAACTACAAGTACAACAGCAACGGCACAGTCACCAGTGGCACGGATGCCATCAAAGAAATCAGCCTGTATCCTGGTAGCAACGCCAGTCTGCCCTCCGGCAATCGAGGGACCGTGGATATCGGATCGTCGGGCAACAGCACGGCCGATCTGTCACGGCAGATTCGCTTTGGCCCCAACGCAGCGGACTTAGCTTACTTCCCTGGCGGTCGAGTCCAGATTCCGGCCAGCGGATTGTTGGCGCTCAACGGGGACACCGGCCTGAGCGCCGGCATCAAGGACGATCTCGCCGCGATCATTGGACAGCCACGCGCCATTCCCGTTTTCCGCTCGGTCTCCGGCCCCGGAAACAATGCAATGTATCAGATTTGCAAATTCGTCGGCATTCGGGTTCTGTATGTGAAGCTCACAGGCAGCCCGAGTCAGAAGACGGTTGTCGTGCAACCGGCACCAGTGTTCGATGGCACGATCACCAGCACGCCCGGAGCGATGCAGCCGGATTCGATTATGTCGTCGCTGAAGCTGATCCACTAATGAGCGGCGTGAGGATTTTCGGGGCTACCGTTGGCCGACGCACAACAGTTTCTCTTGCCGCTGGCCATCGACTTGGTTCGCGACTCGAAAGTAGATGCGGCTGCCGCAGATCGTCGGAGTGGCGAAGACTTCGCCGCCGAGCGAGTTCTCCGCGACAAGCTCGAAGGCTTCGGGATTCGCTTGGAAAATGAAGGTCTGCCCCGCTTCGTTCGTGGCGAAAAGGTGTTCGCCGACCAGTACCGGTGACGCGCTGAATGTCCCACCGAGCCGGCCTTTCCAGACCTCTTTGCCGGTATCGCACTTCCAGCACATCGCCACGCCGGCATCTAACACCGAGTACAAAAAGCCGTCGCGCACCAGCATCGACGGAACGTACACGCGTGAGCCGTTCTCCCACGCGATCTTGCCGGAACCGTCCCCCTTCACGGCCGACAGATGATTCTTCGGATAACCGCCGCTGGTGAAGATGAGCTGTCCGTCAGTCACGGTCGAGGTCACACATTCGGTCGTCGAGCCTTCGATCTCCCACAACTTCTTGCCGGTCAGCGGATCGAAACTGGTCACCAAATCGCAACCTGTGAAGAACAGTTGGTCGCGGCCGGCGACGTTGAGAATGATCGGCGACGTGTAGTTCGGGAACTTCGGCCGTTCCTGCTTCCAGACGAACGCGCCGGTCGCTCGATCCAACGCGGCGATGAGACCTGTCCCCTTGTTGTCCGCCGAGACGATCACCAGCGACTGATAAATCGCCGGTGACGAGCCGAAACCCTGATGCAAAACGTAGTCGGTGATCTTCGTCTGCCAGAGCAGTTTGCCGTCGCGGCTCAAAGCGGTCGTGTAGACCGCTCCGTCGTGCAGAAAGTTGATGAAGAGCCGCTGCCCATCGCAGGCCACCGTCGATGATGCCAAGGAACTTTTCGAGTTCCCTTTCTTGACCACCGGTTCAAAGGCGCCCTGATGAATCTCAGTCTGCCAGAGTTTCTTGCCGGTCGAGCGATCGAAGCAGAGCACAGATTGCACCTCGCGGTCGTGCTCAGCGGTCGCCAGGAATACTTGACCGCCGACGACCGTGGGGGAACTGTGACCTCGTCCTGGAATCGGGCTTTGCCAGCGCACGTTTTCAGTGTCGCTCCATTTGACCGGCGGCTTCTGATCGGCCGACGCGATTCCGTTGCGATTGGGACCGCGCCACCACGGCCAATCGGCCGGTGCGAACTCAATCCGCTCACTGGGCGATGGCTTGGATGGCTCGGCCGCGAGAACCAATCCGGCACCAGAAACCGCAAGCACAATCAGACCAAACACCAGCAGACGTCGTGACATTGGCGAGCCTTTCTCAAATCGGGTGGTTGAAGCGGAGCGGAATGTCGCCCGACCCCTTATGGGTCGGATGATCCTGCGTTTCGGACGAATCCTCCAGGCCACAAGGACCTGGGCTACAGATTTGCAAAACATCGAACCGATCGGACGAGGTCGGGTTGCAACGATTGCGCGGATCAGGCGAGCCCCCAGCGGATGGGCTGTCAGGCCAGTTCTCAATTCGACCGCCGGGGAAGATCTGCGACCTATGTTTCCGCAGAACAACCACCGTTGCGCGGAGGACACGCTCCGCGTGCCTGAAGGACATCGTCTCATGATCCGGTCCTGGAATCGTCCCGCCGTCTCGCAGTTGGCATTTCTGCTGCTGCTGGGGGTCTGCGCGGTGATGATTCTGCGACCCGCCGAGCTGTTCCCCGCGTTGGATGTCATCCCGATTTACGAGTCACTCATCGTGGGAGCATTGCTCTGCGGAGCCGCCGGCCTGAAGCGACACTTCGAGTGGCGACATCTGACTCAACAACCGGCGATGCTGTGCGTGATCGGAGTTCTGATCGCAATCGCGCTCTCGCATCTCCAACGCTTCTATCTGCATGGCGTGAAGGAAGGCTCGATCGACTTCCTCAAGGTGCTGTTGTTGTTCGGATTGATCGTCTCGCAGACAGACACGGTGTCTCGACTCAAGACGCTTCTGGCAGTCGTCGCGGTCACGGCGACGATCACCGTCACGATGTGCGTGCTGGATTTTCAGGGCCTCGTGGATTTTGAATTCATCACGCACATCTCCGACGTGGACGGCGTGACCGACGCGAATCAACTCGCGCGCGTGTCGCGGATGCGCGGCACCGGCATCTTTCAAGACCCGAATGATCTCTCGCTATTGATTGTTTTTTCGGGAGTCATCTGGGGGTCGATCCTGTGGGACCGATCGCTCGGCCCGCTGCGATTCGCGTCGCTGGGACCGCTGGCATTACTGCTGACCGGTTTGCTCTGTACTCGGTCGCGCGGCGGTCTGCTGGCGGCGGCGGGAGCGATGTTGGCGATCGCCATCAGCCGTTACGGCCGCAAAGTGGCGATCGCCGCGGGATTGCTGTGCCTGGGTGCCCTCCCCTTGATGGCCGGCCGGCAAACGGGTCTCGGCCTCTCCGAAGGGGGAACTGGTCACGAACGAATCACCCTGTGGCGCGAAGGCCTGGCAGCACTCCGGTCACCGTGGTTGTTGTTCGGAATCGGACAAGGAACGTACGCCGATTGGGCGGGGCTGGTGGCTCACAATTCATTCGTGCATGCCTACGTCGAACTGGGACTGTTCGGCGGCACACTGTTTCTGGGCTGCTTCTTCTTCCCGGCACTCTCGCTGTTCCGTTTGAGAAACGTGCAGGGCGAGTTTCAGCATCCCGAACTGAGCCGGCTGTATCCATTCGTCGTCGCGATGCTGGTGGGCTGGACGCTGGGACTGCAATCGCTGTCGCGAGCGTATGTCGTTTCGACGTACCTGATGCTGGGGACTCAAGTGGCCTACGCGAATCTCGCGGGAGCACATCTGCAACCGCGGCGGCTATTGGCGACTTGGGATCGCAGGCACCTCGTTCAACTGTCCGTGTGCAGCGCGGCAGTGTTTCTGGCGTTCAATGTGTTTGTGTTGGTGGCTTCGAGGATTTGAGGCAATGGGACTTCGCAAGCGATTCACGATCAACCTGCTGGCCACATGGAGCGACCATGTGCTGGGGATGATGTTGGCGCTCGTCCTGATGCCGCTGGTCTTGGGCGTTCTCGGAGATTCGCTGTACGGCACCTGGGTCTTCATCAGCGCGATCGCGGGCTATTCGGGACTGCTCAGCCTCGGCCTGGGGCCGACGATCAGCCGGTACGTCGCGGCGCATCACGCGAAGGGGGACACCGAGCAAGTCAATCGTGTGGTCAACGCCATCGGGGCGGTCTACCTCGTGATGAGTGTTGTCGCACTGGTGATTGCCGGAGTGCTGGCGTGGCTCGTGCCGGTGTTGTGGCCCAACAGTGGCGTGTCGGTCACGGAACTGCGCTGGGTGATTCTGATTCTCGGCCTGAACGTCGCGGTCTCGATCATCGGCAGTGTGTTCGGCGGAGTCCTGGTCGGCTTGCAGCGGTTTGAGTTGGAGCGTGCGTTCGTCCTCGGTAGCGGTGTCGTGCGCTTCGTGCTGACGTTGGTGATGCTGCAAAAAGAGTGGGGCCTGCTGCTGCTGGCGGTGATCTTCCTGGCGACAACGTTGGCCGAGAATCTCGGCTACGTCTGCTGTGCTTTTCGATTGGTTCCGACGTTGAGAATCGGCCCGCATCTCGTCAGCCGACAAACATTGCACGAGTGCTTCAACTTCAGTGCGTTCGCATTTCTGGAGGTCGTCGCGACCAAGCTGATTGAATCCACCGACTGCATCGTCATCGGCTGCGTGCTGGGAACCGAGGCGATCGTGCCCTACTACGTCGCTCAGCGGCTGTGCCAGTACATCAGCAAGCCATTGCAGTGCATCGCGAGCGTCTGCCTGCCGCGAGCCGGTGAACTGCACGCTCAGGGCAACGCCGCCGAACTGCGTGACCTGACGGTTCGTGCGGCCGGCTTGGCTTGGATGCTGGTGATGGGCTTCTTCATCGGTGCGAGCTTCTTTGGCCCAATGCTCATGGCCACTTGGGTCCACAAGGCCTATCCGCAGAGCCAAACCATTCTGCTGCTGTTGCTGGCCGGCCAACTGGTCGGCACCCCCATGAAGGTCGTGACGAGCGTGCTGTTCGGAATGGGTGACGTGCGTCGTCCGTCGGTCATTTACGTCATCGAAGCCATCGCGAACTTCGCGCTGAGCCTGTCTCTGATTTACAGCATGGGACTAGTCGGCGTCGCACTGGGGACCATGATCCCGCTGTATTTCATTGAGTTGGGAATCCTACTGCCGTACGCGACCAAGAAGTTGGGGTTCGAGCCGCGCCGCCTGCTGATGGACATGGCGGGGCCACAACTCGCGCCGCTGGTGGTGTTGTTGGGTTACTCCTACGTCGTCTGGTCAAGAGTGTCGTTGACACCCGGCTGGAGCCGCATCGTCGCCATCGCGGCTGGCGGAGCAATCGTTCTCGGAGCCACCTGGCTGGCCCAACAAAGACTGCTGACTTGGTGGGCTGTTTCCAAATGGAAACCCAATCGCTGGACCATCGCCAAACCACACGCCTGAATTCACACGAAGCGTCAGCGAGGGCGAACGCTTCACAGAATGCAGATCATTCAAAAACCTCAATGACAAAAGGAAAGACACCCGAAGCGTTCGCCCTCGCTGACGCTTTTTGAATTTGCGCAGTTCAAAGCCCCGAAGGGGGCGAGACTCGAAAGCCCAGGGCGCAGCCCTGGGAAACGGGTCGTTTTCAAGCCCATAAGCCCCAAAGGGGCGTGACACAATGAGTCGCGCCCCTTCAGGGCTTTTCAAATCCTAATGGGCCAAGTGTCAGTCAAAGGTAGTCACCCGCGTGTCAGTCAACGGTAGTCAGTGGTAGAAGGAGATTCTTTCAAGGGCAATGGAGATGGTTCAAAAA
>SYJG01000200.1 GCA_005798445.1 Planctomyces sp.
CGTCAGCCCTCCGAGTCAAAACAGCAGGAAACACTCGGAGGGCTGACGCCCTGCCGCTCGCCGAATCTCTCATGACACCCCTCGCGAGGTATCGCCCTCGGACAGATTTCCGCCGCGCGTCGTCCGGGGCCTGACGGGCACCGGCTCACTTGACTTCACGCCGCAGGTTCCAGTCCGGAATCGAATGCTTCCTTGCCCTGGATAATCGAGTGGGCGTCGAAGCGTTCGCCGAAATACAGCCGCCGCGCTTCCGGATTGGCGAGCACGGATTTGGCGTTGCCCGTGGCGACCACTTTGCCGGCGCAGATGACGTAGTTCCGGTCGGTGATCGTCAGCGTTTCACGTTCGCGGTGGTCGGTCAGCAGGATGCCGATCCCCTTTTTGCACAGGCCGGCGATGATGTCCTGAATGCTGTGAATGGTGACCGGGTCAATGCCGGTGAAAGGCTCGTCGAGCAGAATCAGAACCGGATCAGTCGCCAGACAGCGAGCGATTTCCAGCCGGCGACGTTCTCCACCAGACAACGTCGAGGCGATCTGACGCCGCTTTTCGGTGAGCCCAAATTCTCCGAGAAGTTGATCGATCTTGGCCTGCCGCTCGTCGCGCGTCATCGGCAGGAATTCGAGCACCGCGAGAATGTTTTGCTCGACGGTCAGCTTGATGAAAATGCTCTCGTCCTGCGGCAGATAACCCATGCCATGCTGCGCCCGCTTGTACATCGGCCAGCTCGTGACCTCGACGCCGTCCAGGAAGACATGGCCTTCGGTCGGTGCAATCATGCCACACGACATGCGGAACGAGGTCGTCTTGCCAGCACCGTTGGGGCCGAGCAACCCGACAATCTCGCCACGCTCGACGCTGAAGTCCACGCCATCGACCGCGCGCTTGCCGGGGTAATCCTTCACCAATCCGTGGCATTCCAGAAGTGCCATCACGTCCTCCTTGACGTTTCTATTTTTGATTGATGATTTTTGATTTTCGATTGAACCCATGAATCGAAAATCAAAAATCATCAATCGAAAATCTATCGAATGCGGTGCATCCGGCCGAGGTTGGGGTAGAACGGAAAACGGACATCGGGATAGTCCGTCTTGATCTCCTCCAGGATCACTGAGCCATCGGGCATTCGTTTGGGTTCGATCTTCTTGTGATTCCAGACGGGAAAGCCCTCGCCGCCGTTCAGGAACGGCTGCCCGTGCGGCCAGTAAATGTAGAACGCTCGGCCGACCAACGCCGATCGCGGAACTGCATGGCGATGTTGTGCTCGGCGATCGTTTTCCCACAACCGGCTGTCTTTGCTCTTGGGGCTGTTGTCACCGAGCATCATGAATTCCTCCGGGCCGAGTTCGAATCGAGCCTCGCGGCTGCAGGCCTGATACGACTCCCACCAAGCAGCCGGCTGGCTCAGCAACTGTCGCAGATGTCGATGCGATGAACAGGGCGACCACTCTTCGAAGTGGGAACTCAGCGGCGCGAAATCCTGCGTTTGCTGCTCGTGAGTGCTCTGGTAGTAGATGTCGCGATGAATTTGCAAATGCGAGACTTCGACATTCATGCCACGCGCCGCAATTCCGACGGGCGTCAAATCCTCGTCCTGCGGACCGAGGTTCTCGATTTCCGACAGCGTGTATTCCGCTTTGGAACCGAAGTCGACCAGACGACCATCGACCCACAGACACAAACGCTGATCGACGTTGGCGAATTCGACACGATGGTTTCCGACCCCTTGCAACGAAGTCGTGGCCTTGGCGAATGTTTCTTCTTCCTCTTCGCTGCGGTTCAGCCAGACGACACGCGACAATTGAGCTTCACCGGTGCTCGGATTGATGCGGCAGCGGTAACGATGCACCCCCTCGTTGAGTTCCAGGGTCAATTCCGCAGACTCCGCCAGCTTGTCGATCTTCACGTTGCAGCCGATGGTCAGGTCGCCGACCCAGAAATAACTATCGAGATCAAAATCCTGTGCGGACGAAAATGCGTTGTAGCCGCAGAAGTCTGTGATCAACTGCGGTCGCGGCGCTTTCAGAGCGGCAGCCCCTTTGCCGCCGAAGTTGTTGAGCCGATCCCCCTCTTCGTTCTTGAGCGCCGCGCGCCAGACATCCGGCGTCGGGACGAAATGCCGATACCGCAGCCAGTGTGGCTGTTTGCTGTTTGACTCTGCGTCCGTCAACCCGAACGAATGCTTCTCTTCGTGTGATTGCCAGCCGACAACGGTCTCTCGCCAACCTGCGACCTCAATCGTCGATTCGACGCCACCGGTCACAGCCGCTTCGAGATCCAACTGGGCCTCCTCGTTGCGCGCAACGGAAGCCCAGCGTGTCGGCCAGCCTTGCTCGATCAGCGGCTTTTCGGGGAAGTCGTTGTCGTGAACCAGAATTTGCAGTTCGTGCTGTTTCTTCGGATCGGTCTTGCGGAGGATTTGGGTCTCGCCGCCTCCCGGTTCCGATCGAAACAGGTCGCCTTGGCGGATGATGAGCGTTTCGTTGGGCAGACCTACCAGCCGTTTGATGTAGTTCGTCTTCGGCTCTTCGGGGTATTTGAAGACCACGACGTCCCAGCGACGCGGGTCTTTCAATTCGAACGGAAATTTGTTGACCAGGATGCGGTCGCCGCGAAAGACCGGCGCGTTCTTGATCGCGTTCGGTGCCCGGCAATTCGGACAAAGCGAGCCTTCCAGCCGGCTCGTCAAATAGACGCCGTCACGATCCAATTCCTCGCTGGCTCCGATCGTGATGAGATGCCCGCACTGCGTGCATGTCGATTCCTTGTGTCGGCCGTACAAGGTCGGAGCCATCGAGCCGGTTGGGATCACAAACGCCTCGGCCTCGAAGGCTCGAAACAAAAAGGCCAACAGGAACGCGACCGCGATGGACTCAATCGTCTCGCGCATGCTTTCCTGCCTGACGGGCTTTGGTGGGGTCGCGGGAGCCGGCGAACTCGGCTTGTCGTTCGCGGGCGGTTTCGGCGGAGTGTTGGACGATGCGATCATGCGTGGAGTGTCTGGCTTCAAGAAGAGGAAATAAAGTTGCTCGCGAGAGGACTTCAACGCCGTACCGCGACCGTCAGGGAGCGGCCAATTTCCGGCGGCTGAGCCGCTCCCTGACGGTCGCGGTACGGCAACTGACGAGCGGTTTGAGGACATTTAAGGGTCAGCGAATATATCGGATGCGTCCCCAGTCGGGAACGCGGATATGCCACTCGGCCGAGCCGAGTTTGACTCGTCCCGGCCGTGACGGCAGATGCACCAGAAACGGCTTGCCGATCAACATGTTGTCGCGAACGATCTCGCCCGCCCAACTGCGGCTGTCGAGCGAAACCGGGCTGTTGTCCCCCAGAAAAAAGTACTCGTCCGATCCGAGCCGATAGGGTTCGGTGATCCCATGCCGCCCGTCGCCGCGCGTGTAGTACACGTCCCGATACAGCGTCAAATCGCTGACCGAAGCGTGCAGATCGCGAACGCCAAACTTCACCGGCTCGCCTGAGGCGGAGTCCTTCGCCGTGCCGGTCCCATTCTTGACGGGCAAGGCCAGCGGTTCGAGCGGCTGCTGGAAAATCACCTCGCCATCGAGCGCGAATAACAACTGCCGATCAAACAACGACATCTCGACCAGCCGCAGCCGTTTCCACAGGGAACCGCTCAGCTTCACTCGTTGTTCCGATTCTTCCTCACCATCCACGAACAGTCGCAGTTCGCGTTCGCCAGCAGCGAGCCGGACTTCAAACGTCTGCGCGCCGTCGCTCAGTGACCACGCCATCTCACCACGGCCGCGGTGCAATTCGATCCGCATCGCGAGCATCAAATCTCGAACTCGATACCGCTGAGGCGGTTCGGTCAGCCCGTTGTAGGCGTACTCATCCGTCGGCCAAAGGTGTGCTGGCTCGGACAGTGGCTGAGCGCCATGTCGTTTCGGAGCGTCGCCGGAATACGTCACCCAACTGAGACCGCTGTCTTTGATATCGATCATGCTCCGACGGGAGGGTGAGGCTCCCGCCGAGCCGGCTGCGTCGAAGACACTCCCCTCAAGCGGCTCGGCAGCAGCCTCGCCCTCCCGATTGACGCATTCGAGAGTGCGTCCTCGGCTGGTCCAGCCACGAGCCAACTTCCAACGCGATTCGTCTTCACTTTGCGGCCGATGTTGGTACGAGTAGATCGCTATCCGCGTGCTGCGTTGCTCCGCCAAACTCTTCCGAGCCAACTGACCGTCGATCCAAACGTCTCCGGCGCGGACTTGAATCTCTTCACTCGGCAACCCGATCACGCGCTTCACATAGGCCTGAGTCGGCAGGCTGGGATTCTGAAAGACGACGACTTCCCAACGTTTTGGGCGGCGGAGCAGATACGCGAACTTCTGAACCAGCAACTGATCCCCCTCGTTGCGCGGGACATGGCCCAGATCAATTTGATGCTGTCCACAGTTGGGACACGCAACCGGACCGCTTGTGTCGTGGCTGTCGTCCACGGGGACACCGACCGCGAAGGGCAGCCGGCATTCCGGGCAAACGACTTGCTTGTGGAAGCCCAACAAGAACGGTGCCATCGAGCCCGTCGAGATGATGTAGCCCTCGACCGCGAACGCCCGCACCAGCAACACCGCCAACGCCAGCGTGGCCAGCGATTCGACGACGTACCGCAGACTGCTCTCGTTGTGAGAGCTTGCGGCTTCAACTTGTCGAACGGCGGTTGGCATGGCGAGGAGTTGTAGTCTCCCGCCCGCAACCCGCCAAAGGGGAAGTCGAGGATGCGAGGGCTGACGTCCTC
This sequence comes from Planctomyces sp., assembly GCA_005798445.1. Classification (GTDB taxonomy): domain Bacteria; phylum Planctomycetota; class Planctomycetia; order Planctomycetales; family Planctomycetaceae; genus SXKJ01. Next base: position 4,760 of record SYJG01000200.1, read on the forward strand.
ATGAACTCCGGCTACGCTCCGCCATCATGAATTTCGCACTCTTGGGGGACGATGCGGCCGCTGTCCCGTTGATCCAAGCCGCGCTGGCGGCGGGACATCGCTTCGTCCGGTCAGCGTTGGCCGAGCGACTGATCACATCACGCACGGAGTTCGCCACGATTCCACAATGTTCATGGGAAGCCCTGCTGATTGACAAGACCGTGGAATCCGTACTGGTGGCGGGCGACAGCAACGAACTACAGACAGCCGCCAAGCATTTGGCTTCGGCCGGCAAGCCGCTACTGATCGTGCCGCGTCTCGCATTCGGCACCGCGTGTGCCTACGAACTGTCGCTGATCCGGGACGACTCGCACGTCAAACTGATGCCCGCCTTCGAGCAGCGCTTCCATCCAGAACTGGTCGCACTTTCGCAGCGGCTGGCGATTCGTGAGCTGGGAGCGATCCGCCGCATCCAAGTGGATCGAGTTCTGTCATTGGCATCGACAACTTCCTCCCTGACCGAGCCCGAAATCGAGGCCGCGTCCATCGACGACATCGACCTGCTGCAATGGATGGGGGGACGGTACGACCAAGTCACGGCGCAGCGATCCGGCCTGACGGAACAGGGTTGCTCGCAAGCCACGCTTTCCCTGGCGGGAACCGGCCTGCCCGACGCGACCTGGACCGCACGCCGCGGTGCGACGGATGGCTGGCGGCTGACCGTTGAGACGGAGCAAGGTCCGATCACGCTCGAACGCTCGACGAATTCCAATTCGCCAGCAGCGTTGATGGCCGCGTTTGTCGTGGCTGACGCACCGAACGCTCCGGAGTGGTCGGACGCGGTGCGAGTCTTCGATGTGCTGGACGCGGCGAAGCGATCGCTGCGGCGGCGGCGCACGATCGACTTGCACTTCGAGACGCTGTCGGAACGGCAGCAGTTCAAAACTCAGATGACGGCGATCGGTTGCGGAATGCTGATGCTGACGCTGTTCCTGATGCTGGCGCTGCTCGGCCTGGGCGCTCTGCTGGAGTCTCGTGACCGAGCCGTCCGCGATGCGGAAGCGGCGGGCTTGTTGCTCAAAGAGTCCGACTTTGAATCGCACGCAGCCGTTCTGAAGATGGCGGCTGAGGCTCGGCTCGATCAGATGGCCGAGCGACTGAAAGAGGAGCCGAAGTCCGTGTATCTCGAACCATCGAGCGATCCGCCGAATTCGGAACTCGATCAACGCCGCCGAGCCAAGATCGTCGAACGCCTGACGAATCTCGGCGTCGAAGCCGCCGATCATCGCACGTCGCTGGCGGCGACCAGGAGCACTGGCTGGGACACGCTGATGCGAATTCTGCGTCTGGCCTGGATCGCTCCGCTGGTGGTGTTTCTCGTGTTGCAGGGTTTGATTCTGGTGGCGAAACCAACCTCCTCAAAAAAGCCGTAACCCGTTCCGCGATCTTCAAACCCATGCCGTTGTTCGAGTTCATCATGCCTAAAAGACGTCCGACGAACATCGAGCCTCAGCGTGTGAAACACCGCGAAATCGGTGACCTGAAGAAATCACCGCTCGAAACGGAGGCCGCCATCGACCGGCCGCTGGGACCGCTGCCCAATTGGACGACACGCTGGATCGTGTTCGTCGTGCTGAGTCTGACGGTGTTGGTCTTGGTTCAAATCCCTTGGATCTTGAAACCGCTGGCGGTGGCGACAATGGCGGCACTGGTTGGTACGGCTAAGGCATCGCGAGTGACTGGCACGGAACTCGTGACTCAGCTTTTCGTCGTCTTCGTGCCGTTCAAGCCGAAACGTTGCAAGTTGAAATTCATCGCCGAGATTCAAGCCGAGAACCGGAAAAATGTCGGTGCCGTCGATTGGGTGTTCTTCATGGGCTTCAACTGGTTCATGGACCGGATCATGCAGTGGATCTGGCCTTGGAAGGCGGGCGAACTGGAACTGTGGGTCACAACCGCTCGCGACAAAAGGATGCTGGCCTGGCGAGGCAACGGTAACGACAACTTCCAAGCCAATCTCGCGACACTGACGTCGGCCACGGGAGCCAACGTCAAACGGCAGTGACGCGATCCCGACGCGAACCGATCACTTCGGCAAGTCATTCGGCGTCACCTTCAGCACCGAGTATGGGTGCATCACGAGCGTGTAGACGCTGCCGTCACGAGCCTCGCAGACCCCCATCGTGACGTACTTGGTTGTGAACGTGCCGTCGGCCGCTTTGCCGAAGCCAGCATGGAACGGCAGGTCTTTGCCGCTGGCGTCTTTGAACTCGGTGAAGTCCGGGTTGCGAACCGCGATCGGCCCCAAGTCGCGCGGAGCCGCATCGCCGGAACGATAGCGCACGAGATGCTGTTGCTGGATGCCGTTGACGGCGTGCGTGACCGATGCCCAAGCCGCGCCGCTGGGACCGACACACATCCCTCGGCAATCGAAGTTCTTGGCATCCTTGATCAGCGTGCCGAGCGACTTGCCGGCCAACGTGTCCCCCGGTGCCGAGAGGTCGTAGCGATAAAGTTGATTGGTGCTCATCGGCAGCGCGTACAGCGTCTTGCCGTCGGGGGAGATGTCCCAATTGATCGGATGCGCTTCAGGGTCGGCGAGGTGGCTGTCCTTCATCGGCGGCTGTCCGTCGATCGTCTGCTTGAGCCGATCCAGTTTGCCGGTCGCGGGGTCGTACCTCGCAATGTCTCCGCCGAGGATCGGGTGGTAGGCTCTGCCAAGATGATCGACGACGACGAAGGCATACATGTGCTGGCAGTCCATCAGATCACGGTACTTGTGCGTCTTCAGGTCCAGTACGAGGAAGTGCGTGCTCTCAATCGGCCGCTCGTCCGAGCAGGTCGAGATGTACGCGACCCCGCGAGCTTCATCGGGGGTCACGCTGATGATCCCCTGATGCGGCACTGGAATCGGGAAGACCTCGGTCTTGCCGGTCGCCGGGTCGTAAGCCATCGGATGCCCACCGGGATACGCAAGCCGCGATTCGTTGGCCGCCGGATAGCCCTGCTTCGTGGCGAAGTAAATCTTCCCGGTGATCGCTCCGGTGTTGTTCCGCGAGTGAATCTTCGCCTGCGTCGCAAAACCGGTGCTCTGCACGGTGATCGCCTTTTGAGCATCGACGACGACATTCATCCGCGCTGGGCGCGGGTCTCCCGACCCCGCCCCCGGATCGAACTCGACCAGCCACGAGTTGACGCCGTTCGCGTGCGTGCCAATGTAAAGCCGCTTGTTCAAGCCTTCGATGATCGCGAAGTAGCCTTCCCCTTCGGTCGCCGTGTATTTCGGCACGACGTAGGCCGTCGATTGCAGCCACTTGGTCGGAGTACCGTCCGCCGCGTGGAGATTGAGATTTGAATAGGACAGACAAACCCAACACACCAATCCAACGGCCGTGAATCGCTGCATGGTCTTTTCCTCCGCGAGAATCTGCGAAATCTGCGTTTCAGAAACTCCTGTAAACGCAGATTTCGCAGATTGTCACAGAGACTGCAAACGAAAAGCCCGGTCGCGAGGACCGGGCTTCGTGGGAAAATGAGAATTGGCAACTCGCGAGAACGTCACGCCTTCGCGTACTCGAACATCGGTGTCGAGAGGTAGCGTTCGCCGGAGTCGGGCAGGATGACCACGATCGTCTTCCCTTCGGATTCCGGTCGAGCGGCCACTTTCAGCGCCGCCGCCATCGCCGCGCCGCAACTGATGCCGCTGATGATGCCCTCTTCCTTGGCCAAGCGCGGAGCCAACTCCATCGCCTCTTCGTTCGAGACCTGCACGACCTCGTCGACCAGCGACATGTCGAGGATGTCGGGCACGAAGCCGGCTCCGATC
>SYJG01000201.1 GCA_005798445.1 Planctomyces sp.
ACGAACGCGGCGTGACACTCACCAAGACCGCCCTCCAAAAATACGCTCCTCACATCCAACGCTCCGACACCTTGCCCAAATGGAGCCTGACAATCCGCCCGCAATAACCGGTAGAACATTTCAGACCGGCTGCCTTAGGGTTCATGTGCCAGCACTCGGACCGACACCGCAAACAATTGACCTCAATGACGGGGCTTCGCAATCGAAGGTATTCAGTTTCTCCGTCGGGACGTCCCAAGAGTCTGCCGATGAATTTCGCGAGCGATCCCAGGCGCTCGAACAACAGTCGCGGGAATTGGCCGAACAGCTCAAAGGACCGTTTCCCAATTTGAACGAAGCGGAAAAGAAGAAGGAGTTGCTGCGATCGACCGTCCAACAAGCCTTTGCCACCCGCCAAGCGTTGCTGCGAGCGGAGAACTCCGAATTGGCAAAACGTCTGCACGCCTTGCAGCAATCCGTCGAGATCCGCGACCGCGTGAGCCAGCAGATCATTGATCGCCGCATCGATGACTTGCTCAACCCACACAAACAATGGAATGCGGCATCACCCGCAGCGAACGCCCCCAACCGCGAGACCACTTTGGCCGAGCCACCAGTGGGAGACGCGAACAAGTTGCTCATCCGCCGCAGCGAGAATTCGGTGAAGGTCGAAGGTCATTTCGATGGCAACGAAGAGATCCTTTTGATGATCGGCGACCCCAGATTGACGGCGATCGCGAACACCGCGCCGGAGCTGACGGGCATGAAGGAATTGAAATGGACAGCCCCCGTGAACAAAGCGGGGGACTAGACTTCTCATTGAATGAATCAGGAAGTCTGCTCTTGTCCTCGATCACCTTCATCCTGTCGCAGATTGAATCCGGCGATCCGTTGGCGGCCGAACGGTTGCTGCCGTTGGTCTATGAGGAGCTGCGGAAGTTGGCGGCGGCGAAGCTGGCTCAGGAGAAGCCGGGGCAGACGTTGCAGGCCACCGCGCTGGTGCATGACGCGTACATCCGGTTGGTGGATGGGGAGCAGGCACAGCACTGGAATAACCGGGGACACTTCTTTTCGGCAGCGGCGGAAGCCATGCGGCGGATCTTGGTGGAGAGCGCGAAGCACAAGCAGAGTCTCAAACGCGGGGGACAGCTTCAGCGAGTCGATTTGGACGAAGACCGGATTGAAGCGCCGACCCGCAGCATCGACTTGATCGCCTTGGATGAGGCGCTCAACGAGCTGGCCGTGCATGACCCGCGCAAGGCGGAACTCGTCAAGCTCCGGTACTTTGCAGGGCTGACGATCAGCCAGGCCGCCGACGCGCTACAAATCTCCGAGTCCACGGCGGATGCCGACTGGGCCTACGCCAAGTCGTGGCTGCGGGTTCGCATCGGTCAATGAACTCGGGGCTCGAACGAACCTTTTTTGTGAACTGCCGATTTTTCATCGGGGAAATCGGACGCTAATTTCGCACTGAGCCGTGAAGGCCCGCGTCGGAACTCATTCGCCTGTCCCCCATTCGTCTGTCTGTCGTCAAATACAAAACATGACAGGCGAATGGGGGACAGGCGAATTAGGTCAGGTCACAACTTCTTCGGACAAGATTCTCAACGGTTGCAGAGCAGGGGGAATTATCGATGCGATTTGACCGAACTGCGACTGCCTTTATCCCGAAGGGATTGCGTCACATAGCCCAGGGTTGCCCGCGACTGCGGGCTACCCTGGGATGGGAGAAGCTGCCTGCTCTACCCTGAAAGGGTTGCGTCATTCGAGAAATGACGATGACGGAACCCCTTCGGGGTACAACGATCGTTTTGATTCTCAACCCAGGGTAGCCCGCTTCGCGAGCAACCCTGGGCTATGTGACGCAACTCCTTCGGAGTAACGCTACACGCCGCGGAGGATTGGAAATTGGTGGCCACGAAACTGGATGACCAAGCGGTCTTTGAAGTCGCTCGCAAGATTGGCGTGCCGTCGGTGCGGCAAGGCTACTTGCTCGAAGCGTGCGGCGATGATGCCGCGATGCTGCGACGCATCGAAACGCTGTTGCAGGCTTACGACAACGGCGGGAGTTTTCTGGAGTGTCCTCCCTTGGACGTGGCGAGTCGGACAACGATCGTGCTGCCGGCTCCGGTTCTGCCCGGGGTTCAGATTGGACCGTACAAGCTGCTGCAGAAAATTGGCGAAGGGGGGATGGGCAGCGTTTGGATGGTCGAGCAAACCGAGCCGGTCAAACGCCGCGTTGCGTTGAAGTTGATTCGTGTGGATCGCGGCGATTCGAAAATGATTCTGTCGCGGTTTGAGGCGGAGCGGCAGGCGATCGCGCTGATGGACCATCCGAATATCGCTCGGCTGCTCGATGCGGGATCGACGGAGGCGGGGCAGCCGTTCTTCGTGATGGAATTGGTGAAGGGCGTGCCGCTCACGGAGTTTTGTGACGCGCACAAGCTCGGCGTTCCGGAGCGGCTCGATCTGTTCCAGCAGATTTGCTCGGCGGTGCAGCACGCGCATCAGAAGGGGATCATTCATCGCGATCTGAAGCCAACGAACATTCTCGTCGAGACTCACGACGGCAAGCCGGTTCCCAAGGTGATCGACTTCGGGCTTGCTAAGGCGACGTCTGGGATTTCGCTCACGGACCACACGCTGTTCACGACGTTTGGCAACGTGATGGGGACTCCGACGTACATGGCCCCGGAGCAAGCGTCGTTTGATGCCGTCGATGTCGATACGCGCGCCGACGTTTACTCATTGGGCGTGATCCTGTTTGAGTTGCTGACCGGGACGACTCCGATCACCGGCGAGACGGTCAAGAGCTCGCCGCTGGATCAATTGCTGAAGCTTGTCCGCGAGGAAGAGCCGCCGAAGCCCAGCACTCGATTGAGTCTCGCGGACACGATGCCGGTGATTGCGGCCAATCGGGGGATCGAACCGGCGCGGCTGTCGAAACTGTTGCGCGGCGATTTGGACTGGGTCGTGCTCAAGGCTTTGGAGAAAGACCGGACGCGGCGCTATGAGACAGCCAACGGGCTGGCGGCCGATGTGCGGCGGTATCTGTCCAACGAACCGGTCGTTGCGCGGCCACCGAGTTCGTCGTATCGACTTCAGAAGTTGATCCGTCGCAACAAGCTCACGTTTGCTGCGGGCAGTGCGATTGCGGTGTCGTTGATCGTCGGCATCACGGCCAGTCTCTGGCAGTGGGCGCAGGCCGAGCTAGCGAAGGCAGAAGCCGTGGCCGCGCTCAATGAATTGCGTGAGGCGGCACCGGCGTTTGCCGAACAGGCTCGCGGGCTGGTGGCGAAGGAACAGTTTGACGAGGCCCTCGAACGACTCGCCTACGCCTCGAAGCTGCGGCCCGACGTGCCGGAATACTTCGTCGAGCAGGGGGATGTGTTGCAGTGCCAATTCCGTTTCGCGAAAGCGGCCGAGGCGTACCGCGCCGCGCTCGCGTTACGTCCGAACGACATGCGGGCCAAAATCAATGCCGCGCTCTGCGACGAACTGCTCGCCACCTCTTCCGGCAATGGCGGAAAGCTCACGCTGGAAAGCCTCAGCAAGCTGCATCTCTTCATGCTGTTGCATCAACGGCCGACGGCTCAATTGATGCCGGTGGCTCGTCGGCTGGGAAGAGAGAAGGCGCATCTCGCCGATTACTGGCGAGCACGGCTCAGCGACTTGCCGATCTCCGCAGAGAAGCCGCTGAAGAAATGTCTCTACACTGGCCCGGATGGTCGGCTCCATTTCGATCTGAGCGGCTCGCAGGTCACGGACCTCTCGCCGCTGGCCGGTGCGCCGTTGTCGCAATTGGATCTGAGCCGCGTCAAAGGTCTGACCGATCTCTCCCCACTGCGAGGAATGGGGCTGACTCGATTGGTGCTCAATGCAACGAGCGTGTCGGACCTCTCGCCTCTGCGCGAGATGCGCACGCTTGAGATTTTGCATTTGGCGGACACGCAGGTGCTCGACCTGTCGCCGTTGGAAGGACTGGCACTCAAGTTTCTGGACCTTTCGGTCTGCCCGGTCACCGATCTCTCGCCATTGAGTGGAGCTCCGCTGGAAGAACTCTCGCTTCGCGCGACGCACGTCACGGACCTGTCGCCGCTGGCGGAGATGCCGCTCCGGAGACTCAATTTGAATTATGTGCCAGTGGTCAATTTCAAGCCGCTCGCCGGACTGCCGTTGGAGTACTGCAACCTGCGAAACGACCGGATCACCGATCTGTCTGTCATGAGCAGGATGCCGTTGCGGGAACTGGTGCTCTGGGGCTGCCGGGATGCCCGGAACTTCAACGTGCTCACGAAGATTGAGACGCTCGAATCGCTGCTGCTGCCCGCCGAGTACCGCGATCTGCCGGAGGCGGATTACAACGCGATCGCCGCACTGCGCGGACATCCCCGACTGCGGCAACTCAGTTCGGATCTCATGGACGCGGCATCGACGGGATCGAAAGCCGACTTCTGGCGCGACTGGGATATCGAGCAGACATTCTTGCCGGTGCTCCGCCAGAGAGGTTTGAAGTGTGACCTCTTCAAGCTGACCGACGGGACGTATCAGCTCAACTTCCTCAAGCAGCCGCTGAGCGACCTCTCGATCCTGCGCGAAGCACCGATCACGGAGCTCGTGCTCGATTCCTGCGACGTCACGAATCTGGAGCCGCTCAAGGATCTGCGGCTGCGCCTCTTGAAGCTCGACGGCAATCCGATCGAAGACCTCAGCCCGTTGCGCGGGATGCCGCTGGAAGAACTGAGTCTCGGCAAGACGAACGTCGCGGACCTGTCGCCGATCATCGGACTGCCGCTGAAGAAGCTCTATGTGCATGGGTGCCCGCGCTTGACCGACCTCTCCGCCCTGATGGAGATCGCCACGCTGGAGAAGGTCACCGTCCCGACCGTGGCCCGAAACATCGAGCGACTACGAAAACTCCCGAAGCTGCAAATGCTGGCCTTTGAACTGGCGGAGCAATTCCCGTTCTTCCCGGTCTCGACGGCCGAAGAGTTCTGGAAGGATCTCGCGGCGAATGCCTGGTTGACGCGGTTGCGCGATTCCGGCATCACCATCAACGTGCTGAGACGACTTCCCGACCGCACCTGGTTCATCAACCTGGAGAACTCGGCGGTCGCGGACCTCACATTTCTCAAAGGAGCACCGATCAGCCGCCTCTGGCTGGGGAACACGGCCGTCTCGGACCTGACTCCGCTGCACGGAATGCCGTTGCGAGAACTGCGACTCTTCAACACGCGAGTGACCGACCTGAGTCCCCTGCGAGGCATGCCGATCCATTACCTGCACCTGAGCGGGACCAAAGTCTCCGACATCTCGCCGCTGCGCGACATGCCGCTCTCCCGACTCCGCCTGCATGACTGCACCGAAGCCATCGACCTCACGCCCCTTGCCGGAATCGGCACGCTGAAGGACACCACTCTTCCACCGCTGGCGAAAAACATCAAGTCCCTGCGCGATCTCACGAATCTCGAACGCCTCAGCTTCACAGAAGACGCCGCCTACCAGCCCGACAAGACCACTGCGGAATTCTGGAAGGAGTTCAACAGTCGTGAGCCGCACGGCGCTAGTGCGTCTTCAAGGCTTGAATTGCGAGAGACCAGCCTGAACGCGGGCGCGTCCGGTTCAAACCGGGGGCTAGCGCGTGATTCGTTTCGATGGTTCGGCCCGAAGGGTCAGCCACAAACCAGCCCAGGGCAGAGCGAAATGACGACTGTCATTTCGCGCCGCCCTGGGTTTCGTGAGATCGCACGAGGTCGCCCTGAAAGGGCAAAACAACGATTGTTCCGCCCTTTCAGGGCTTCGGTGTTGTTTTCGTTCGTACCCAGGGCGGCGCTCCCGATGGTCGCTTGCCCTGGGCTAATTTGTTGAAGCCCTTCGGGCAAAACCACAATCCCGAATCACCACGAATTACGGACTCCAAGTTCATCAACACTGCTGCCAAACAGGAGAACCAACATGCGATTTCACAGACAATTTCTCGCCTTGTTACTGCTGCTCGGCCTGACCGGTTGCTCCAGTCAAAGAAATGCCGATATGGCTGCGGCCGATGCTGCCGCCGAGGCTCAACGCCAGCGAATCGAACAAGTGTCCGTCGTCTCCAACAAAGACGGTCACTTGGTCGTCTCGAACACTGGTGCGGCCAGCGGTGTGCCCGTTGCTCGCAACTACGCGGCCATGTCCGCAGACGACATCAAGGGTTGGGGTCGCAAAGAAGACCCGGCAGGCGGCACGACGATCGAGTTGCAAGGCACGACGCTCGTGATGACGACTCCGGACATCTATGTCGATAACTACCCACCAGGAAAGGTCAACGCGCCGCGAGTGATGCAAGAAGTGTTTGGCGATTTCTCAATCGAAGTGACGGTCACTCACCTTGATCCCTCACAACCGAATTCCGTGTTGAAAAGTCTGGGCAGCTTTCCCACGGCGTATCACGCGGGAGCACTGCTGGTCCGCACGAATGAAAAGAACTTCATTCGGTTCGAGAAAGGGAGCAAGAACACTCGAGGCGACCATGCCACAACGTGCGAATTGCAGGTGTGGGAAAACGGCAAACGGATGCTGTATGTGCCCGAGGATATTGAAGACGTCGTCGTTCATCTGCGGTTGGAACGCCGAGACGAAATGCTGCTGAGCAGCTTCAGCAAAGACGAAGGCAAGACGTGGAAGGAACTGCCGCCGTATCAGCTCGACAAGCTGAAGGGTGCCGTGCAAGTCGGCGTTTCGTTGACGAATAACACGGAGCCCGGCTGCACCGTGAAGTTTCAGGACTTGAAGGTCATCGGCGGTATCAATCCCCGCATCCTGAAGTTCAAGGAGCTTGATTCGAATCACGACGGCCAACTGAATTTGGCCGAGTTCACCGACGAGCGGAAACCCAAAGAAGCCGAAAAGTGGTTTCGCCGGCGCGACGTGGACGGCAACGGCTTCGTGAGCCTTTCGGAATTCGCCCCGTCGCTGCCGACTTCAATGACCAAACCGGAGTCGCAGGACGGCCCCGAATCGAAAGTGAATGCCATCAGGAATTCCGTCGAGCAACAGCCAACCGCGCCGCCTGCCGCGAGTGCATCCCCGAACAACTAACCCGAAGCGTCAGCGAGGGCGGACGCTGCAAGAGGCAAGGCTCCCCACCGACCTCGCGTCGGTGGAAGCAGTGATTGGCCACTAGCACAACGACACAGAATGAATTGGCCCCCACCGAGCTTGTCTCGGTGGAGCCGTGATTGGCAACTCGCGCGGCAAGTGAAAATCATCGCTCCACCGAGACAAGCTCGGCGGGGGCGGAGCAATTCGTTCGATCGTTTTTCTAGCTGGCCAATCAGCGCTCCACCGACGCGAGGTCGGTGGGGGCGAATGAGCGACTTCAAGAATCGTGACGTTCACGACAACACACCGAGTCCCTTCCATGAACCTCAAGCCCCACCCAATTCCGTTGCGACATCATTCCCCGACCGGCTTCACGTTGATCGAGCTGCTGGTCGTGATCGCCATCATCGCGATCTTGATTGCCCTGTTGCTTCCCGCCGTGCAAATGGCTCGCGAGTCGGCTCGGAAGACGCAGTGCCGCAATCATCTCAAGCAGATTGGGGTCGCGTTGGAAAACTATCACGCGACGAACCGCATCTATCCCCCGGCTTCCATTCGAGCGACTCCCTTCTTGAACAACGGACGGGATGAGCCGCGAAGCACTTGGACGATCTCGATCTTGCCGTATCTCGATGCATCGCCGCTTTTCAAATCGTACGTCCCCACGGTGAGTAGTGATGCCCGGCCAACAGCCAGTTGCGAGCCGTTTCGATCCCCGGCATGTTGTGTCCGACCGACACGGGTTCCGAAATTCTTTTCGAGCCGCGATTGGGAATCACCTATCGCCGAGGAAACTACGGAGCGAATTTCGGCGCGGCCAGTTGGGGTTCCGACGACTGGCAACAGACCAAATACCGAGGCGTGATGGGACAAAACGTCGCGGTTCGTCATGCCGACATGACCGACGGGTCCAGCCAGACCGTTGTCGTTGCCGAACTGCGGATTCAACCCTCGCCGCGCGACAATCGAGGCGTCTGGGCGTTTCACAGTGCCGGATCGGCCAGCGTGGGACTCGACTGCGATTCGCTCTGCCGAGGCATCAACAGCGATCCCACCTCCGACTGGATTCCCTTCTGCGATCCGATCGGCGGGATGCCCTGCACGTTTCAAAACAACGTGGACAGCAACGCCGGCCCGCGAAGCCAACACGGCGGCGGAGCACACCTGTTGCTCGGCGACGGTTCAGTCCGATTCGCAAACCAGTCGGTCAGCCAAACCACATTGAACGCGATCTTCACCAGCCAAAATCGAGAGGTCGCCGGTGAGTGGTGACGATTCAGTAACCCGAAGCGTCAGCGAGGGCGAGCGCTCCACCGATCAGGGGTCAGGTCTTCAAATTTCATTTTTGGCAGAACGAATCAGGCGCGATGTAAATTGGAAAATCGACGCGGAATGAACGTCGATGGCGGATCGTCGGCCAAAAATGAAATTTGAAGACCTGACCCCGGCGTGTGTGAAGAAACGCCGTGCGAGACCAACATGAGCAACTGGAAGTGGCGCAGTCTTGGACAAGAATTCGGCCCGGTCGAAACGACCGCGTTGAATGATCTGGCGAAGAACGGCACGCTCGGCCCCGACGACGAGGTCTGTCGCGGCGGTTCGGAGCAGTGGCAACGAGTGGCTGCCGTCCAGGAGTTCCAAAAATTCTTCACGCCGACTTCGACTAACAGCGGCGCAACATCCACGAAGTCACTGGAACCGCACGAGTCGCCACCATCGAAGCCGACCTCATCGGTCAAACCGAATTCCAAGGAACCGGAATCAAAGCCGTCGGCAAACGCGCCCGCCGCTGTCGCCAGCCCCGTTTCAGCGCCAACCGTTTCCAAGCCCTTGCCACCACCAACAACTCCAACTCCCGCGCAACCGCCAACAACCGTCATCCCTACGTCGCCGACAAAACCTCTCCCGTATGTCTATCGCCCGACCCCTTCGACTTCGTTGCGGACCAAGATCATCGTCGCCGCGAGCCTACTCTTGGTCTGCGGTTTGGGAGCCGGTGGCGTCTGGTACTTCTTCCTGCGTCCGGTTGTGATTCCGCTGGCCGGTCCCAAGAAGCCGGTCGTCTGCGTGGCCTTCAGCCCGGACGGTCGTTGGCTTGCCGCCACCGGCGACGACAACGCGCTGTATCTCTACTCGGCCAACGACGGGACGCTGCGCCGCACGCTGCAAGGTCACAACGGCCACATCATGGTGGTCAACTTCAGCCCCGACAGCCAGCGAGTCATCACCGGTTCTCAAGACGATACGGCCAAGGTGTGGGATGTCGAAAAAGGAGTCGAAGTCTTCACGCTGCACGGCCACACGAAACGCGTTGACGGCGTCGCCTTCAGTCCGGATGGCACGCTCATCGCCACCGGTGCTTGGGACAAGTCCGTCAGAATTTGGGATGCCTCATCGGGGAAGCTGATACGCGAGTTCGATACGCAGCAGGTGAACTGCCTCTGCTTCACCTCCGACAGCAAAACGATCGCCACCTGCAGTTGGGACTGGAGCATCCGCATGTACGACGTGGCGACCGGCAAGCAAAAGCGAGTATTCGTCGGACACCGCAATGGGGTCTACTCGATCGTGTTTCATCCCAACGGCCAGCAACTGGTCTCCGCGAGCGCAGACGGAACCGTCCGCATTTGGAATGTCGAAACCGGCAAGCAGGTTCTCAAACTGGTCGGTTATTCGGGACCGGTCAACGACGCGACCTTCACGCCAGACGGCAAACAGGTTGTCTCCGGCGGGGAAGACATGACCGTCAAGATCTGGAACCTCGATACTGCGGTTGAAAGCCAAACTCTGACCGGTCATCCCATCGAAGTCCGCGGCGTTGCGTGCAGCCCCGACGGCCGAAACATCGCCTCCGCCGGTGGCCAAGCCGCTTCGTTCTTGTGGAAAAGACATCTGCCGTGATGCCGTTGATACTTCGGTTGATTCGGCCTCAGTCGCGGCAGATGGCGAATGCTTCGATCTCGATCAACAGGTCCTCGAACGCGAAGCCGGAGACTCGGATCGAAGTCGCTGCTGGGCCAGGCGCGGGATTGAACTCGCTCTGCACGCGGTCGATCGTTGCTTTCGTCTCGGCGATTTGATTCCAGTCGCCGTCGCCGTGGTAATAGATGTAGAGCTTGGCGACATCGCTCTCGTCGAGGCCCCCTTCAGCCAGCACCTTGCGGATGAACTGGAACACGTTGCGAGTCTGCGTCTCCATGTCCTTGCCGACCGCTTTGGCTTTGTTGTCGCAGGAGATTTGGCCGCCGATGAATGCCAGCTTGCCGATTCGCCAGCCCTGAGTGAACTGCGTGTTGGGGATGCTCCAGTCCCAGTGGTTGTCTGGTTGCAGCCGCTGCTTGTCGTCGCCGAGCACGCCGATCCCTTCGACCTGAATCAGCTCGGCCGAGTTCGGGAACCCGGTGATCCGCAACCCCGCACCGGCCGCGGACGGGACCGACATGTAACGCCGGCGGACATTCGTCATTTTCTCCCAATAGTCGGTCACTTCGCGGCCCTGGCCGAAGAAACGGAAGAACGTGTTCTGTCGCATCAGGCTGTTGCGGTCACCGCCACCGGCTCGCAGCATCGTGTCGAGATTGCGAAACGCATGATCGGTTTGAATCTCGATGTCGCCGACACCGAGCACGTTGCCGTGTGCATCGAGCGACCGCTGACCGCCCACGAAAATCATGTCGCCGACTTTCCAGCCGTGAGTGAACGGCAACGGTTTGCTCCAGCTCCAGTGACCTTCCGGCATCAAGCGTTCTCGCGGTTCACCTACGACGGCCCAGGCATCGATCTGAATCAACGCTCCTTCGCGATCGAGGCCGACTCGCGTTTCGGTCGTCGTCGGGCCGGGGTCAGAGAAATAGTCGAGCCGGACTCGGTCGATCTCATCCAGAAACTTCGCCACCTCCGCATCGCCGCCCTCGCACTGAAAATAGATGTTGTGCTTGACGACATCTTTCATTGAAGCCCCCGCCTCGGCGAGCACTCGCTTCAATGCCTCAAACGCATTCCGAGCCTGCGTGGCGATGTCGTCGCCAATTACTCGACCCTGCTCATCGAGCGACATCTGGCCGCCGACCAAAATCAAATTCCCCGCCCGCACGGCCTGCGTGCTACTGCCAGAGGCTCCCCCGCAATGATTCTGTGGCGCGATCATTTCCATCTTCATTCATCGTCTCCTTTGATTCGTTGGACTGGTTCCATTTGTAACATTGCGATGCGTGATCCGCTTTGGACAAGAGGAGCTTAACTCATTCGCTCGCCACGACCTCGCGCGGCAGCAGCAATTCTTTCGGGTTGCGAGCGAGATACGGTGGCACGGTCATCAGCAGGCGGCGGCCGTTGCCGTGATGAAAGCACCACAGCTTGGCAGCCTGATTCGCTGGGACCGGAATGCGGAAATAGCCAGGAGCGTCTCCGAACTGGTGAACGGTCTTGCCATCGGGATCGCGGAGTTCGCCGGGGCCATCGGCGAAGCCGCCGATCACTGTCGTGCCGCGCGGGACGTAGAAGTAGAGCGTCCAGCGGCCGTGCAGCAGCACGGGATTGGTTGGGTCGGATCGGATCGTGAGCGGCGTGTTCGCGGGCCAAGTGATCTCGGTTCCGTCGCCGCCGTCGGAGAGATGCAGTCGTTGCAGGCCGCGTATCGGCGAGCGTAACAACACATCGCGCTTCTGCTTGTCCGGCGCGACCGCGACGTTCGCGACAGACTTACCTTGCAGTTCATCGCGTGGGAACAGCGAGAACTTCGCATCTCCCAAGCGACCATAAATCAGTCCCGCTTTGACCGAGAACGGTAGCTCGGCAGGTGCGGTTTCGACCCAGGTGTGAAGGTCGAACTCATCTCGGAAGAACAAGCCGTACTGCCCCGGCTCAACCTCCGGCAGCTTGAGCGGCGTTGCTGGGACGAGGTCGTCGCTGAATGAGACCGCCTCGAAGTCGAGCAGCCTATGCCGCGCGATTCCCTCGCGCAGCAGCGTGTCGATCTCGGCGGCGGCGAACGGCTCGGTGCTTTTCCACGGGTTGCGGCCCTCGGGGATGTCCCATTCGGCTTCGGGCGGCACGCGGATCAGCTTGTCGCGTGTCGGCACGTCGCGATACAGGCCGAGCGTGTGAATCATCATCGTTCCGCGCATCCGGTACGCGTGCCGAATCAACCGCTCGAACGCCGCTTGCCGAGCCGGGCCGGTCGCGTTGCTGTAATCGAACCAACGCTCGACGTAGTGTGTGTAAAGGATGATCGCGTCGAGCCGGTCTGCGATTCCGGCGAGCGGCAGGGCGTCAGCCCTCCGAGTCGCTGAACTTGATCGCGCGTCATCACTCGGAGGGCTGACGCCCTGCCGCTCGCCGTTGCAAGTTCGCCGCGCCTCATCCAGCAGACGGTACATCCGCCCGATCAAGTCTTCGCTGAGCAACGGCCGGCGAGAGCCTTCGATCAGTCGATAGAACCGATCCATCGGTTCGCGAGCCGCGCCGAACGCGCGATCGAGAAAATCCGCTCGCAGCGAGGCGACACGTTCGGGAGAAGCCTCGTGCGTATCCCACAGCATCCGCGCGGCGACAAAATAGCCGAGGCCATTCGGTCCCCAGTTATCGCTCGATTCGGCGCTGAAGAACCGTGCTCCGTGCTGATGAAAATGCGGAATCGTCTTCGCAAGGTATTCGAGGTTCGCCCCGCGAGCCGCTCCGGGCAGATCGCGATCCCACGGATGCACGCCGTAGTACTCGCGAATGCCGAGCGTCGCACCACGATCGCGCCAGCCACTCATCAAGTCATCCAGCGTCAGCCCCGCACTGCCGAATGCCGTCGCCACGCTGACCACGATGCGCGGATGCACGTCTCGCTTTGGCGGCGCGACGTGTCCGCCGTAGGCATACATCCCGAACCGCTTTCCCGGATGTTTGTCGCTGACGGCCGTCGCCACCTCGTTCGCCAACAACACCGCACGATCGCTGGGTGAGCCGAGCTTCGCGCACTCGGCGCACTCGCACCAACCGAGTCCGTCGCTCGGCTCGACGGACATCGAATCGGCGTGCGGTTGCTTCGCGAAATGATCGAGCGAGTGATCGACAACCAACTTCCGCAGTCCCGGATTGCTGATACAGAATTTGTCCGACGATCTCTTGCCATCGACCAGTGCGAGGTACTCCGGATGTGCGGCGATCTCGTCTTTGTGCCGAGCATGAATCAGCTCGTAAACATGCCCGGTATCGAGGTCGATCCCCTTTGTTGCCCGGTTCTTCCGGCACCAGTCTTCGTAATGCTCCTTCGCGTGATCCCACGGCCCGTAGCCGTACCAGATGCTCCGCGCGAGATAGCTCGGCCGCTCGACAACATCGACTGAGATCGACAGGTCGGGCGAATGCGGCACGACTTCCCACGTCGGCCCCGGGAAGAACTGTCGAT
This sequence comes from Planctomyces sp., assembly GCA_005798445.1. Classification (GTDB taxonomy): domain Bacteria; phylum Planctomycetota; class Planctomycetia; order Planctomycetales; family Planctomycetaceae; genus SXKJ01. The sequence continues at coordinate 13,463 of SYJG01000201.1, forward strand.
AGCCGAGCCGATACAGCACATCCCACACGGCATGTTCGACCGCCAGCTCCGTCGTCCCGATCAACCACAGCCCGCGCTCATGCGACCGCAGCCGATACGTTTCGCGCTCATCCTCTTTCGGCTCATGCGGCAACTCACCCGCCAGCTTTGGGAAGTCGCGCACCGTCCCAACCACTAGGCCGCTGTCGCCGTCACCGACTCGCACTTCAAACGCCGCTTCGATGATCCGCTTGAGCTGAGCCGCCAACGTCTGAGCAGCCTTTCGCGTCGGCTCACTGGCAGACTCGGCCACGATGATCGGCACAAGCGGCTTACCCTCGGCCGCGAGCCGCACGGAAACGTCCGCCGCAAGTGCCGTTGGCATGACAAACAGCAGCAGTCCAACGAATGAAATGAGACGACGAATCAATGCCCGAACGCCACTCGAATCGTTCGCATGGTCTCCGCTGTTGAAGCTGGCCTGATTCATGGAGTGTCTTCCTTTGTTTCGCCGATTTCTCTTTGTCGGTAATTCGCAGCGTCATTTCCGAAATGGTCAGCGTCGTTTGTCACCCGATGCGTCAGCGAGGGTGAACGCTTCACCGGACATCAAATCCTCGCGTTTTGAAGCGCCCGCCCTCGCTGACGCGCCGGGTTACCATATTCGACAATCTCTGACGACCGAAGCTGATCAGGGCTCATTTCTGCCAATTCATTGTGACAAACTGGCTCTAGCAAACGAATCACAGTGTGTGCTGACTCGACTCGGAAGCCGAGGGACCGACCGGCACGAGCGACTTCCTGCGAAGTGGACGACATGCAACCGCAGCCTTCAATCCATGCCGAGTTTTTGTCGCTGTTGGAATCACACCAGCGGCAGCTCCTCAAGGTTTGCTGGGTCTACGGTCGAAGTTGGCACGATCGCAATGACCTGTTGCAAGAGATCACGAGCCGGCTGTGGTCCGCGTTCGACAAGTATGACCGAAGCCGCCCATTCTCAACTTGGATGTTTCGCGTTGCGTTGAATGTGGCGATCGACTTTCGACGCCGACAGACGCGCTGGGGGCGGGAGGCGATCAGTCTTGATGACCGTGAAGAGACCGATCCGGCGGAGGTCGATGAAGACAAGACGAAGGTCCAACAGCTCGGCGAACTGCGCGAGTTGCTGGATCAACAAACCGATTCGGACCGAGCACTCTTGTTGCTGTACCTGGAAGGGAACTCGCACCGCGAGATCGGCAACATCCTGGGCATGAGCGAGACCAACGTCGGCACACGGCTGAACCGGCTGAAGAATTCGCTGAGACAATCCGTGCAACACTCGTCCGACCCACTCGAAAGGGAATAGCCATGCAACTCGAAGCACTTGAGCAACAGTGGCGTCTGCTCGACCAAAAGCTCGATCGGTCGCTGGCTCTGGAAACGGAACTGGTGCGACAGGTCGTCCTGCAACCCGCGCGGCGGCGGGTGCATCGTTTGGCCATCTGGCCTGCGATCGATGTCGCGTTTTGCATCGGCGGGCTGCTGATCGTGGGAGCGGCCGTCAGCCAACAATGGCACGACTGGCGGCTGGTGCTTCCCGCGAGCGTGGTCGCTGCCAGCTTTCTGGCGTTGCTGCTCGACAGCGTTCGGCAACTGGAGCGGCTCTCGGCGGTGGACTGGAGCGGCCCTGTGGCGGTCATTCAGGGTTCGCTCGAAAGATTGCGAGTCGCGAAGATCCGACAGTTCAAGTGGATCATGCTTCTCTCGCCGCTGGCCGGCTTCTGCGGGTTGCTTGTGGCCATCCAAGGATTACTGAACTGGGTTTCCGGCGGACGTGCCGACCTGCTCAGCAAGCTCGATGGCTGGTGGATCGTGGGCAACATTGTCTTCGGCGTGCTGTTCGTCCCGTTGGGACACTTCATCGCACGCAAGCTCGGTCAAAAATGCCATCGTCATCGCTGGTGGCAGTCCGTGCTCGACGGCATCTCAGGAACCAGCCTCAAGGCCGTGACACTGGAAGTTGACCGCTGGGCCAGTTTGCAAACGGATGACGCCAACCGCAGCCATTAACTCGATCAGCGGTGTCACATTCTGCGGTCGGTCTCTCCGTGTCCTCTGTGACTCTGTGTTTCAAAATGATTGAGAAACACAGAGGCACAGAGAGAACAGAGGAGTTCTTCGACTGGCGAAATTCCGACAGTGAGTCCCGTTTACTTTGCAAGATTCTGAGACTGCCGTCGAATTCAAGCGTAACTCAAGGAAAGGATGGTTCGCTGACAATGCCTTTTGATCGACGACATGATCTCGACGCCCTGCGAGCGACTGCGATGTTGCTCGGCATTGTTTTGCATGCGGCACTTTCGTTTGTGCCGTTTCCGTGGATGGTGCAAGACAGTCGGCAGCATGAACTCTTTGGGCTGCTCTTCTTTGCCATTCATGGCTTTCGGATGCCGTTGTTCTTCGTGATCAGCGGCTTCTTCACGGCGATGCTGTGTCGGCAGAAAGGATTGGCCGCACTGCTCAAGCATCGTGCTCAGCGAGTTCTGTTGCCGTGCGTGTTCGGTGTGCTGACGATCGTCCCGTTGCTGCACGGGCTGACGACTTGGGTGATGGCCAATGCTCCGAAGTCGGTTGCGGCGATCGTTCCGTCACTGCCGCTGATTGACGCGATTCGCAAAGCAGATTCCGCCCGCTTCGAGCAATGCCTGGCCGAGGGCGCGGACGTCAACGAGACCGACCCCGAGTTCGGCGTTCGGCCGCTGACGTGGGGTGCGCTGCATGGGAATGTCGAATTCGTGCGGCGGCTGATCGAGCAGGGAGCCGACGTCAACGCCACGAATCGTGACGGATCGACGGCGCTGCACGGAGCCGCTTTGCTGGGACGTGCAGAGATCGTCAAAGAGCTTCTCGATCACGGAGCCAACTCCGCCGCCAAGACTCATCGCGGCGATTCGTCAGCGGAGGTGAGCTTGGCGGATCGCGGCACGATCGAGTACTTCGCCAACCTGATGAAGTTCCCAATGCGACCGGACGACGAGCTGAAACGCGGTCAGGCCAAGTGCCGCGAACTGTTGCCGGCAACGGCCCGTGCTGCACCGAGCCAATTCGAGTGGCTGACATCGATTCGATCCCGATACACCGCCTGGTTGAAGTCCGATGTCTGGAACGTGCGCTGGTCCGCGACCAAACCGCCGATCCATTTGTTTCAGACCACCATCTTCGACCATTTGTGGTTCCTGTGGTTTCTCTGCTGGATGGTCGGCGGGTTCGCGATCGTCCAAAGCCTCGCGCCTCGCACGTCGATCGCCGCTGGCGAGCCGTCGCTGCTGCGGCGTCTCGTCCTTTCACCGATCCGTTTCTGTTGGTTGCTGCCGCTGACTCTGTTGCCGCAGTTGTTGATGGGAACGGCTGGCCCGGTCTTCGGCCCGGACACATCGGTCGGCCTGATTCCGCAGCCGCATTTGCTGTTGTACTACGGCCTCTTCTTTGGCTTCGGCGTGCTGTACTTCGACGCGAACGACACGGAGGCTCAAGTCGGTCGCCGGTGGCTGATGTCGTTGTCGATCGCAACGGCCGTTGCGCTGCCGATGGGCCTTGCGATGATGGGCTCGCCGCTGTTCGGCGGGATCGCTCAAGTCAGTTACGCCTGGCTGATGTCGTTCGCCGCGATGGGCCTCTTCCGCCGACTGTTGACTCGCGAATCAAAATGGATTCGATACGTCTCCGATTCGTCGTACTGGTTGTATCTCGCGCACTTGCCGCTGGTCATCGTGGGTCAACACTTGATCCGAACGTGGCCGATCCCGGCGGGAATCAAGTTCCTGTTGCTGTGCGTCGTCGTGACCGGGCTGCTGTTGGCTTCTTACGAATGGCTCGTCCGCTACACCTGGCTGGGAGCACTGCTCAACGGCCGCAAGAAACGTCCGGCCTGATCGGCGTCTTGCCAGCGGCATCTTGCAGTTCGACGACCTCGGCTGGTGACAACGTTTTCTCGAAGGCCAGCGTGTGGCCGATAAGTCCGCGGTAGTAGGCGTCGTGGAAGTAGAAAATCTCCGCGCCGAGGATCAACGACGGGACAATCCCTGAATCGGCGGGAAACTTCTTCGTCATCCCCTCTCCAACAGGTTTGCCGTCGAGGTACAGGCGGATGTGCCACTGGCCGGCGGAGGGTTCAGCGGTCATCGCGACGTGAGTCCAGCGGTCGGCTTCGATCTTCGTCGCTGATTCGACGATGTCGTTGACGTTGATCCGCGCGGCGAGCTGATACGGGGCCTTCTGGCCGTGCAGGCCGAGGATGAAGCGGCGTGCTCCGAAGCCGATGATGTCGCCTCTGGCTCCATGACCCCCCTTGCCCATTTCGGCGGCGGGCTTGATCCAGGCGGCGAGCGTCACCCCCTTCATCGGTGCTCCACCGCCGTGATGGCCGGTCAGTGCGAGCGGCAGAGTGTCCTTGTCGTCGTAGGCAGAGTGTCCGAGATAAGAGCGGCCGAGTCCGCTGTCGCGACGGTAGTCTTTTCGGTTTGTCAGATTGTCGGCGAAGCGAATCGCCGGACGACCGGAATCAACGACCCAATCGAGGTTCGCGAGGTCGAGATGGCCGAGCGGAGGGAACGCAGCCACGCCCGTGCCTGGCGTGCCACCCTGCGCTGATGGCACGCCCTGAAAGGGCGTGGCACTCGCGTGGTTGAATACGAACAGGCCCTTTCCTTCGAGCATCCGATAATCGGCGATCGCTCCGGCGGGAGTCGAACCGAAGCTCGGCGGTTGATCGTTCGGTTTCGACGCGACATCGGGCGGCGCGGCTTCGCCATCGGCAAGGCGTTTGAATTCGACATCGGTGACCAGCATCTCGCCGGTGCCGGAGTTGCCGAATGCGACCGACAGCGAA
>SYJG01000202.1 GCA_005798445.1 Planctomyces sp.
CCCCCCCGCCGGCTCGCTTGGATCACGATTCTTGTGGTTCTATTTGGCCTTTGCCTTCTTTTTCGATGGTTGCTCACCCGACGTTTTCTGGTCAGCGGGCAGATCGCGAGTCGCCAGTTCGAGAAACTCGTTCGTCGCCTTTGTCCAAAGCCGATCCAGTTCACTGACCTTTTCCGGCATCTTATCGGCGAGGCCGTTGGACTCCGCTCGGTCTTTGCCGAGGTCATACAACTCCCACGCGGCGGCTCCGGCCGTCGGCTGATTGGCGGCCGTGACGAGCTTCCAATCACCGACGCGAATGGCCTTGTTGTTTTCGTGCAGCCACCAGAGGTATTCGCGCGCGACGCTGCGATCCTTCGCGAAGGCGGGTACCAAACTCTTGCCGGGAGCGGGCGGGATTGGTTGGCCTTCCCATGTTTCGAGTCGCTTCCCGCCGACTGCATCGAGGATTGTCGGGACGAGGTCGATCAAATGGCTGGGATCGTTACGGAATTCTCCACGAGCCGCGATCCCCTTTGGCCAATGTGCGATCAACGACGTCGAGATCCCCCCTTCATGCACCCAAGTCTTGTTGCGACGGAACGGAGTGTTCGCAGCGTTCGACCAGCCAGGGCCGAGACACAAATACGTCGGATCAGAACCGGGCGGAGCCGAACGATCGTGGCCGTTGCCGCGAACCATGAGTTCCGCGCTCGCTCCGTTGTCCGAGCAGAAGAAGATCAACGTGTTGTCAAACGCCTGCATCGCGCGAAGCTGTTCGACCAACCGGCCGATCTCGCGGTCCATGCGATCGACCATCGCGGCATGGACCGCCATCTTCGCGGCTTGAAAGTCGTGTTGCTCGGTGTTGAGTTCGTCCCACGGCAACGGACGGTTGATCTCGCCGGGGCCGAGTTTCACCAGCGCATCGGGGAACGCATACGGTGGTCCAACCTCTTGTTCTGGTGCGGAGAGACCGCAGGTCAACAAACCCATCGCTTTTTGCCGTTGCCAGCGAGCATCGCGGGCGGCGGTCCAGCCGCCACGATATTTTTCGCGATATTTGGCGATGTCCTCCACCAGCGCGTGCAGCGGAAAGTGCGGTGACGTGAAGGCGACGTACGAAAAGAACGGCCGAGCGGTGTGTTGCTCGGCATGATCCTTCAGGCATTTGATCGCGTGGTCGGCGATCATTGTTGTGACGTAGCTGGGATGCTTCGGATCGACTGGCGGGAGCTTCTTGTCGTCTTCAAAGTGATTCTGCGGAGCGAAGAAGCTGTTGTGATCCTCCAAGCTGTACGAGCGATCGAAGCCGCCGGCCAAACGTGCCCCGTCCACATGCCACTTGCCTGAGTGATATGACCGGAAGCCAAGCGGCTTGAGCATCTCCGGCAGCAACCTCGCCCACGCCGGCCGAGTCCCTTGCGACCCACCCTTCGGCCCATTCGGCAGCGCATCACGCCGCACTTGCTGAGGGTAGTAGCCGGTCAGCAATGCCGCTCGCGAAGGCCAACACCGAGCCGTGTTGTAGAACTGCGTGAACCGCAGCCCATTCTTCGCCAGTCCATCGAGCACCGGCGTTTCGCTCTCGCCGCCGTAACAGCCAAGGTCTGAGTAACCGAGATCATCGGCAAGGATCACCACGACGTTCGGCCGAGTTGACTCAGCGGCCGCCGCAGCCGCAGAGAACAAAAACAAAGCGGCACCGACAAGCAGTTTCATGGTGCGGTCTCGGGATTGGGCCACCAGGTAAGTCAGACTTTCCAGCCTGACCCGAACGCTTCAATCACACAACGAGTCAGCCTGGAAAGGCTGACCTACTTCTGATGGCAGACGATTAGTGCTTGTAAACCTTGTGCATCGGGCGGCCGGAGAGGATTTGTTCTTTGCCCCAGGTCGTCACGTCGCGGAACGCTTGGCTTTGAATGAAGTTCTTGAAGGCTTCCTCATCGGACCACTCGCTGGTAATGAGGTACGACGCTCCGTCGCTGACATCCTTCCACAACGTCGAGTTGGTGTGCCCGGCGGCGGCACGCAAGGCACCGAGCACTCCCGCAAACTTGGTCTCGAAGTCCTGCTGCTTACCTTCGATCACATGATAATTCATTCCGACGGTCACCATGCTGCACACTCCTGTTGAGTTTTCCGAAAAAGAAATCGCGAGCCGAACGGCCACGCGCGGGGGATCGTAGCGAGATCACTGACGCTCAGCACCGACACTGCTCCACCAGCCGTCCAACGACTGACGCAGCGAGGTGACTCGGTCCGCTTGCGACTCGGCCAGATTCTTCGTTTCGTGCGGATCGGATCTGAGGTCGTACAACTCGACGACCTCCCTCGGCTCGTTCTGTGGGTTCGGGACAATCAGCTTCCAATCGCCGCGCACCAGCCAACGCCAACGGAGGCTAGCGGCCGGATTCTGCAAATCGTGCGAGTCGTGCGTGAAGCATTCGCCGAAGACCGTCTCGCGCTGAGCCACAGCGGCTTCATCGAGCAGATTGAGTCCCGGCAGATCGGTCGGCCGTTTCACGCCAACGGCATCGAGCACCGTCGGCAGGATGTCGATGGAACTGACCGGCGCGTCGTTCCTCTTCGGAGCGATCTTGTTGGGCCAGCGAACCATGATCGGCGTGCGCAGGCCGCCGTCGTACTGCGACTGCTTCGACTTCGGGGCGTACTGCGGTTTGTCGAGGCTCTGAATCCAGCCGTTGTCGGTGACGTAGATCACGATCGTGTTCTCGGCCAGCTTTTGCTCGTCTAGATGATCGAGCAGTTGGCCGCAGGTCTCGTCGAAAAGCTCGCACATCGCCCAGTACCGAGCGACGTGCTCCGACTTCGTCAGCGGTTTGTATTTTTCGAACAGTCGCGCGGGCGGATTGTGCGGCGAGTGCGGCAACATCGGGGCGTACCAGACAAAGAACGGTTTGTCGTTCTTCTTGGCGTCCCCAATGAAATCGTAAATCGGCTGCATCGTCCTGCGTCCAATGTCGAGTCCCTCGTCGCCGTGACGTTGTCCCTTCGTCATGCCGTGCGTGAAGCCACCGCGTGTGAAATCTCCCTGCCACCACTTGCCGGTTTGCAATGTCAGATATCCCGACTGCGTCAGCAGACGAGGCAACGTCGGCTGAGCGTCCATGAAGCGGCTCATCGTCTCGCGACCGGCGGCGAAGGCGGCTTTGTCCTTCGAACCTCCCGGCGGATCGTTGTTGGCGATCTTGTGCTGATGCGGGTACTTGCCCGTGATGAGGCTCGCGAGGCTCGGACAGCAGAGCGAACTCGTCACATACCCGCGCCGAAAGACGAGACTCTCTTTCGCGAGTCGATCGAGCCGAGGCGTCTGAATGTGCGGATGCCCCATGAAGCCGTAGTCGGTCCAAGCCTGATCGTCGGAGACAATCAACACGACGTTTGGCGGCGACGATTTTCGCGTGTCTTGTGCGGTGGCGTTGCTGAGTGAAAACAGGACCACCAGCAAACTGAGGAAGAGTCGTTGTCGGCGCATTGTGTGATCGCTTCTCTGAGGAGCGCTGAGTGACATTCGGAAAAACGGGATCACGGCTGTCGGCAGACCGGCTCACGGCATTCGGCCGAAAGCCGTCCGCCGATGGCCGACAACCGCCGTGATGAAAACGATGTTGGGACGCTCGGCGGAAATTTCGTGTCGGCCCGAGTGACACAAGAACACAAAAAAACCGCATGGACCACAAACGTTCGCATTTCAGTTCTTTCGAGAGGTTGTGATGCAACGTCCCCCGACTCTTCGAGCCAGGTCGATTTCCCGCAGCCTTCCCGACTCGAAGAGTCGGGTTAGGGGGCGCAGGCTCGGTCGAGATGCACATAGCCGCCATCGACGTGGATCAGTTGGCCGGTCGTGTGGCTCGAGCGAGGCGACAGCAGGACCGCGACCATGTTGGCGATTTCCTCGCACGACGTCATGCGATGTCCGAGCGGAATTCGGGATTCAATCTTTCGCCGAGTCTCCTCCGCATTCGGCACAGTGCTGAGCCATGAGGCGTACATCGGAGTCCAGCACTCGGCGACGATCACCGCGTTGACGCGGATGTCGTACTTGGCCAGTTCGACGGCCCATTCTCGAGTCAGCGCGTTGCGTCCGCCATTTGCGGCGGCATAGGCCGACGTTCCCCCCTGCCCTGTCTCGGCAACCTTCGAGCCGATGTTGACGATCGCACCGCGCGACTTCTTCAACTCCGGCAACGCGAAGTGCGCGAGCTCGTAGTAGTGAATCAGATTCTTTCGCAGCGACGCGAGGAACCGTTCGGTGTCGCCGTGTTCGAGATTCACGCCGTCGTTCACTCCGGCGTTGTTGACGAGACCGTCGATCCTTCCGAACTTCGCAATCGTGGCTTCCACCGCATGCCGGCAGTCGTCGGTTTGAGACAACTCCACCTGGACGCCAAACGCACGTCCGCCGCTGGACTGAATCGACCGGACCACGGCCTCGTTGTCGCCGACGTTGCGACCGATCACGACGGGAATCGCCCCTTCAGCCGCGAGCACTCGCGCGACTCCTTCGCCGATCCCCTTGGCTCCGCCGCTGACCAGGATCACTTTGTCTTGCAGGCCGAGATTCATGGGTGGACTTTCAAAAACAATCGGGATCATCCGCCAGGCAATCGGAAAGAGTGCGACGAATTGTCGGAGACGACGAATTGCCGTGTACCCCATGCGTCGCCTTCGTCAATTCGCCGAACCCTCCGGCAAACCGGAACCGACGCGAAACATGTGGCCATCGGGATGGCGCAGATGAAACTCGCGCACGCCCCACGGTTCGTTCGTCGGAGGATACGTCACCATCATCCCATTCGCGACCGCGAGCTCGTGCAGAGCATCCACGTCTGCGGGAGACTCCATCCACCATGACATCCACACTCCGTCGGTCGCATCGTCGCCGGGAAACTTCGGCAAGACTGTTCCGCGAGAACCTTGTCCGCCACAGCAAAGAAAAATCTCCGCCTTCTCTGAACAGACACTGCCAAAAGTCGCCGGCCCGTGTTCGTTCGAGTCTGCCGCGCCGCAGATCATGCCGCCAGCGTTCCAACTGAATCCTCGTCGCCAGCCAAGCACCTCAAACCAAGCCATGCTCGCACGGACGCTCGAAACATTCAGGACGGGGGTCACACTTTGAACGCTCATGGTCGTGCTCCGCTCAAGTAGGTCTGCGCCGCGAGCGAATACATTTTCGCGGCTTGGATGATCGCCTCGACGCCGACGCACTCGTTGGGTCCGTGAGCGAGATTCAACCAGCCGGGGCCGAAACTGGGAATGGTCGGAATGCCGGCGACGGCGTGAAACTTCGAGGCGTCGGTCCCTCCTGGAAACGCGCACAACTTTGGACGCCAGCCCAGCACTTGCTCGGCGGCACCCAGCAACGCGGCAACCAACGGATGTTCGGCCGAGACTTCCGTTGGCGGTGTCCAGTCCAGCGCGGGTTGCTCGAATTCGAGTTCGACTCGCAGGCCGGGATTGTCTCGGCGGATCGCGTCCAAGCAGCGTTCCAAATCGGCTTCGAGTTGCTGTCGCGTCATCCCCGGTAACGTGCGGATGTCGGATTGAAACTCGGCCAATCCAGGACAGACGCCGTAGCCGACACCGCCTTCGATTTTGACGCCGAGATTGACGGTCGGCGCTGAACACAGCGGGTGTGACTGGAACGTGAGTCGCAACTCGCGACTCATCCGCGCGAGCACCTCGGCCAGTTGGACGTTCGCGTTGATCGATGGCAGCCGGTCCGTCAGGCTGCTGTGCATCTGCGTTCCGTGGACTCGAATCTTGAAGCACGAAATGCCGCGCGACAGGAGATGCAGAAACTCAAACTCCGGCCCGTCGATGCCCGATGGCTCGCCCAGCAGGGCCACGTCCGCACGGAGGCCGTATTCCGTCGAGAGGAACTCGGAACCGAACCGCATCGAGCGTTCTTCGTCCGCGTTGATCACCAGCAGCACGTCTCCGGCCAAAGGAGTCTCGCAGTGCTTGAGGGCGGCAGTCGCATAGATCATCGCCGCCACCGCTCCCTTCATGTCGGTTGAACCCAAGCCGAACAACTTGCCATCGCGGATGACGGGCTGAAACGGGTCCGTCCGCCAGTGAGTCGCATCACCCACCGGCTTCGTATCGCTGTGCCCACACAGCATGAGCACCGGCCCTGGCTGCTGCCCTTGCAAACGGAAGATCACATTCGGCCGGTGCGGTTCCTTCGCAGCGACCTCGGCCCCTGCAAGACCCAGCCGTTCCAGCTCAGCCAGGATGATCGCCACGACCGCCCGCTCGTCGCCCGGCAGGTTCGGACTCGGCGTCGCGACCAATTCACCAGCAAACCTCAACAGTTCCTCGCGGCGTTGTTCCAGCCAATGCAACATCATCGACGTAGCTCCCATCTGTTTTGGAACTTTTAGCGAAGGCGAGCCGGGAGGCGTTAGCCCCCGGACGATCATGTCACGGTCCGGGGGCTAAC
>SYJG01000203.1 GCA_005798445.1 Planctomyces sp.
CGAGGAACTCCGCGAACTCAGCCTGCTCGAAAGCAAGAAGATGCCGCGCATGGTCTCGGTGCAATCGACCGGCTGCGCTCCGATCACGACGGCGTTCGACAAAGGGGAACGCTTCGCCGAACCGTTCGCGAACGCGGCGACGATTGCCAGCGGCATTCGCGTTCCGGTGGCGGTTGGCGACTTCATGATCCTCGACGCCGTCCGAGCGAGCAAAGGACTGTCGATCGCCGTCGAAGAGTCACGCATCCGCGAGTGGCTCGAACTGACCTGTCGCCTGGAAGGGATCGCCGTCTGCCCGGAGACGGCCGCCTGCGTCGGAGCGTTGGAGTCGCTGACCGCTCGCGGCTGGATCAAGCCGAACGAGCGAGTCGTGATCTTCAACACCGGAGCCGCTCAGAAATACGTCGAAGCAATCCGCTCCGACCTGCCGCGATTGGACGTGAACTCGTCCATCGACTGGGAACGGCTCGCGGCCGGCGCCGGCTCGGTGCCGACGGCAGCCGTACCCTCAATCTGCTTGCCGAGCACTGATGCGGTCACCTCCGTCAGCGAACCCACTGCTGTCGAAACCGATTCGACTTCGGACGGAGAACGCTCGGAGCCAGCCGGCGAACCAGCGATGATCGTCGAGCACGCACTCGCGATGCATGAGTCCTGTCAGACGGCTGGCAGCGACGTCTGCGGAGCGAGCACCACCTGACGTTCTGGACCTCGAAACGTCGTGTGAAAGAACTCCAGGAAGCCGCGCGTTCCGAGATGCAAAATCGACAACGGCTCTTCCGCAAAGGCGACTGGCGTTTTCCATCGAATCACGCTGCCACTGGCTCGCAGTTCGAGAACGACATCCGCAAGACGATACGCGATCGAAACCCCGTCGGCCGTTTTGATGATTCCGTCAGGTTGGGACGGCAACGAGATTCCCAAAACATGAGCCTCTCGCTGCGGGAAGATCGTGCGATCCGATCCGGTATCCAATAGCCCGTCCAGCAACCGTCGGCCACATGGCCCTTCAACAACGACAGCGATCATCGGTCGTGAGATTCCGCCCGGAAGCTGCATGAATGGAAAGACCAGCATCACAGCATCCCTGAGATTTCCGCGTCGTGCGGCAAGACGTGATGCACTCGCAAAAGATGATCGCTGACAGCCTCGCGCGCCTGATCCTCCGCGTCGTCCAATGTTACTCCGGCTCCGACAACACGTTGGTCATCTTGGTCCCAAACAATCCATTGACCTTCGTACTGTTCCAGAATTGCGACGGGGATTTGGTCAAACACGAGGAGACTCCCAGGAACTCGGTCATTAGCTAGTTCGGCGGATTGTACGTCGTGCCCTCGCATTGAGCGACGCGAAAACCGAATCGCGAAGCCTATTCCAGTGGAGGCTCCGGTAAATCCGCCGGCTTGATGGGGGGCGTCCAACACTTTTCGGAACCGTAGATGTACTCGTCTGGCAGTGACCCCGGACGAGCCTCTTGGTTCACGAGCAATTTGCCGACCAGTGTGGTGCTCGGAAAGTTGGCGAGCACATAGGCGTTGCTGCCATCGACGATTCGGACTTCGGTTTGCTGCGTGCCTCCGAGCGGTTGGCCGGTCGCGCTGGCGGGTTGCAACGAAAGTTGGTGTGTGCCGGCGGGAAGCTCGATGCGGCGGACTTGGATCTTGTTCGGCAGTAGTCCCCAGCAGCGTGTGTCGGCGTTCTCGGTCGCTTCCCACGCGACACCGACCGCGTCGATGGCCAGTTCGCCGAGCGGATTCTCGACCTGGCCGAATTCCTTCGCGGCGTAGAGCGATCCCTTTTTGATGCTTCGCCGCACGACCGTCCGCGCGAGGACGTTTGGGAAGATTGCGGCGTATTGCTGAGTCGCCAGATCACCGACATCGGTGATCGTCTCGGTCAGTCCGGCTGGCTTGCCATCGACTGAAACGGCGACCGACTGCACGCGATTGGGCGGTACGACGACGACCGGGACTTTTACCGGTGCGAATGTCGGCGTGACGGTGTGCTTGCCGATCGCTGACAGAATGTGATCGACAATCAGCATCGCGGCTTGAGTCGGCTGTTCGTGTCGCTCTTCTTTGTACGGGCCGCGACCGACGAGTGTGAAAACGTAGAGCACGCCGTTGCCCGGTGCCGAGTGCCGACCGTTGGTGACTCGTTCGAGGTCTTGCTTGGCGGAGGCGAACTCCGGTTCCCAGTTGGCGACGAGTTGGATCGATCGTTTGGCGTCGTCGTAGTCGCGATGCGTCGCCTCGCGGAGCATCCCGCTGACGTAGGCTCCCAGTGCGACTTGCTTGTAGCCGAGCTTGGGATTCTTGTCGGCGTCGTTGCCAGCAGCCTCGATGATCTGCCGTTGCTTGTCGTTGACTTGCACGGCGTAGGCGTTCGCATCGCCGCCGTCGTGCATCAAATTGCTCAGAGCGAGGAACGCTCGGATCAGCACCTTCTCGTAGTCTTCACCAGCGTAGGCGCGGTGCGTGTCGTCGGTGAGATACGACGCGGCTCCTTCGGCGAGATCTTTCTGTTCGAGGAAGTCGAAGCGGTCGCGGACCTCGCGTAATGTCCGTTCGGCGGTGGCGGGTTTTCCGGAGGACAGCTCGATCATCGCTCGTTCGAGCTTGAGGACGTCTGCCTCTTTGGCTCGACGCTTCTTGGGCAGCTCCTTGTCGACGAATGTCTCGGCGGCGACGAGATTGCCGGAATGAAACTCGGTCCGCACATCGCGCAGACGGTCGGCGTAGCTCGAACAACCGGACGCAACCGCGAGAGCTGTGAGTGCGGTGAGCGTCAAAACAAAGCGGCGGAAGCTCGAAGTCCGAAACCCGAAATCCGAAGGAAGACAGCGTGTGAGTCTTGCGTCGATCATTCGAGTTTCGGACTTCGGATTTCGAGCTTCCGCGCAGCGGCCTAGTACTTGAACATCTTGCCGAACCACGACCGGTGATAGCCCTTGCGGAGCTTGGCGGACTCTTTGAGGAAGTCGCCGCTGTGGATGTTGACCAGCTCCAGTGTCAGCAGGTAATCGCGCTGGTAGTCCTTGTTCTGCTGAGTCGTGCCGGAGGTCAGTTTCGCGAACAACATGAAGTCGAAGGGTTGCCCCATCTCTTCCATGGCCGCTTGGAAGTTGCGCTGGTTCTCTTTGATGAAGAGCTGATCGGGAGGCAAACGAAGCTGCTTCAAGCCGGCATCGACGTAGCGGCGGCTGATCTCGTGGTACTGCTGTGACTCGTTAATCGCCGAGTCGATCAGCTCGTAGATCTGTTCCTTGAAATCACCGATCTCCTCGGCGGTGCAGTTCTCGACGCCGATGAAGCAGATGCGTTTCTTTTCGCCGATGACCATGCCTGCGGGCTGAATGTCGGCAGGTTCGCATCCACGGCCAAGCAACTTCGAGACCGACTCGTCAATCAACCGCTGATACGTTTCGGCTCCGGCCGTGTGACTGCCGACGAGGTCTTTGTCGTCGTTTTCGAGCACATGCGCGTGCTGATAGCCGCGACATCCCGCCAAGCTGGCCGTGCCGCTGGCGAACATCGCGAATCCGAGACTCAGAAAATTCCGTCTGTCCATCTGGGAATCCCTTCCCGAATTTTGTCGCGGCCAATTCGAGCGCGACCATCGCAGCGGCGAATCCTTTCGCCACTGAGTAGTTCCATCGTCTTGCGAGTTCCGAAACTCCAATCGGAGTACGAGTCGCGCGGGATCGTAAGCCCCTTGGGCAAGTGCGCGGAGAGGAGTTTTTCAAACCAAGCGGTGCGGCGTGTGAAGACAGCGAGGAGCGTGAATCTGGGCAAGCCGGGCGAGCGTCTGAGCTATGCCGGGCGGCTGGCCAAGTACCTCGCGAGTGCGTCATGCCAATCTGGCAACGGGCCACCGATGACAGACGCAAGTTTGCTGCAATCGAGCACGCTGTACGCCGGACGCTTCGCCATCGCACCGAACTCCGCCGTCGTGATCGGGATGACTTCGACATCCATTTTTGCCAGCCGAAAAATCTCCCGCGCGAATTCGCACCAGGTCATGCTGCCGGAATTCGTCGCGTGATACAGCCCGAAGGCATCCGTCGCGATCAGCTTCACCAGCGCTTCGGCGAGATCAGCGGTCGAAGTCGGCGTGCAGCGTTGATCATCGACGACGCGAATTTGTCTGCGCTCGCGGCCGAGCCGTAGCATCGTCTCAACAAAGTTTCCCTTGCCGGCCCCGTGCAGTGCCGCGAGTCCGTACAGCCCGCAGGTCCGCACGACGAAACTCCGCGAGCATTCGGCGAGAACAAGTTGTTCGCCGGCCCATTTAGAAATCGCGTAATTTCCAGTCGCAGTCGCGTCATCGAACTCCGTCCAAGGTCGATATGTCAGCCCGGTCGCCCAAGCGAAAACGTAGTCTGTGCTGATGTGCAACAACCGCCAGTTTCGCGTCTCACAAAGTCGGGCGAGGATTTGCGGACCACCCGCATTGACCAACGTAGCGACATCCCGTTCGTCTTCGGCCTTGTCGACCAAGTTGTACGCGGCAGTGTTGAGGACCAAGTCTGGTCGCAGCGGCTCGAGGACTGCCGCGACGTTGGCTGCATCGGTGATCTCGATGTCGGCGTGTCGCAGTGGAATGGCCTCGTGTCCGGCGGTCTGCAAGCGTGGGAGCAGGTCGCTGCCGAGTTGTCCGGCTGATCCAATCAACGCAATGCGCATCAGGTTGCTTTCCACAAACGTGGGGCACGTTTTCAACGTGCCACATCAACAAAGAGACGAGCACGTTGAAAACGTGCTCCACGAGGAACAGGCACTCAGCGTCACTTCGTCGTGCTGATCGGTTTGGCGTGTTGGATCACGAACTCCAAAATCGCGACGCCGTCTTCGTAGTTTGTTTGGTGGCCGCCGGAGTCCCGGCGGATCAACAGCACTTTTCGATCAAGCTGCTTGAGCACTGCCGCCAATCGTTCAACGCTGTGTGGTGGGACGAGCGAGTCTTGTCCGCCAGTCGTGATGCCGACGGGCATCGTGAATTTCTCAGGCCAGTATTCGGCGCTCCGCTTTTTGTACTCGTCGGGGATCACGGCCTTCGTGCCGCCGAATGAGGCGGAGATCGCATCTTGGAAGTTCGGGTACTCCAGCAGATTCGCGGTGCCGTTCATCGAGGCCACTCCGGCGACCAAGTCGGGATGCAGTGCGGCGAATGTCAGCGAGGCGGTGCCGCCCATTGAGCCGCCGGTCATGAAAACTCGGCCGATGCGGTGACGCTTCTTGAGGTCGCGAATGATCTGCACGACGTCGGCTTCTGCCTTTGGTCCCATCCAGGAAGTTTTGGCTCGGTAGTCGGGCGAGACGTAGATCATGTGATGCTTGGCAGCAACGTCGCGTGCGGCTCGGCATTCGTCGCGAGCGTCTCGCACAAACTGCCAGCGATCGGAACCGTGGCCGTGCATCGCGATCAACACGTCGTGACTTTGGTCGGCCTGAAAGTCAGCGGGCAAAAGCTGCACGAAACGCTGCTCGGACTGGTCGCAATCGGCTTGAAAGGGGATATCTTCGGGCTGCGGCGCATCGCCAAGTGACACAGCGGCGATGGCCAAGCAGGCCAGGCATGTCGTTGCGGATCGAAACTGAAAGCGGGACATCGCAGTTCCTAAATGAGTCGCGGGCTGGAAAGGCTCAACGCTGCGGGCCAACATGCGGGCATGAAGATTGAACTGCGAAACGTTAGCAAGTCGTATGGCCGAGTCCACGCGCTGGATGACGTGACGCTCGACATTGAACCGGGGCAGATCATCTCGCTGCTGGGAGTCAACGGAGCGGGCAAGACGACGTTGCTCCGTTGTCTCAGCGGTATCAGCGTTCCCGATCGGGGTGAGGTGCAGATCGACGGCGAATTATTCCGACGCAGTCGGACTGACCTGCGCAAGAGGTTGCACTTCCTGCCCGACTTTCCGTTTTTCTACCCGCGGATGTCGGTGTTGCAGCACATCGGGTTGGTCGCAAAGGCGTACGACAAAACCGAACCGGGGAACGAGCATCGTGTGGTGGAACTGCTCGAAGAGTTCGATTTGTTGCCGCTGATCAAGTCATCGGTGGCGAGGCTCTCGCGCGGGCAGCAGTACAAGGTCGCGTTGATCGCGATGATGATCGCCGACCCGGAACTGTGGCTGTTCGACGAGCCGTTCGCGTCCGGCATGGACCCACTCGGCTTGTCCGCGTTTCGGCGATTGGCTCGCGATGCGGCACGGCGAGGAAGGATTGTGATTTACTCGACGCAGTTGCTGGAGCTGGCGGAGTCGTTCTCTGACCGCGTCTGCGTCATCAACGGCGGCAAGCTGCACGCCTTTGACACGATGTTCAACCTCAGCGAATCGAGCAACGCCGCACCCGGCGCGGTGCTGGAACATCTCTTCGCTCAACTGCGAGACACCGGCGAACCATGAGCCTGCGCGCGACGGAATTTGAAGCTCGCATCTGGCGATCTGCTCGTGAGCGGATGGCCAAGCGGCCTAGGCTGCTGGCCGACTACTACCGCCGCCGCTGGGGGCGTTGGCTCGAAATGCTGGCTCTGTTGTCGGCGGGCATCTCGCTGCCAGTGCCGGTGTTTGTCGTGGCGATTCAAATGGCGAACGGTCAATTCTTTCCGGGCATGCAAGTGACCGACGGGATGGCTTTCGCGATGGCGGCTGGGACGCTGGCGACGAGCTTCCTCTTCGCGTGGACTTGGTACCACGCGGCTCAGACGGACGGCTTGTGGTCGATCACGATGACGTCGCCGTTTTCCGACGACGTGATGGCTCGGCATTGGATGTTGTGGCGAGTCGGCTTCGCGGGGGTCTTCGTCGCACCGGTGACGGTGTTTCATGCGATCGTGCTGAACGGCCCGCTCGGTGGCTGGCAGTCGGCGATGATGTGGGGGACGTTGATCGCCGTGGCCGAGATAGCGACTTTGATCTCGACGACTCTGTTGCTGGCGGTCGTCGTCGGCAAATGGTTGCACGATTGGCGATGGGTGATTGGGATGGTGCTCGGCTTTAGTGTCGTGACGTTGCTGTTCGTTTGGCCGATCCAGTTTTTGCAGCCTCGCGGAGTTGCATTTGCCGGTCGTCGGTTGCTGTGGTGGCCGACTGGCTGGCCGTTGGCGGCGTTCGAGTCGGTTCTGCAAGCCGACTTTCTGCGGGCAACGTGGTTGCTGGTCGCAGTCGGTGTTTGGAGCGGAGCAGGTTTCGCGGCGGTGCTGCGACTGATTCAAAGCTGCTCGATCCGCACCTTCCGGCGGAGCGGGCTGACGTCGCATCTTTGGCCGCTGTTCGAGCATCCGTCGGTCTGGGGACCGGTCGAAGAGGCTCCGCCGCGCGTGCTGTCGAAATGGGAGCAAGCTCTCAGTGGCGGTCAACAAGCCCCGAGCTTTGTCTTCGCGAAGCTGGAAACCAGCGACGAGCCGCTCGCGGCGCCGGAGGCTCGGCAAGAGGTACTTCGCGGCGAGTTTCTGCAGCCGCTCACCGACGAACGGCTTGGCTGGATGGAGAAGGTGCTTTTGCTGAGCCTCTTCGATCGCGAGCGACAGCTCGCTCTCAGTGTGATGCTCGATGGCCGCTATTGGACTCGCGCGGTGAAAGTCTGGTGGATCGCCTGTTGGATCACTGCGGTCTGGTTCGGTGGCGTGCTGCCACTCATCCCGCGGATGCAAGGACTTGGTCCGCCGAATTTCATCATCGTGATGCCGATCATTCTGGTGAGCGGCGGGCTGGGAATCACAACGGCACTATCGACCATTTGGGTGATCTTCTCCGGCTGGCCGGGTTGGATCTGGACGAACTCGGCGAACAAGAGCTTGCCGATCTTCGCCCACCTGCCAATCAGCCCGCGCGAGCTGTCTGCGCTGCGTCAACGAGTGATCCTGTTGAAGCTGGTGGTGGTGCTGGCTGTCGTGTCTCCGGTGCTGATCGTGTTTGCTTGGATCAACGGTGTCGAGTGGTGGCCGGTCCTCAAGGTCGTCGCGAAGCTGGCGTTCGTGTTGTTCGTCGTGCAGTCGTGGTGGTTCATCGTTTGGCAGTTATCCGGATCGTTCTTCCGGACGCTTGGCTTTTATTTGACGACGATCTCGTTGCTGTTGGGTTACGTCGTTCTCGCCGTCTTCTTTCTGATGGGAGACGAGCACCTCGAATGGTCCGTGCCGTCGATGGTACTGTGTGCAAAGCTGATGACGTGGTTGTTGGGCCGCACGCTCGATCGACCGGTCTTCGATCTGACGGGAGCCAACATGGCTCAGCAGCAGCGCAGCTTCTCGCTGCAATTGGGGACACCGAAATCGTGAAGGGCGTTGTCGCTCGGACGCCTACGTCCGAGCGGAATTGACCGGACGTGGGCGTCCGGTCTACGCATGGCGATGTCACCAGTGATCATGGCTTGAGCTTCACCGGTTGCAACGACTTCACGACCATGTAGTCGGACTTCAGGTCTTTGCGGAAGTAGCGTTCCCCTTCGAGGCCCATCGCCTCGCCGAGATATTTGTCGAGATCGATCCCTTCGCCTTGCAAATATGCCAAGCGTTGGCCATTCGGATGCAAAAGGACATGTTTGGGCAGGCCAGGCTGATTCGCTCCCGAACGTTGGATGATGCCGGCTCCGCCAAACCGGCCTTTCGCCGGAGCCGGGCGAGTTTGAATCGCCGGTGCCGAGCGGTTCTGACTGTTCGAATTGGTGAGCGGTGCTTGCTTGACGTTGTTTGACGGCGCTGACGTTTGTGATCGGGACGTCGGTGCGATCGTTCCCGGAGCCAGCCGCGCTCGCTGGACTGCTGCGAGTTCAGCGTCGCGGCGATTCGTCTCCTCCATCAGGCGAGCGAACTCGTCGGAGTCCGCTTTGACTTGTTTGTATTTGTTGAGGGACGCCAGCCGGCGAGCCGCCGCTGTCGAGATGGCGGAATCCGATTGCAGGTCATGCAGTTCCGCTTCGATGGCCGAGAAGTCCCAATCGCGTGTCTCGCGTTTGAGCATCTCTTGCAACTGCTGATCGACGGCTGCGAGTCGCTTTTGCGAGCCGCCAGGGATCTCACTTTGCAATTCGACGAAGGGACCACCGTTCTCACGAGTCGTTTTTGCGATTGGATGCGAAGGTCCGTCTTCGAGGTCTTTCGGTGTCGGAGCCGGGCGACGTCCAAGATCTCTGGGAGCCGGGACACTCTTGCCTTCAGTTGCAATTGATCCATCGTCGGACGGCTCGTGACTGGCCATGTCGATCGGAGCGGCCTTGGACTCGCGGTCGAACGGATCTCCACCACGAGCACGCGCAGTCACCGCCGCCAATTGTTTGTCGGACGTGACGACCTTCGATCCCGGAATCCAACGAAAGTGACCTTTCGGAGACGCAATGCGGAAGTAGGCCACGTCACCACGCTCGTCACGCAGCTCTTTTTCACCCAGAATCTGGACCTCTTCACCGCTCTGCAGATCGCGTTGTTTGACGAGGTGATCGGGACCGAGTGTCGAACCGACCCACGCCGCGACTGGAGTGTCGCTGCGGATGATGCCGCGATTTCCGTCGCGTTCCACAAACTCTTGACGTACCCACGCAAAGCTCGCGGGAGGAGGGGCGATCATGAACCAACCGCCAGGATCATGTCGAATGACCGTGACATGATCTCCCTGCCGCAGTCGATTTGTCGGGTAGAAATGCTTTCCCGGCCCGCTGCGCGCGTAGACCTCGTCGTCCGCAATGATCGCGTCGTACGGAAATTTTTCGGTGCGAGACTGAGCGGTCGCTGGGCCGGTGAGTGCCGCAAGCGACGTGACCAACATCAGCGCGATGACGATCGTTCGCATGGCAAGTCTCCGTGGGGAATTTGAGATTTGAGATTTGAGATTCGCCAAGGGGTCGGGTTGATATCGGAATCGCGAAATAGTCCTCAAGGTCAGTCCGGCTCTCGCACTTCGACCTCCTCGCCGTCGGGGCCGAGCAGGTACGCGATGCGACCGGCTCCTGGAACAGGCGGCGTGAAGGGTTCGGGGTGCGACGGATGCAGTTGTGCTCCCAAGGAGTTGGCTCGTTCCAAAAAGGCTTCGAGGTCCGTGACCTCGAACGCCAAATGCACCGGGCCAGGGATGAAATCGTTCCAGTCGTTCAGTTGCTCGCCCGCACGAGCGCTGAATAATTCGAGGCGAACGCCTCCGAGTTTCAGCCACGCCATCTCACGGCGTTTGAACGACCGCCGCGAGAGCAGTTCGGCACCGAACAGTTCGGTGTAAAACTTCACGGCTTGGTCCAAATGCGCCGTTTGCAACGCGACGTGATGCACGCGGCAGACGATTGCCTCTCCAAACATTTCTTGAATCCTCGTCTCCAAATATGGCACACGCGAATCAACACGCGCCGGTCATTCCGAGTTGGAGAGCTTCTCCAGCAGTCGAACCGCGCCCTTTGGAGTTGTCGCGCAACCTGGGCAATCTGCGCCGACGGTGGCAAGTCTGGATCAAGTCAAAAATCACCGATTCGGCTGTCGTTCTTGTCGTGGCCGGACAATGAATCGTTGGCTGTTTCGTCTCAAAGGCTCTCCGAAAAGCCCGTAGCCCGACCCCTTGTGGGTCGGAGGATTTTGAATGAGCGTCAATTCCTCAGGAAAATCAAATCCTCCGACCCACAAGGGGTCGGGCTACAGAAGAAAGAACCACTTTTCGGAGAGCCTCTCAGAATCGATCGCCTCCCGGATCGCTGCTCAACACTTCAGCGAGGGGGCCGCCTTCCGCGTCGGCGTCCAACGTTTCACCAGTCATCGAGATCGCATGACTTTTATGTTCGACCACGACGACTTCAATCGAACAACTCCGTACAAATCTCTACGAATCGCTGCTGAGAGATCTCTGCGGGGCTCCTTAGGGTCACACGGCCAAAGGCCGTGGTTTCAGGTACGAAATGAATGCCTGTTGAGACGGACGAATGCTGCGAGCATCAGGATGACATTTTTGGGTTGGATATTCTCGATTTTTGGCTACGGACTGACGCTGTTGCTGTTGCCGGTCGTGTTGCTGGTCAAAAAGCGGCAGCCAGTGTCGAGCGTGGCTTGGATGCTGTCCATCGTGTTTATCCCGATCGCTGGGGCTGTGTTATTCTTGGTGTTCGGAATCAATCGAGTCGAGCGTCGTAAGGCTTCGAAACAGCGTTCAACGGAGCAACTGGCAGAGCAGCGACTTGTGCCGACGGAGCCTCTGCGGCGACCGCGTGACGACGACCGGCCGGAAACGCGGCGGCTGATGCGACTGACTCAGCAATTGACCGATGAGTGGCCGACCGAGGGCAACTGCATCGAATTGCTAACCGACACGAATCGTACGCTGGGCCTGATCGAACAGGCGCTGCTCGGCGCGCGCGAGTCGATTCACCTCGAATACTACATCTGGCAACCCGACCGAACAGGGACGCGAATTCGTGACTTGCTGATCCGCAAGGCTCGCGAAGGGGTGCGCGTGCGATTCCTGTACGACGGGTTCGGTTCGTTCTGGCTGACGAATCGTTTCTTGCGTCCGATGCGTGAGGCGGGCATTCAGATCGCGACCTTTTTGCCTGGCCAGTCGTTTCGCGAACGGTGGTCCTTGAACTTGCGGAATCATCGCAAGATCGTCGTGGTCGATGGGCGCGTGGCCTTCACCGGTGGCATGAACATCGGCGACGAGTACGTCGGCCGCAGTTCCGCGTTTGGCTTTTGGCGGGACGCTCACTTACGAGTCGTCGGGCCGGAGGTTTGGCGGCATCAGTTGGTGTTCGCCGAGGATTGGTATTACGCGACCGGTGAAGTGCTGCCGGACTCCGATTCGTTTCCGCCACCGGAGGCAGCCGGCACGGTGACGGCTCAGACGGTCAGCAGCGGTCCCGAACAGGAGACGTCGATCTTTCAAGCCTTGTTGCTGGAGGCCATCAACCAGGCCCAGGACCGAGTGCAGTTGGTGACTTCGTATTTTGCTCCACCCGGCGCGATCATCAGCGCGCTGGAGAACGCCGCGTTTCGCGGAGTTCGCGTACGGCTGCTGCTGTCGGGCCGAATGAACCATTTCTTGACCCTATTGGCTGGCCGTGCGATCTACGATTCGCTGCTGAGAGCGGGGGTCGAAATCTCGGAGTACCAGCGGGGCCTGTTGCATTCCAAGACACTGACGATCGACGGACATTGGTCGCTCGTCGGTTCGGCGAACGTTGATTGCCGCAGCTTGTTTTTGAACTTCGAGGCGGGCGTGGTGCTGTACGACGAATGTCTCGCCGAGCAGTTGGAGCAACAGTTCGAGCGGGACGCTGAAGACTCGACTCGCATCATCCCCGAAGTCTGGGATCGTCGTCCGTGGTACTACATCATGAGCGAGAACTTCTGCCGGTTGTTTACGCCTGCCTTGTGAGAACGCATCGTGTTTGGCGCACATCCCCATGAAATGATCGTGATCGGAATAATTTCTCTGTCCGTTTTCGTGGGCAGCGTGATCGCTCTGCCCTGGATGCTGACGCGATTGCCAGAGGATTATTTTCTCGAGATCGACCGCCCGGTTCGTCCGCCGTGGCCTCGGCAGCGCGGGTTGTATTGGGCGTGGCGACTGTTGAAAAATCTGCTGGGAGTCGTGTTGTTACTGACGGGAATTGTCATGCTGGTCACTCCCGGCCAAGGAATCTTGACGATCCTGGCCGGACTCTGGTTGATGGATTTACCAGGCAAGCGCCGCTGCGAGCGACACTTGATTGCTCGTCCCAAAGTGCTGGCGTCGGTCAACTGGATTCGCCACAAAGCCGGCAAGCCGTCGTTTCGAGTTTCCAACGAACAAGAGGACGTCGCCTCATGATGCGATTGGTCTCGTACAACATTCACAAGGGGATCGGCGGCACCGATCGACGCTACGACCTCGACCGCATCATCGACGTTCTGGTCGCCTTGAAGGCCGACTTTCTGTGCCTGCAAGAAGTGACGATCGACCTGCCGCGCACCAGCCGCCACGATCAAGCCGACATTTTGGCCGAACGATTTCGGCCGATGTTCGCCACGTTCCAGCAAAACGTGCATTGGAAAGTCGGCGGCTACGGCAATCTGGTGCTGTCACGCTGGCCGATGCTCGAACACCATCGCATTTCATTGCAGTTCAACCAGAAGAAACCGCGCGGCGCGCAGTTGGTGGTCGTCGAGAGCCCTTCGGGACTGCTGCGTGTGACCAATTGGCATCTGGGTCTGAGCGAAGGTGAACGCCACTGGCAGGTGCATCGACTGCTGACTCACCCGGTGTTCCATTCGACCGACGAGCACCCGACCGTGATGTGCGGCGACTTCAACGACTGGCGGAACACACTGGGACACGCGCTGCTGCTCCCGAAGGGGTTCACGCAGGCGACCGCTCCGGCCGGGAGGTTTCGTTCATTTCCTGCGGCGATGCCTGTGATGTCGCTCGACAAAGTGTTTCACTGCGAGAGGATTGCCATCAAGTCGGCGCACCTCAGTAACACACATCAATCTCGACGAGCGTCCGACCATTTGCCACTTGTGGTCGAGTTCGGAATGACTCGGTGAGTCGACTCGCCACCGTTAGCGGAATCGTAACTCCCCACCAACGGTGAATCCTTGCCAGACCATCCGCTGGAAGCCAGCATCGACCACGATCGCGGCCGGATTCGCGGATCCATTGTCGTTGTAGTAGATGTTGTTTGACGGCCGAGAAATGCCGCTCGCAACCGTGATTTGATAGCTGCCGAAGAGCGAGAAATTATCCCGAAGATTCAGTTTGCCGTACCATGCGAAGTCTCCGATCGGAGCAAAGTGCGACCCGTTTTGTGTCGTTTCGACTTCGGGGTCTCCTGGGCTCCGCAATCGTTCCGTACGAACCATCGCGTCGAAGTTGTTGATGCCGAACGCAATCTTCGGTTCAAAGCCCAGCGTGGCCCATCGATTAACTATCTCGAATCGCAAACCGAGTTGCGGGGCATAGATTCGGTTTGTAGCGTCGGAATCGATCTCGCTGACCAACGGTGGAGCCAACAACCCTTGCTGATTAAACGTGCCGCGTTGGCTGAGTCGCTCATTGAGATTGATGAACCGAAATCCGGCCATCGGACGCACGACAAATCCCTGCTCGTAGGGCGAGTTCGCCACCCAGTTGGCTTCAGCTCCGGACATCTGACTCGTCTGAGACATCTGAAACGAACTGTCATACAGGAACAAATTGTTACTCGGCTGGCCGCTGAGCAGCGTGCTGGTTGCGTATTGAACCTGAGTTTCCGGAGCGAGAACTGAAGCGGGCAGCACCCCCAAGAACTGACTACTTTCAGCACGGCTGAATGTGAAGTAGTTAGCCTCCAACGATCCCGCAGTTGTGTTTAACCCCACTGTGCCACGAAAACCTTGGACGTTGCGGAAGTGCAAGGCGCTTGTGGTCGGAACTTGAGCAGTCGCGGGCTGACCAGCAACCGTCGCTTGAAATGGTTTCGAAGGATCCACAACACCGGCAACCGCAGAACCGAGCAATTGATTCCCCGGTCCATCAAAATCCCATTGCAGGTACTCCGTCCGGAGCCACATTGATTTCGCGGTGGCAGTCAGAAATCGATCAACCGGTGTGTCTTCGTAATCAAATCCTTTGTCGCCAGAGATTCGTTCCGTCACCAAGCCGTCTGGGCCAGCACCAAACTGCGGATCGCCGGCAAAAGGTCCGTCGGCGTAATTGTCGTAGGCGGGCACGCCCCAAGCGGGCCAACTGTTCGAGGCGTCATACGGGGCGGGAGCGTAAATCCGCGACGGCGCGATTGTTCCCGGAGAGGGCTGGGCATGCGCCGTTCCCGACGCTACCAAGCTCCAAACTCCAAGTACGCAGAATGCGAGGCGGCTGCGCATAATCCTCTTCCTGCCTGAACGACCAATCTCGAAGATCTGGCGGTGAAACCCACCCACCACCATGACGGCATGGTGGGATGTACCAGCAGTATCGGTCGTGACAATCAGAGAACTTGGGCGAATTCTTCCAGTCGTATCGAGAGGAAGATCGAGATACCCGCCCAACGGCTTTCCTCTGGCACTTTTTGCCGAGCAGGTTGGGATGCAAAAGAAAAAGACCCTCAACGGTTTCAGGTCGCAGACTTGGGTGGCTGTTGACGTACTGAAGGCTGATTACAGAGTGGGTCAGGCTGTAATCAGAAAGTCCAGTCAATAATCCAAGTCAAGACGGCCTGTAATGCCCGTTGAGGGCCTCGGCTGGGTCAGTTGATGAGGAACTCAAGTAGCATCCCCCGTACCAGGACTTGGATTTGATCGGCGCTACTTGGATTTGGTCGTAACTCGTTTTATGAAAGCTGTTTGATCATCCGACGAGTTGTGACTTCGGCGCTCAAGTCATACGATATCGGCGCTCAATTGGGATCCTATCAGCGCCGAGAACAACAGAAATGAACCCACGCCAATGGTCCGACAAGGCCTTCGTCGCTATCTCAGCCAGTCTGGTTCTGATTTATTGTGTGATCGTGCTCGCTTATGTCGCGACCGTCCCAGATCTTCGATTTCGAGTGCTACTTCGTGACGAATCGGGCGAACAGACAGAGTCCGGTATTCTTCTTCGAGATGTGCCGGGCATTCGGTGCCGTGGTGAACAACCAGTGGTGGGAGACGTTCTTCTTCGAATCGGTGAGCAGCCGATCCGATCGTTTAACGACTTCGCAAGAAGTCTCCGCCAAGTTCACCGTGCTCAGGTACCGCGAGAGGGGTTGCTCAACGCTGGCGTCGACCCTTCTTTGGTTCGAGAGCCACTTCCGAAACTCGTGGAAATCGAAACCGGCGAACGATTGATCGAAGTGGAATTCCGACATTGCGGAGCATCGCTGACCAGTTGGGTGTTTGTGCAATCGCTACCTTTGGATGAAGTGTTGCCGACACTTGTTTGGTTCTTGTTGCAGTTAGGAATCACCGCCGTCGGAGCACTGGCGGTCTGGCATCGGCCGTTCGATCGGCCGGCGCGACTGTTCTTCGCCATGTGCGTGGTGACTCTGGGAGCATTCGTTGGTGGTTTCCATTGGTGGATCATTGCCAGTTCGCTGGCGTTGAACATTCCATTCGTGGGCTGTGCCGTGTTCGTCCCCGTCGTATCGCTGCACTTTTTTTTGATTTACCCGCGACGGATCTGGCCGCTGACTCAGTTTCCACGTGCGGCATTGGCCGGTCTGTACGTTGTTCCGACGGTGACTTTTCTGTGGATGGTTGGCGTCTTGGGGTATGTGCAGTGGTTCACTCCCAGTGATTCGGTGGCGACCGCACAGATCGTCCTCAATTCTCTCGCGACACTCCATGATGGAATCTATGTGTATCTGACGTTTGCGTCGGGCTGTTTTCTGGTGATGCTCGGGGCGTTGGCCCAGGGCTATTTGCGGACCACGAATCCAGTCGAACGGAATCAATTGAAGTGGATGTTTTGGGGCGGTGTGTCTGCAGTTCTACCAGTCGGGTACACGTTGTATTTGGCGCTGTTCGACCGCGTGGAGTTCGCCTTGGGACGAGCCAGGTTTGCGATGTTCCTGGCCAGCTTGTCATTCATGCTGGCTTACGCAGTTGCGATTCTGCGATTCAAGTTGATGCTGATTGACCAGATCGTCAGCAAAGGAATGCGGTACTACGCAGCCAGTTTTGGGCTGACGGCGGCATTTGCCGGATTGATCTCGGTCGGTGGTTTGACCTCCAATTCTTGGAACGCCGGAGGGCCAGCGTTTCCGGAGCGACAGCAAATTCTGTTATTGGGAGCCGTACTAGCGGTTGCCGTCACGATGTTGTTGTGGGGGCGGGACCGATTGCAACAATTCATCGATCTGCGCTTTTATCGAGAGAAGTATCAACTCGACAAAGCCCTGCAACGAATTAACCGAGCCGTTGAGAGCGTTGTCGACCGGGAGACATTGGCGCACCGCATGATCGGTTCCTGCCGGGAGGTTCTGCGGGCGGAGCGAATCGCGGTCTATTTGCGAGAAGTGGAGAGTTCCACATTTCAATTGATTGCGGTCGAAGGAGCTTCTGATCTCCCCGCGCAGATCGTGGCGGACGACGAGTTGATGCAGACGTTGCACACTGAATCCGCCATTGCGAGATCGATGAATCCTCTCCTGAGCGTTCCATCGTCGGTGCAGCAAACAATGCGCAGCTTACGAGCGGAGTTGTTGTACGCCTTTGTGAGCGACGGCGAGTTGGCGGGAGCAGTTGCACTCGGACCAAAGCAAAACGGTACTCCATACACGGCCGAAGATCTGACGTTCCTCAACGCGTTAGGTCAGATTACGAGCGTTGCGTTGCACAGCGTCAAGGTGCATCAAGACATCTCGCGTCTGAACGAGGAGATGCAACTCAAAGTCGAGAAGATTGACGAACAGAAGCGTGTGATCAACATGCTTCAGCAAGAAATTCGGACAACTCAAGGAGGGGATGCACCTCCCAAGCCAGAATCGTCTGCCGAAGATTTCGAGCGGGGTCATATCAAAGGGAGCAGTCCAGCGATTCAGCGAGTGCTGGAAACGGTTCGCAAAGTGGCACAGAGCGAGTCGTCCGTCTTGGTCACGGGGCCGAGTGGCACCGGCAAGGAATTGCTCGCGCACGCGATTCATGTCAACAGTTCGCGGAAAAACGGAGCAATGATCAGTGTGCATTGCGCAGCGCTGTCTCCGAGCTTGTTGGAAAGTGAACTCTTTGGGCACGTCAAAGGAGCCTTCACTGGAGCGCACAAAGACCGAGTCGGGCGATTCGAGTCCGCTCATGGTGGGACGCTGTTTTTGGACGAAATCGGCGACATTTCGCTGGAGACTCAAATCAAGCTGCTGCGAGTTCTGCAAACGCGACAGTTCGAACCGGTCGGCGGAACACGCACGGTGCAAGTGGATGTCCGGCTGATCGCGGCGACGAATCAAGACTTGAAGAAGCTGATCGTCGAAGGAAAGTTTCGTGAGGATCTCTTTTATCGACTGAACGTCATCAGCATAGTTTTGCCGACCCTCGCGCAGCGCAAGGAGGACATTCACGAGTTGTCACTACACTTCTTGAAACGGACTTCGCAGCGACTGAGCAAGCCTCTTTCGCAGATTGACGACGATGCTCTCGACGCACTGAAACGCTACTTCTGGCCGGGTAACATCCGCGAACTCGAAAACGTCATCGAACGCGCCGTCGTACTCGCCGACGGAGGGAGCATCACATTGCACGATTTGCCACGGGAGGTGTTCGAACGGCGAATGCCGTCTCCCAAAGGATCTGTGTCACAGCAATTCGTCGATCCGCGGTCGCCGCGTGGTACGAATCGCGAGCGTGTTGAGGAATCGGCGATGGTCGGCACGAATGTGCTCGCCACTGGTGCGCTCGACGAGACCGCCGAACGAGAAGCTTTGGAGAACGCGCTGCGAACGGCCAATGGCAACAAGGCGGAAGCGGCGCGGTTCCTCGGAATTCCACGCAGCACGTTATTCAGCAAGTTGCGCAAATACCGAATTAACAAGCCTCGTTAGGCGAAACTTTTATTCGAAGGAAGGACGACGTAATGAGCCGAGTCAGCGGCACAAGACTCTCGTTGGTCAGCTTGATTGTTGCGATCGCCTCGACTGTTGCGAATGCCGATGACTGGGGGACGGTCAAGGGCCGCTTCGTGTTCGATGGAACGCTGCCAGAGCGGCCAAAGTTGGTGCTCAACAAAGACGTCGAGTTCTGCGGCAAGCATGAGCCACGCACGGAAAAACTGGTGGTGCATGCAGGGGATCGAGGAATTGCAAATGTCGTGATTTGGCTCGACACCAAACCGGCTGAGAAGATTGCGATTCATCCTTCGTTCGAGAAATCTGCATCGGCAAAGATCAAGCTGTCGAACAAGGGTTGTCGCTTCGATCCTCATGTCTGCGTGCTGCGAACTGGGCAGACGCTTTTGATCGAGAACGCAGACCAGGTCGATCACAACACGGCCGCAGGTTTAGATCGCAACGCGCCGTTCAACGATTTGACGCCGGCCGGTAAGTCCGTTGATCGGCCGCGGTTCACACAGTCCGAGAAACTTCCGGCCCAAGTGCAATGTGCGATTCATCCTTGGATGATCGGCTGGCTGGTCGTGAAGGATCATCCGTACGTCGCCGTCACCGACGAGCACGGTCGATTCGAGTTGAAGAATCTGCCTGCCGGCGAGCACACGCTTGTCGTGTGGCACGAGTTGCCGGGATTCGTGCAAGAAGTGACTCGCAACGGCAAAACAGAATCTTGGAAACGCGGCAAAGTGATGATACGGATCGATGTCGGCGAAACTGAGTTTGGCGAGGCACGAGTGTCGGCTGAGTCACTGAAATGAAGCACTCGTTCGCCACCAGCGACGAATCCTATTTCTTTGCGGCCAAGTCCTTGATTCGGACGTTGCGGAACACAACAGCGTCGCCGTGTCCGGCGAAGCCGAAGTGGCCTTTTTCGCGATCTTTTCCGGGATGAGGCGAGTTCGCCATGAACTCCTTCACTTCCTTGAGATCGCAATCGAGGATCATCGTGCCGTTGAGCACAACCTTGATCGTTGAACCTTTCACGGTGACTTCCTGGACGTTCCAATCGCCGTTCGGTTTTTGAAAGCCACGCTTGGCTGCAACCATGCCGTAGGCTGAGCCATGGAACTGACGTGGATCGAGCTTGCCTTTGACCTTGTCGTAGTTGTCGTCGAGCACTTGCAGTTCGCACATGCCGACGTAGGCCGTGTCGCCTTGACCCGGATACCGAATCGCGAGTCCGTTGTTTCCGCCGGATGGGACTTTGAATTCCAGACGCACGACGAAGTCGCTGTATTCCGCTTCTGTGAAGATCGTGCCTCCCTTGCCCGCCTTGCAGGAGATGGCACCCTCTGAGACTTCGTAGTTGTCGACAGGGCCTTTCCAACCGGCGAAGTCCTTTCCGTTGAAGATGCTGACGAAGCCGTCCTTCTTCTCTTCGTCTGACAACTCGGCGGCCATGAGTCCGCAGACCGAGGCGATCAACGTCACCGACAACAACGAACCTAAGCCGATCCAGGCAGTCAAGCGACGCATCGGAAACTCCCCTCGATAGAACGTGTGACAGATCTTCCTGCCCGCCGTTCGGGCCAACGAGCGGTCAAGATATCTTGCCAGCATAACGTCGCAAGCGTGAGGGGTCGGATTCGTCAGACCATTTTCTTGTTCACGAGCCACGGCGACGAAACCAAGTCACCCCCGCAAACATTCGAGTTGGCATTGAGAGCTGTTGTTCTTCGGATCGAGCAGGAACGATGACTGGCGGAGTTTGGCTCGTGAGCTTCGGCCGGAACACAACCGCCAGCAACAGCGGCAGATACCACAGCACGTAGGCTCCGCCTTGCTGCGGATACCACAACTGCGTGGCGACGACGATGGCTGTCGAATGCGCCAGTAAATGTTCGAGATTTTTTTCTCTCGGCAGAAAGGTGAGGATCAGCAACATGACAAAGAAAGCGACCATCACCGGAATGCGATACTCGCCGGAGTAAGAACTCCAGAAGCCGGCCGCATCACCGCTGAGCGTGAGGCTGCTCCAGTCGATCGAGCCGAGGATTTGTTTCGTGAAAGAGTGTGAATCGGCCGAAGTCAGTAGCAAGCTGGCGGCCAAAATCGCGGCCACAGCTCCCAACGCAGCCACAAAACGGCCAGCACCTTGCTTACCGTAAAACACCGCCCACAGTGGCAAGAGAAACAACGGGAATAACAAGGTTCCGCACGCCAAGCCCATCAATCCGCCGGCAATCAGAGGACTGCGATAGGCCACGAACGCCCACACGATCAGCGCCGCTGGAAGCACATGATTCACTTTGCCGACATCGATTGCCGTGCAGGGCAACAACAAATACAGCGTGGCCATCGCGAGTCCCGAATTCACATCTCCGAACAGTCGCTTGCCGAGAAACCACAATCCCAATACGACGGCTAAGTGCGCTAAGACGGCCGTCGCTCGCGCGGCATTCTGCTCGACAAGCCAACGATGTTCCCGATCCGACGATCGGCCCGATACGGCAATGTCCGATGCAGCCACGACCGGAGCCGCAAACACACGAGTCGTCGGACCTGCCGGATCTTCTTCGGTCTTGGGGAGTTCCTGGCTTGTATCCTGTCGCTTCCGCAGTTCATCAGCCCGGCGAACCGTGTCCAGCGTGCCTTGTGGTGGCGGTTCTGTGAGGGCCTTGCTGATCAGCAAGACGAACACCGAAACCGTCAAGAACGCCATGCCCGCTGAGTTGAGATTCTGCTCGAGCAAAGGCCGACGTTTCCAAAGACTGTCAACAAAGAGCCTCACCAGCAGGCAGCCCGTCACGACGAACAGCCAACCGTACCCGTAGTCTTTGCCGTGCTGCACGAGCAACAACCCCGGAGCGATCGACAGCAGCAACACGAGGTCGAGGTTGCGCAACGAGAAGATTCGGTGGAATCGAAAGAAGACCGCCACAATCAGCAGCAGAGACAGATAAAACCAGGTGGCATCGCTCACCGAGTATCCGTACTGGCGAAGAATGGCGTCCATAGGCGATGACTGGCGGAGTTTGCTCAGGTGGAGCGAACCAGCTTGTCTTTGACGACCCTAGCTTCGCTCCGCAGCAGACAAGTCTCGACGCCAGGGGCTCCTGAGAAAAGGCCTCACGCGGGCCATCCAACACCCGATACGCGAGTAACTTGCTCCGGCGCGGCTCTTCGCCGCGCTTCCATCCTCCGATGGAATGATCCGACTGGGAATCATTGACTCGCAGACCAGAGGCAAGGTCGGCAGGTCCGGCAGTGACCACGAAAAGTCGATGCAGAATACGCTGCTCGACCGAGTGTTCCAACAAAAAAATGAGTGTCTGTCCGTTTTCGGCAGTTCGGGCCGTCACCCGCTGTAACGGCTCTCGGCAACGGTAATCCGACCGTAATCCTTACAACCGACTAGATGGAGAGCGCTGCCACAACAACTCGATCACACGACTCAACTCCTTGGCCGACAACGTCGCCCGTAACGAACCGTCATCGTGAGTTCGACCCCTCGGCTCGCTCATTCCAGCGGTAACCTTTCAGGAGCCGACCCTGAAAGTAATGGGGAGCGGTCGTCTGTGTGAGTGCCTGGCCGCGACGTTTCAGATCTTCCGCTGGAAGCTTCGAGCCGCCCCAGGTCACCACGATTGCACGGGGCGGGCGAGTCGCAGCGGGCGTTGTGCTTTCGATAGGTGTCTCTGGTTCGACGGAATTTGTGGCAGATGTTCGCGATGGCTTGAACAGCACCGTTTCCCAATCTTTCGCTTCCTGCAAAGCAACACCGTGCCACAGGCTCCGCAGGAAGAATCGCAGCCGCGCGGGAGAAGATTCTTCGGTGATTAACCAACAGTGATCCGGCGGTGGTTCGGTGATGAGTTGGCGACGAAACGCCAGCAGTTCGCGTTCGTCATCAGCCAACCTTCGCCGCGAGAAGACTCCGTTTGTCGCATCCGTCAGAACCAAGAGTGCGACACACGACAACAAAAGCAGACGGCTGTGAGATTCCGACTTCGCGAGTCTTCGGATCATGAACAGCCCAGTCCCGATGACAATCGCTCCCACCAAAACACTTGCGGCGATCCACGTCCCTGTCACTGGACTGGGCAGTCGAGCCGTCCAATGGGGCGCGAAGACAACTCCCAACGTGGCGAGTGTCACTGTCACGACGCTCCCCACGCCAAGCTCGCGCCGCAACACAGCCTCCAAACCCCATGCCGACAAGAACAACAACGGCAACAACAGAAATCCCGACCAGGTGACGGAGTTCGTCCAGTCTGCGTGATGCTCGGGCCAAGTGACCCACCAACTCAACCAGCCGACAACCGCCCAACCGACCAGCAGCCATGCCGCTTCGATGCTCAGGCCGCCTTGCTGATGCATTCGGCGACGAGCCACTTGTACCATTCCGATCACCAGGAATCCCAACCACGCACCGATCATTTGCCACAGCGCCTGTGCTGCTTCGACAGTCCTTGTTTCGACGGGCCAAATTCTGTGAAGCCAAAACGAACTGCCGGCGATCATTGGCAAATGGATTCGGTCCGAAAACACAGACTGCCATCCGGCCACGAAGGCTACCGCGATCGTCGTGACCAAGACAAAGTTCACCACGGCGATCGACAGTTTCCAGAATCGTTGTCGAAGAGCTCGTCTTAAAGTGCTTCGCGCGGACAAATTCTCTCTCAAAAAGACGGACGACAAACTGATCGCCAACAACACCCCCAGACTGGCTAGAGCCAATTCGCCACCAGACAACCAACACGCCGCAAGTGCCAAGCTGCTCGCTAGCAGAGGCCAAGAGACCAATGGCTGACCGGCGGTTTGATGAGCCAGCATCGCTCGGAATGACAACGCCGCAAACGCCAACGGGATTGCGACGGGAGGCAAAGATTCACTCAGGATGAGGAATTCTCGATGCCCGCAGGCCACGCACACCACCAGCAATGCAAACCGACTCCCGCCAACTTTTTTGGCGAGGCAACTCAAACTCAACAGCAGGAATGCGGAACTCAGATACGACACCAGCAACAGCCGACTCTCCGGAGACAACAGCTCGACTTGCAGTCCCAGCGCGGTCACCAACATCGGCAACGGAAACACCTGAGTGGAACTCTCCGCGACGTTGCGTGAGGCGGTGACGAACCAATCCATTGGCCGCTCACCAGCCGCGACATCGAACGCGAGCAACCCCTGCCGACACGTCGCTTCGTCCAGCGTCCGATTCCAAAATCCGATCAAACCGGGCAAAAACACCAGCAGGACCACGAGCGGTCGCACAACCGCAGCGCGGCGAGCCGCCGGCAACAATTCTCTCGCAGGCTCGCGAACAAGCTCCATCAGCCGAGCATCGTTGACGACTTCCACCGACGGCCTCCATCACGCACTCGTGACACACAACATTGGTCAACTCGCGTTCGACGTTGTCTGCGAACGCTTCCAGGCGATGATGTCATCCAGTATCGAGTCCAGTCCCAAATGCGGCGTCGAGCCGATTGTCTGCATCAGGCGGCTGACATCCGGGACGCGGCGGCGCACATCCTCGAAGTCATCGCCGTACGCTTTGCTGTACGGCAGATGCTCGATGCGTACCGCAGGATCGACTTTGGCGATGACCGCTTCCGCAAGTTGCCGGATCGACCACGGCTTGTCACTGCCGATGTTGAAGACCTGTCCCTGGGCCGCCGTGGTCCCCATCAAGCTCATGATCGACGCGACGACCTCACGCACATGCGCGAAACACCGCACTTGGCCACCGTCGTCGTAAACGATCACGGGACCGCCGCTGAGCGCCTGATCGACAAATCGAGGGATCACCATCCCGTAGTGCCCGACCTGCCGCGGCCCAACGACGTTGAAAAACCGACCGATCACCACCGGCAACCCGTGCTTGCGAAAGTACGCCAACGCCAGGAATTCATCAATCGCCTTCGAGCAGCCATAGGCCCATCTCGGCCGAGACGTTGGTCCGAGGTGCAAATCATCCTCTTCGGTCCACTGCTCTTTCGGATTCTTGCCGTACACCTCGCTGGTGGACGCTAAAAAGAACGGCTTGCCGCCCCCTTGCACCGCCAATTGCAACAGCGCTTCCGTCGGATAGATGTTGGTCTCAATGGTCCGCACCGGATCGTCTGCCACCAGTTTGACGCCGACTGCGGCAGCCAGGTGATAAATCGTGTCCGCGTCGCGAACGACTTCGGCGAGCAGCATTTGGTCGGTGATCGAGCCAGTTTGGATTGTCAGTCGCGGATGCCCGACCAGGGCTGTGAGGTTCTCGGCTCGTCCCGTGGACAGATTGTCGAGCACCGTGACGTGATGACCGGCCGCCAGAAGTTCCTCCGTCAAATGACTGCCGATGAATCCAGCGCCCCCTGTCACCAAGCATCTCGACATGAAGTTCCCTTCCCGGATTCGCGTCTCGCATCGTCAACTCAGTCGGCTCACAGAGCCGTCTTCACGACTGACCGCGACAAATTAGCCGAGCAACCGCGGATGCGACAGCCACGACTCCCGACGCCCACCACCTTGCGACACCAGTACGACGCACCAGCGAGTGGTTTGTCGGAAGCAACATCAATCACTCGCGGGCGCGTCGTGCTGAAAACAGCTTGGTCGCAACAAGTTGCTCAAGTTTCAAAACAGCGTCAACGCGAAGCGCCAAGAAGACTTGACGCGGCGAGACTTGCGGCCCGAAACGCCGCGTGACAACCGGAAAATCCGTCACAACCGAACCTCTTGCTGTTCCTAGCGGTTACCGTCGAAGTCCGGTCGTAACGATTGTGTCAGCCGTAATGATGGTATCGGTTGTGCTAATTCTTCCGGTTGTCAGGCCAAACGATTGGCCTCAAATCCCCTTCATCGAGGAGACGAGCGTGCGTGGCAGACGACTGTGTCGTGCCACCACTGGCGGCCTAAAAACCGCCAATTCCTGGTGACCTGAGAGACCACCAGGAGCAGAGCCGTGAGATTGGCCGGGCTGATCCCTTGGGCAATTTGGCGGCTCGATTCGGCGGTCCGAGAGCGAAGAGCGATTTCCGAGGTCCGTTCCTCTCGGAATTTCTTCGCTCTCGACCGCCGGCTTTTCCTTCTTGGTGACCGTCATCGAGACGTGACGGTATTCCCCATTCGATCGGGAGAGCATCATGAAAGACTTGTGGCTGCGACTTTTAGACGACGAGACTGGAGTGATCCTCTCGTCGGAGATGGCGTTAGCTCGAATTATTCACGGCTAGAGACAAAAGCGGCCTCCTCGCGCATCTAAGTGGTTGAATTGATTGCCACTTCAGACCACGCACGGAGGCCGCGATGAGTTTACAGACTGCTTTGGATTTTGC